>CAYWXT010000012.1:0-40289 GCA_964462125.1 uncultured Pirellulaceae bacterium | reverse complement strand
CTTTGCACAAAAGGTACCCTTTGCACACAAGGTACCCTTTGCACACAAGGTACCGGACACCTTTTTTCCCGCTCATTGACTTAGCGGTCGAGTTTCAGTTGCAGGCGGCGGTGCTGGCCGTCCCACCCGACGATGGTCGCCTCTCCCCGCCAGCGACCACCACTGAGTTGCTCGAACTCGTCGCCCAGTTCGTTGGGGATATAGATCACCAGGGGCAACGGCGGCTCGGGGTAGCGGGCCCAAACCGCGTAACCCTCGCGCTCGCTGATCGGAGCGTCCTCCCCGAGGTACAGCAGACGTCGCTCGACCTCGGCTTCCAGTTCGAATGACAGGCCGCGGACGGCCTCGACGAGCAACTCCGCTTGCCGCCGGTCGTTCCTGGCTTCCCAGAAGTGTGCGGCGGTTTCAGCAAAGGTGATCGCGCTCTGTCCGCCGGGCTGACCCGCCGCCGTGCTCGCCTCGATTGACTCGCCGGCCGTCGCGGGGATGTGATGCGGCTGCTCCTCGGCGGCCCGTCCGGAGGGGACGACATCAAGCTTCAACTCCTCGGTCCAATCGGGCCAGCGAGGAATGTCGACTCGGAGCTTGGCACTCCAGTTCAAGCTGTTGTCGTCCAGCTCGAGTGAATAGGGAGCCTCTTCGGGGACCGTGACCGCAAAGGGGAAGGTGCTGACCTTTCCGGCCGTCAGAGTTGTCGCCGGCTGCAGCGTTTCGGTGTTGTCGAAGAAGGCGTGAGTATGCGTTGTGCGGTTGCTGCCGCTGCCGCTGATCACTTTTTCGCGCCCCAAGAACTGCAGGGTGATGGCGTTGACGGAGACATTCCTCCGCGGGGTGATGACCAGCTTGCCGCGAACCGAATCCCCCGGAGTGACCCGTTCGGTCTCGAGCTCACAGGAGACATCACCGAGGAGAAATTTGGGCAGGCCAACCTTGGCCCCCCAGATCAGCCCGCCAATCACCGGGATGGCGGCCACGAACAGCAGGATCACGGGTTGTACGGCGAGGGCGGCGCCCATGCCCGCGATGACCATGCCAATGATGATGACGAAGAAGGCCAAAACCAAACAGCCCACGAGCCCCTTGACTTCAACGGCACTGCTCTGACTTGTCACCCCCTCAGGGCCGCAAGTGGGGCGAACCTGGAACGGCGCCGAGGCTTTCGGATCGAAGGCCCAAGGAATCTTGGCGCGGGCTTCGACATAGTGGTCGACGTTCAGGTAATGCCCGTGGTAGCTCGGCGGCCAATCAGCGATCGGCAATTCAAACCGGTACTCGTTGGTCTCGCCGCTTCGCCACTCGCCACTGAAGAGCGTCAGCGTGCCGGCGGTTCCGGAAGTGACGTTGCCTCGCCCGTGCGTCTTCCATTCCGAGCGGACCTCCAATCCGCTGCAGCTGACATCGGCATCGGCGCGAACCCGGACGATGCCGGTCACGGTTCCTCCCCCTGAATGCATCCCATCCGGGTCATCCAACTCAATCGATAAATCGCATTTGGCCATCGCTGTACGTTTGCCTTTGAACCTGGTCGTATAAGTACGCTTCCATCGCCCGCAGATCGCTGTCGAACCGAGACACCAACCAGGCGGCATCACGGAGCGACAGTTGGGGAACCGGACCGTCGCCCATCCGGCACCATTCGATCCGGCGGTTGACCATCTCCCGCACCAACGCCGGGTCGGGAGGCCTGCCGATCTGCTCGGTGTGGACGGTATAGCCGGCGCGGCGGAGCGGTCGGGTAAGGTCACGGTGGGTGGCCAGGACCAACGGCAGGCCGGCGGCGAAGACGGCTCGGCGAACGCGACGTGGGAGACGCTGGGCCTCGTCAACCAGCAACGGGCAACCACGGGGAATCGCCGGGCACGGTTCGTCCTCCGCCAAGTAAACGTAGGCGGAATCGGCCAGTTGATGTTGGAGGACCAGCATCCTCGTGGTCTTGCCCCGTCCCGCGTCTCCGATCAGCTGGACTGCCATCTGGCGGCGCCGGAGGCGGTCAGAAATCGATGCAACATCAACCACCGCCACCTGGACTCGCTCCTCCCGCGTCAGTTCCCCAAACGGATTGCGGCCCAAATTGCACCAAGCCCACGGCTGCCAACCTCTTGGCTCCACGGCGGGACGATCCACAGCGGGAGAATGCGGTCGCATGGTCAGAACCACGGTGTGGGGGTTTCCGGTGAAGCGGCATTTCAGGGCGTCAGGCGACACCGCTCTAGCGTACCGCCGGTTATCATGAAGGTGGTAGCCCGACCGATGCAACCCAGACGCGGTGTGACCCGTTGAAGCTCACAGCCAAACTTTTCCCTCGAATTCGCCCCCTGCTGCATCGAACGCAGTCCCTGTTGCGTCGAACCCGAGCTCTGCTGCCGGCACTGGTTGTGTTGGCAGCAGCGGGCGTGTTGGCATCCGGATTCGACCTGACCACGCTCGAACTGTGGCTTGATTCCAAAGGCCCCTTGGGACCGCTCGGCTTCGTCATCTCGGGAGTGGTGATGATGTCGCTGTTCCTCCCGAAGACAGTCGTATCGGTTACCGCTGGGGTATTGTTTGGAACCTGGCTCGGCGGCCTGCTGTTGATTGTCACGGCGGTGAGCGCGGCGCTGTTGAACTACGCGATCGGACGTTGGTTCCTCCGCGATTCGCTCAACAAGCGGTTGCTTCGACACCCGAACCGCTGGATCGTCGCTGCCCGCACCACGGCCGAGGACGCCGGTTTCGGCTTTCATCTGCTGGCCCGGATGACCCCTTTGCCTACCACCGTGATCAGTTATTCGATGGGAGCGTTCGGGGCGCGGTGGCGGCCGTTTCTCGCCGCGGCGTTCGTCGGTGCGGTGCCACAGTGGCTGTGGGTCCACAGCGGCTCGGCAACGACCCGCGCCGTATCGACCGATGCCGGGCTGGCCCAATGGGTTGGCGCGGCACTCTCCCTCTCCGCCGCGGTCGGCATCACGCTGGCCCTCCCGCGCATCGTGATCCGGGCGCTCAACCCATCCGCCACCCCGCATGATCCGGTCGCGCACGAATCCGCCCACCCCGAGACTTTGCCGGGCTCGCGACCGGCTTAGAAAATGCGAAATGACCATGCCCCCCACACCCCGTTCCCTCTCCCGCAAACCCAATCGGGAACGGGAATCATTTGACCTGCTTCATGGCAAAGCGCAAGTTGAACCTTTCCGATCTGAACCCTCACCTAATACAAGGGCTGGAGCGATGCTGAGCAACAATCGACGCGGTTTCCTCGGAACCTCCGCGGCCGCTGGAATGATAGCGTTCACCGACGTTTTCGACCGACTCCCGCGGGTGACGGCCGACGAGCTGGCCGGAACAGGTGACCTCGTTCGCAATTCGGAACCGATCGAGCCGCTGGTGCGACTGATCGAGTCCACCCCGCGAGAACAACTGCTGGAACAGATCGGCGGGCGAATCCAAAAAGGAACCTCGTACCAGGAGGTACTGGGGGCGCTGCTATTGGCCGGCGTTCGCAACGTTCAGCCACGGCCATCGGTCGGATTCAAGTTTCATTGCGTGCTGGTCGTCAATTCATGCCACCTGGCCAGCATGGCCGGACCCGACTCCGATCGCTGGCTGCCGATCTTCTGGGGCCTGGATTACTTCAAACGGGCACAGCAGGATGAGGCCTCCAGCAGCGGTTGGACGATGTCGCCGGTGAACGAGTCGAAGGTTCCGGCGGCCGATGCAGCGAGGAAGAAATTCCACGAAGCGATGCAGCGGTGGGATGTGGAGATGGCGGACGTCGCCACCGCGGGGCTGGTTCGGACCGCGGCTGCCACCGACGTGTTCAATGAATTTGCCCGCTATGCAGCCCGTGACTATCGCTCCATCGGGCACAAGGCGATCTTTTTGGCCAACGCCTGGAGGACACTGCAGGTCATCGGTTGGCAGCATGCCGAGCCGGTGATGCGCTCGCTCGCCTTCGCCTTGTTGAACCATACGGATGAACCGAATCCGGCCGACAACGACCTGGAGGCGGATCGGCCTTGGCGGGAAAACCTCGCCCGCGTCGAACAGATCCCGCCAAGCTGGCTCGATCCCGCCGCCGATCACTCCGCCACCGCCGCGCTGATCGACACCTTCCGAGACGCGTCCGCCGAGGAAGTGGCGGAGGCGGCGAGCGGGACGCTAGCCGATGGAGGGGCGGCCCAAGCCGTTTGGGACGCGGTGTTTGTCTCCGCCGGTGAACTGCTGATGCGGCAACCTGGAATTGTGGGGCTCCATTCGCTGACAACCGCCAACGCTGTCCGATTCCTGTGGCAACACGCCGCTGACGAAACGCTCCGCAAGCGACTGCTGCTGCAAGCTTGCTCGTTCGTGCCGATGTTCCGCGAATCGGCCCGCGGTCGCGGCGAGTTGGCGGACCGCAAGATCGACCGCTTTCGAGACGCCGGCGAGAAGGCCGAAGCCGACCCCTTGCCGTCGATCTTGGAAGACATCTCGGGGAATCGTGTTCGTGCCGCCGATGGACTGCACCACTTCCTGCGCAGCGGTGGCAGCGCCGAGGAGTTTGTCGATCAGGCCCGCCGACTCATCTTCCTCAAGGGCCGCGATTCGCACGACTACAAATTCAGCTCCGCGGTACTTGAAGACTACCGGCACGTCAGCCCTGAATGGCGGAACGCATTCCTGGCGACCAGCGTCTTCAACCTCAAGGGGACCAAAACCTCCGACAACGGCCTCGTCGAGCGGACGCGGGACGCACTCGCTTAGGCTCGGTCCCAATCGCTTCATCCAGGGTTTCGGACAGAGCCTAGCCGGCAGGAGCGGCGGAGATGACACCTCCGGTGTGAAGCCATCGATCGTCCCAGGCCGTCGGGTCCGAACAGTCCTCGCATTCGGCCTGAAGGCTTCTTCGCGGCGCAAATGGGTTCCGCTTCGGAGAACCTCGAATTCAAATGCCCCTTAACCGGTGCTAGCTTTCTAAGCACGGCGGTCGGTATAGCCCCATCAGGTCTATACGCCCACCTTGGTTCATCTCTGAACGAATTGCCCCAGCATCCTCGGTTTGGACGGTTACGGAACAATGATGGCCGGAATCGCAATCTTCGCCTTGCTCGCACTATTGGCAGGCACCGCTTACATGGTCGCCGCTCATGGCCCTCGATTTGGCATCGATCTTGATTCCCTCCTCGACGACGAAGGACGGCGGCGAAAGGACGCGCGGCGGGGAGCGAAAATCTTTGGGGAGATCCGGAACGTTCTCCAAGGGCATAAACAGTCGTTGCTGACGTTGTTGCCTGCGAGAGATGATGATTCGCCAGGACTCGGGTTGCCCGAAACGGACATCGCCAGCAAGGGCCCCTTGGCGCGGATGGCAATGTACGTCGAAGGCATGGTGAAGGAGAACCAGGTCGCTGGCCAGGCACTCCAGGCTCAGTTGGAACTCCTCCAAGAACTGACCGGCAAATACGGCGATCTTTACGACAATGAGCAGCGAAATATTGAATCCTATTGCGTCCTGTCCGCGAAGCTGGATGCGGCCCTGAACGATCTGGATAGAGATCCCGATTCGCAGCGAGATCACGTCACAGCCTCCTTGACCCGGAAGATGATCCATGAAAACGACAAGCTGCGGGCCCGCCTTTCCGGTTGCGAAAGTCAGATTGAAGCCTTGATGACCGACATGTCCCGGTTGCATCGGGAGACTCGCACCGATTCGTTAACCCAACTTCCCAATCGCCGCGCATGGGAGGAAAAGATCGCGGAGCCGTCGTCGGAACAACAGCGGGTGTTCGTAATGCTGGATCTGGACCACTTCAAAGAAGTCAACGACACATACGGCCATTATGCCGGCGATGGTGTGCTGAATCTTATCGCCACATTGATCCGTAACACTCCGGAGGTCATTGGCTATCGAATCGCCGGAGACGAATTCGCGATGTTGATGTCCAGCCGGCTCTGGGACCGCACCGGCTACATCCTGGATCGACTTCGCAGCCGAGTTGAGAAAGCATCACTCCATGATTGCGGTGACCGGATCCAGGTCACCGTCAGCATCGGTGCGGCGATCTCGGAGAACGGCGAACCGACGGAGGACGCCCTCCGAAGAGCCGACGAAGCTCTCTACGTCGCGAAGACCGAAGGGGGAAACCGGGTACGTCTCCACGACGGAATCGATATTCAACCCGCCGTGGATTCGGCCGCATAAGCCCGCAACGGCTTGGGGAGCGGGAAGTGAACGTTCTCCTCGCGGACCTGGCGGGATTCCACGGTGGCGCCGAACCCTTGAACCAACCACTGGACCGTCGACTCGACAACCGATTCCGGGGCGCTGGCCCCCGCCGTGATCAATACCGTGTCCGATTCGCGGAACTGGCCGGCGTCCAGATCACGCGGCCCATCGACCAACAATGCCCGCTTCCCATCGTCCGCCGCCAACTCCCGCAATCGCCGGCTGTTGCTGCTGTTCTGGCTCCCCAACACAAGGACCACGTCCGCTTCCTGCGAGAGCAAACGGACCGCCTCCTGACGATTCTGGGTCGCGTAACAGATATCCTCCTTGGACGGGCTTTCGATCCACGGAAACCGTTGACGCAGACGGTCAATCACGCGATTGGCATCATCCACACTGAGGGTGGTCTGGGTCAGATAGGCTAGCTTGGTGTCCGGGTCGAAGTTCAGCCGATCGACATCGTCCCGGTCCTCCACCAACACGATCGCTTCCGGCGCTTCCCCCATCGTGCCGAGCACCTCGTCGTGACCCTCGTGGCCGATCAGAATGATCGTGTATCCCTCCTTGGCGTACTTGATCGCTTCCAGGTGTACCTTGGTGACCAGCGGGCAGGTGGCGTCCAACGCATATAGACGCCGCTCTCGCGCCTGCTCGCGAATCGCGGGGGAGACACCGTGGGCCGAGAACAACAGGACGCTCCCCTCAGGGACTTCATCGATGGAATCGACGAACACGGCCCCCTTGTCACGAAACGTATTGACAACGTACTGGTTGTGGACGATCTCGTGATAGACGTAGACAGGCGGCCCGAACTTTCGCAGGGTCAGCTCCAGTGAATCGATCGCCATGTTGACGCCCGCACAAAATCCTCGTGGAGCCGCCAAAATGATGTTCATCTCAATCCCGGGGATAGTTGAGTCAAATCGCCGTCTCGGCCACAACGGAAGCTTGGCTTGAATCCGATCGACGACCCTCAGAATAACCGCCGAGCAGGGGAACCGTCCAACGGTTCGCATCGCTCCTCCGCCCCGGCACGCGACTCGGCTTCGGAATCCGGGGGGGCGAATTGGGCCCGCTCGGCCACCATATCGGGGCCCACCACGACACGCCGGCCCGCGGAGGCCATATCGATGGCCCAGTCGCGGCGTCGCTGTCGCCAGATCGCCTGTTGTCACTACGAGAATTTTCTCGTCGCCAGCGTATTGCTGCCCCGTCGCCTTCGCCAACCGTTTTATGACATTTACGCCTATTGTCGGTCGGCGGACGATTTGGCCGATGAGTCATCCACACCCGAAATCGCGTTGGAACGCCTGCAGGAGTTTGGTCAGCATCTCGGGCGGACATTCGCGGGCGATCCGCCAGGGGGTATTTTCATCGCCTTGGCCGATACGATCCGCCGTTTTCAGCTTCCCCGTGAGCCGTTCGAGGCGCTGCTCGATGCGTTTCGGCAAGATCAACGGGTGGCCCGTTACGAGACGCATGAGCAGTTGGTCGACTACTGCTGTCGCTCGGCCAATCCGGTTGGCAATCTGGTTCTGCGATTGGCAGGTTGTCTGGACGCGACCAACGAGCGTTTGTCGGATCGGATTTGCACCGGCCTGCAGATGGCAAATTTCTGGCAGGACGTCGCCCGCGATTTTGCGATCGGCCGGATCTACCTCCCAGCCGACGTGATGGCCCGATACGACGTGACGGAATCGATGTTCCGACAATCCCCCACGCCGGTCCCGCTGCGGCGGCTGCTGGCCGACCAATGTGAACGCACCGAGGCTCTGTTGCGGGAGGGATTGCCATTGGCGGAGCGTGTCCCGGGATGGCTCGCCGCCGATGTGCAGCTATTTGCCCATGGCGGGCTGGCAACGCTGGAGGCGATCCAGAGAATTGATTTCGACGTGTTGTCCCGGCGGCCGACCGTCAGCCGATGGCGACAACTCGGGTTGCTGGTGCGAGCTGCATTGCGACGCCTCTAACATCGACCCCCACCCCACTGGTTTGCCGATCCGTTCGGGGACGCGGCGACCGTTCGGAGACGCCCCGGCGCGTTATCATCCTCCATGGGGCGCCGTCGGACTCCTGGACGCAATCCGCTGCGATTGCGTCGTTCACGTAGCTCACGACGTTCCTGGCCACAGCGCCGCGCGGCGCTGCGTTCGCTTCCCCGGAGGCCCTGCGGCCCGATGACACCGACCGTCTCCGTCGCCGCCAGCTATCGGCACGTGCGCCGCATCTCGCGGCGGAGTCGAAGCAGCTTTTACCATTCGTTTTGGCTGTTGCCGCGGCCAAAGCGGGATGCGATGTGCGCGCTCTACGCGTTTGCCCGCGTCACCGATGATTTGGGAGATTCCTGCGAACCGGCCGCGATCCGCTGCCGGTGGCTGGATCGTTGGCGCCAGTTGACTGCGCTCAATCTGATCGGCCAGGGGCCGGCCGACCGGATCCGATTGCCCCAGTGGTGGCCCGATTGGGAGGACAGCCTGCCGACCGATCTGCATCATCAGGCCGCGCGGATCCTCCCGGCACTGCGCGACGCGGCACGGCGATATGAGATCCCCTCACGCTACCTGCTGGAGATCATCGACGGGGTGCTGGCCGACCAGCAGAAAACCCGCTTCGATACGTTCGAACAGCTCGAACATTATTGCTATCTCGTGGCCTCCGCCGTCGGTTTGGCTTGCTTGCACATCTGGGGTTTCAACGGTCCACCTCCCGTTCGACCCGCGATCGACTGTGGGCTGGCGTTCCAGCTCACCAACATCTTGCGCGATGTCGCCGAGGATGCCAGCCGCGGACGGATTTACCTTCCCCGCCAACACTACGAGCAGCATGGGATGAGCGAAGACGATTTTCTCGATCCCCGTGCCGACGATCGCCTCCGGTGTTTGGTTCTCGACGAGGTCGCGAGGGCAACCGCGTTGTTCGAATCGGGCTGGCACGTCTGGGACTCGCTTCACCCAGACGGTCGCCCGGTGTTCAGCATGATGTGGCGAACCTACCGCTGCTTGCTCGATCGAATCGCCGCGGACCCCGGCGCCGTGGCGGTGCGTCGCGTCCAGCTTTCACTCAGTCAGCGGCTCGATCTCGTCTCGCGACACTTCGTCCGGCCGCTGTTCCTACGGCTGGAGGTGCCCCCGCGGGGAATCGGGGCATGAGCGGCGGACGGCGGAAGCGAGTCGTCATTGTCGGCGGCGGGATCGCGGGGTTGACCACAGCCGAAGCGATCATCCGCGACCACGCAGAACACTTCCATGTGACCTTGCTCGAGGCCAAACGGGTGAGCGGGGGCCGAGCGGGCTCGTTCTTGGACCCGAAATCGGGCCAGTTGGTCGACTACTGCCAACATGTTGCGATGGGGTGCTGCACCAACTTGTTGGCCCTGCTCCGCCGCTGCGACTTGGAACAACGGTTTCATCGTTATCAGCAACTGGTGTTCCTGCACCCGTCGTGTGAATCGAGCCGCTTCGTCCCCTCCGCATGGCTCCCCCCACCACTGCATCTGCTCCCGGCCCTCAGCGGACTGCGGTTCCTCTCGGCCCAACAACGAGGCGAGATTCGGCGCGGGCTGTGGCGGCTGATGCGGGCCGACCCACGATCCTTGATCACCGAGCGGGCCGGACCCTGTCTCCGCCGCTGGGGCCAAAGCGACAAGACGCTGCGACGCTTCTGGGATGTGATCCTGGTCAGTGCCTTGGGCGAGCGGACGGAGTCGGTCTCGATGGCGGCGGTCCACAAGGTGTTGATCGACGGGTTCGCCGGTACCCGCCATGCTTCCGATCTCCTCGTCCCCCAGCAACCGCTGTCGGAGATCATTGGCAAAGGTCTGCCGGAGGCGATCGAGAAGTTGGGCGTCACGGTGCGGACCTCCACCCCCATTCGCAGGCTCGCCACCCAGGGCCGCGAACTGCTCGGGGTGCAGACCAGCGGCGGGGAAACGATCCCGGCCGACCATGTCGTCTCCGCTGTTCCCTGGCACGCCGCCGGGCGGTTGCTGCGGGACTCGGCCGCCGCCTCGGTGTTGCCCTCACTGGCTGCCTGGGAATCGTTTCCCGCCTCCCCGGTCACCGGTGTCCATCTCTGGTTCGACCGCCAGATCACGCGTCGGCCACATGCGGTGCTGGTGGGAACCGCGGCGCAGTGGCTGTTTCGTGACGCCGGCCGCTGTGGCCAGCCGCCGTGCGAACACTACTACCAGGTCGTGATCAGTGCCGCACACGCGGCGCAGAACAAGGACCGGCATGCCTTAGTTGAACAAGTCGTGGCGGAACTCCGGCAGGCGCTGCCCGACGCTGGCGAGGCGACGTTGATTCGCAGCCGCGTCGTGACCGACCCGCAGGCGGTCTTTTCCATCCAGCCGGAGGTGGAAACGGAGCGCCCCCCCGCGAACACTCCCCTTCCCTGGCTGCACTTGGCAGGCGATTGGATCGCTACCGGATGGCCGGCCACGATGGAGGGAGCGGTCATCAGTGGTCGCCTGGCCGCAGCGAGTCTGCTCAGCCAAGAAGGCCTGACGCCATCCCCAATCCATCCGGGGCTCCCGCGTGGCTGGCTGGCCAAACAGCTTATCGTCGCGGCGGTCTAACCCCCCGCGATCTCACGCGTTTGTCTTCCGCAACCGGCGCTTTCTTTGTTTCGCCAGCAAGGCCTGGGACACCTTCTCCCGACCACGTCGATAGGTGACGATCATCCCACGGGTCACGAAGTAGGTCACGATTCCCATTACCGTGGCCACAATCAGACTCCCCAGCCACAGGGGCATCCAAATTTCCATCGTCCGCCCCCAATAAAACTCAATCCCCTCCCACCAGCCCGGCGGAGGATGTGCGAGTTCTTTCCACCATGTACGCCCCTTCCCCGGTTGCTCGATCAGCCACGAGCCGAGCCGATAGCAGGGGTAAAAGATCGGAACGAACGTCGCCGGGTTGCTGAGCCACACCACCGGAATGCCCACGGCTTTGTTCGCCCGCAACAGCCAAGCAAAGAAGACCGCCAAGACGGTTTGGGCACCGATCGTCGGGGTGAACGCGACAAAGACCCCGACCGCGATCCCGAGAGCCAACTTGTGAGGCGGATCGTCCGCGTGAAGCACGCCATGAATTACGAATCGGCGAGCGCGAACGTAGCGGCGGAGCAGTTCGGTTCGCAGTCTTCGCATCACCGATCCATGGTCCCGTCATATCTGCCGGCCACAAAGTCCCTCCCCAAAACCCCGATTCTCTCAGATTTCGCTCATCGGGAAAGCCATAGACGGGACGTCAGGTTGAGGTGAAAGGTTCAAAAGAGGTTTCGACAACGGGCGTCACTTCGCGGAGCGGAGCAACGCCATCAGGTCAGCGAGTTCTTGGACCGACAGCAATTCGGCCACCCCCGATGGCATCACCGAGACGTCGCTCGGTTCAAGCTCCTCGATATCGTCGCGCGGAATCACCATCCGCCGTTCAGCGTCAAGCTGCATCTCGATCGCCTCCTCCGTCTCGTCCAGCAACAAGCCGCTGTAGACCCGGCCGTCAAGGGTCAACACCCCGGTCGCCTGGTAGCTCTGCTCCTGCCGGGCGCTGGGAAACAGGATCGCCTCGAGCAACGCTTCCGGCGTTCGGCTGGCACCGATGCGGGTCAACACCGGCCCGATGTCCCGGCCGACGTAACCCATCCGGTGGCACGCGCTGCACTGGGCCTTGCTGCCCCGAAACACCTGCAGCCCACGGACCGGGTCGCCCGGACCGAGCTCTGCCAGGGTCTCCTCCACCGTGGCCTGAACGTCTGCCGGTGGTTGCAACAAGGCATCGGTCGTTGCCTGGGCCAACTCCCGCAGGCGGGGAGCGTCACGGCGATACAGCTGTACCAGAAAGTCTTGCGGCAACGTCTTGGCCGCCGGGACGTCAACCAACGTTTCCAACAAACGACCACTTGCCCCCTCGTGGCCCGAACGATGGACCGTTTCAATTGCGACGGTCAAATACTGCGGCGACACGCGCGACACGTTGTCCACCAACTCCATCACCCCGCGCTCTGACAACTTCGCGCGCGCGAGTACTTTCGAGGCCAGTGGCAACAGCGACGCGTCGTCCGCACGAAACTCGCCGACACAAAAGGACGAGACAGTCAACCTTTCCAACTCTTCATTCCCGACCGACGTGCCGCTCGGGAGGGCCGAAAGGATTCGCAACTGCTCGCCCGGATCCTTCACCTGTCGCGCAAGGTCGGTCAGCGATTGCACGAGGGCATCAGCCTCGCCGGCCGCCGGTTCCAGCTCGCCCAGACGATCACACAACGCGGCACGCACCGGCGGTTCTGCCTCGGCCAACCACTTCCCCAGCGGCGCCACCCAGGCTTCCGGGACCACATTCTGCTGCGAAACGGCCGGGAGCAAGTCAGCCAGGAACCGCTGGCCCTGCGATCTCTGCCGAGGTGCCTCCCGGATCCAACTTTCCAGCCAACGTTGCGTCGAAGGTTCCCCTTTCCAGGCGCTCAGGATTATCCGCAGGGCCGCCTCTGCGGTCTCCTCGCCACGCTCGGCCCGCTTCCGAAGGTCACTCAATTGATTCCCCGCACCGCTGGCCCAGCCAGGCTCCTTCGCCAAGATGTCCGCCGCCGTCCGCCACAGGCGAGCGTCGTCGCTGTTCAACGCTTGAAACAGACGCGCGGGATCGACGCTCTCGGCCCGGCCAGTCTGATCCAGCACCAGCAACGCGGCACCCAACGTCCGGTCCGAATCGGCAAGCTCGATCAGCTCCACCGACCGGTGACGGCGACTCAACTCGATCAACGCGTACAGCAACGAATGCTCGAGATGCCGATCCACTTCGGGCGCTGCGGTCGCTCGCAACAACGTCGCCATCGAGCCTTCGTTCCCGATTCGACCCAGCGCCTCGGCCGCCGCGCGGCGAACCGCGGGCTCCGCATGTTGCAACAACCGCTCCACCGCCGCATGAGCCGCCGAGTGCCGGTGAATCGAAACCGCATGACAAGCCGCCCGCAACACCGACGGGTGACCCGAATCGAGTCGGTTCGCAAGGCTCGCCAGTGCTTCAGGCGACCCGATCCGGCAGAGCGTCCACAGGGCGGTCAGCCGTTCATCCACCGGCCGAGCACCGTCGTCGAGGATCGCGACGAGCGATGGAACCGCGCCAGCCGGGGATTCCTTCAAAGTCCAACTCGCCTCGCGACGTACCCAAGGTCGCACGTCGAACAACAATGACACCACTTCCGCCGTATCGGTCTGCGACCCATCGATGGAAGAACGTTCAACCACCGATCCATCCGCCTCGTCCGGTATGATGCGATAGATCCCTCCCGATGCCGTCGTTTGATCGATCCGAGAGGTGGGGCAACAGAGATCATACCAACCACCGGTATCGATCAGCAGCAAACTCCCGTCAGCGTCCTCAATCACATCGGTGGGATGAAAGTCGACCCGCTCGGTACGGACCAAGTCCCAATCGACCGTGCGGTAGCTCGCTCCCTCAGCAACCAACCGGTGTGCGGTCAACTTGTGCAGGTTGAATAGTGCAGCGACCAGCGTCCTCGGCTCAGGAACCGACCCGGAATGTTTACCATCCGAAGCAGCCGGCTGCCCCGGCAGCTCCGAGTTCCAGACGTCCGACTGCAGGCACGCCAATCCACTCGGTGCAGCCGGTCCGAGCTGAGTCATCACGGGCATCAAGGAACCTGTCCGCGGATGGCCGTCGATGACCGAGTGATCCTTGCCAAACAAGCTTCCGTACACCGCATGGGCCAACCCGTCGCGAAGGCCGTCGCCAGGATGCTGCAAGAACGTACTGCTAAAAAACGTTTCGCCCTCGGGAGTGAACGCAAGCCCCACGGGATTGTCCATCCCACCGGACATGACGACTTCCAACGGCCCTCCTTCCGGCCGCCGGCGAAAGATGTGCGACGCCCGCGTCTCCAACGTCCGTCCATCGACAAGTTCGTGCGTCTGTTCCCCAAATGCTCCCTTACACCAATAAATCCAGCCGTCCGGACCGAGATAGGGACCATGCAAGTCATTGGCGCAGTTCGTGATCGTCTTGCCATCGAACCAGACCTCGCGCTGGTCGCAGACGCCGTCGCCATCGGTGTCGGCAAACCGCCAAATCTCCGGTGGGGCCGACACGAAAATCTGGTCGCCCAAGCAGAGCACCCCTTCGGGAAAAGCGACCGCCTCGGCCGCCACGATCCGCTCGTCAAAGTGACCGTCCCCGTCGCTATCGACCAACCGCACAATGCGGTGCCGCCGCTGCTCGTTGTCCTCCTGGATCGGGCGCCCCACCCCGCCCGACTCCGCCACCACCAACCGACCCTGATCGTCCCAGTCGGCCACGATCGGCCATTTGGTCAGCGGCTCTGAGGCGACCTTCTCAAGCTGAACGCCGTCGGCAAGCGTGAATCGGGTGCCATCCACGATCACTTCATTGCCAATGCTTGTCGCCGACGCGATCAGTGAAGCGATGAACAGGCCAAAGCTGACGATGAGGGGTCGCATGAAGCATCTATCTGGGTTGCGAATAGGTCGCTGATCGCCACGTCGTGTGCGGTGTCGTCCGATCTTACCCTTGCTACGGAGTTGCTCGCAAACGAATTCCCTCGATTCGGTCGCGGCCGGTCGACCTCGCTCAGGAGCCAATCCTCCATCGAACCTGGACGTTCAGAGCTGTGCTTGAAGGCGGTCTCACCGCCGTTCTCGTCGTCCCGAGTTGCCACGCTGCTCGCATGATTGCGATCGAGCGTTCGATTGCCAGGTGGGACCACCACTCTCGGCGAGCCACCGGATGCTGATGTGGTGGCGTAACCAAGGGAACCGGCCGTCACGCCGCCAGAGGAAGTCGTCGAAGTTCCGCTGGTTGGGGCCAGATTCAGCCCAGCCGCGGCATAAGCGACCGTGGTCCGCGCGTCAACCATGCCCAGACTATCGGACGCCATCGCCGTTTCCGTCGCGCCTTGAACCAACAGGTCACGCAACTGGCGGGGCGACAGTTCCGGGTTGGCGGAAAGAGCCAACGCCGCGATGCCCGCCACGTGCGGAGCGGCCATGCTGGTCCCACTGAGGTAACGGAAGGCTTTGCCGTTGAAGGTGCTAAAGATTCCGACACCCGGAGCATCAACCTGAACCGCACCGCTGGTACTAACGCGATTGCTGAACCCCGCCAGTCGCTCCGCTCGATCCGTCGCGCCGGTTGAAAGAACATGGTCGTACATCGCGCTAAACTGAGCCGGATAGTCGGGAGTGGATGCGGCCGAGTTACCCGCAGCCGCGACGATCAACGAGCCCAATGATCCGGCGTACTCAATGGCCGCATCGATCGCCGGGCTATACCCGGCACCTAAGGACAAGTTGATCACCTGAGCCCCCATGTCCGCGGCGTAGCGGATCCCGGCCGCAACATTGGTGACCGAACCCGCTCCCTGCCCGTCCAACACCCTCACAGGTAGGATCGTTGCATCGGGCGCGACCCCGGTGGCGCCGAAACCGTTGTTGCTCGCAGCAACGGTTCCTGCGACATGGGTGCCATGACCATTCGAGTCGTCCGGGACGGGGTCGAATTCAACGAAGTCATATCCGCTGACGTCATCCACAAAACCGTTGCGGTCATCGTCGATGCCATTGCCAGGAAGCTCGCCCGCGTTGACGTGCAAGTTCGACGTCAAGTCCTGGTGAGCCACGTCAATGCCGCTGTCCACCACCGCCACGGTCACCCCGTCGCCGCTATATCCTGCGGCCCAAGCTTCGGGAGCTCCCACAGCGTTGATATTCCAGTCCAACGAGCTGCCGAAATACGGCACCTCCGCGAGCGGTTTCACGTCATTGATGGATCCAGGTCCCTGGTGCGGCGGGTTCAAATCGGGGCGTGCCGGGACCAACGCCGCCGCAATCTCAAGGCGATACCTATTCAACGACGGGGATCCTGCAAACACGCCCGCGAAATATGTACCCGAACCCAGTTCGGCGGAGATCCTCTCGCCGACTCTACCCCAATTGGCCGAGTGGTCGACCAACTGTCCCGACGCATCGAATAATGCTAGGTCGGCATCTCGCCACAGCCTGTCAAGCTGTAATGTGACCGATGCATCCCGCTCGATCCGGAAGCGATAGATATCTTCTTGATTCCAGGCATTTAAAGCGCCCTGCGACGTGCTCACGCCGTCGATCGCACCGAGATCGGCGCTAGCGCCTTGGGTCGCACTAGCATTCGATTGACCAACGGTCGCTGCACGCACCGCTAGATCATCCGTCGACATGGCGTCCTTCGTCGTCACCGCGTTCGAAAAGGCTTCCATGTTGGCAGCCAAGAGACGCCTGCTCTCCAGTTGCTCCAGCCGCAGTGCTCGCTTTGAGCGACATCGTTGGTGTTTCATCAAGCTATCTCGTACATCGATTCGTAGGGGTTGAGGGCGCCATCGGCCAGGATCGTTTCCCACGCGATGCAAACGTGGCAAATCGACGAATCAACAGGCTCCCGGGGACTACAAGACGTCCTTGCGCCAATGGCTCGTTCCATCGTCTGCTTCACACTAGTCGCCCATCGGGGGCCATAACAACCAGTCCCCCCTGGCACGCGGGAGATCGCCCCCAATCCGGCCCTCACTGATTCCGCCATCTGCGGTGGCTCCGCCCCGACGCGGGCAGAAACCACCAGAACGTTCATCCCACGGATCTGGCGCCGCACGTTCATAATCACCTTTCGGAACCGGAGGAAATGAGGGGGAAAGCGATGGTGCGACGCCAGACGATTCAGCACAGCTCGAAGTGGCGGATCAGACCGAATACAATGGCCGCGATGATCCCAATGTTCCCGAACATCGAGTGAAACGTCAAAGATGAATTGCAAGGCCCAAAGAATCGCACTGGCCGTGGTCGCCGCCTGGGTTGCTGTGAACTGGGGTTTCGATCGTGCTCCGGCGCTCGCGGCACCGCCGAACGTCTTGTTCATCGCGGCCGATGACTTGAACCATGACATGGGATGCTACAACCATCCACTCGTTGAAACCCCCCATCTCGATCGCCTGGCCCGTGAAAGCACCGTCTTCGAACGTGCCTATTGCCAGTACCCGCAGTGCAGCCAGAGTCGTTCCAGCATGCTCACCGGGCTGCGGCCCGATACGATTCAGATCTACGACCTGCGGACGCACTTTCGTGACACGACGCCCGATGCGGTGACATTGCCCCAACTGTTCCGCCAGCACGACTATTTCGTCGCGCGGTCTGGCAAAATTTATCACTACGGTAACCCCGGCGACATCGGCACCGATGGCCTGGATGACAAGGCGTCGTGGGACCTGGTCACCAACCCGTCCGGCCGCGACAAAGCGGAAGAACACCTGGTCACCAACGCGACCAGCCAGCGAGGGCTGGGCAGCTCCATCAGCTGGCTCGCCGCCGAGGGGACGGACGAGGAACAGACCGACGGCTTGGTCGCCACCTCCATCATCTCGCTGATGGAACAGCACCGTGACCGCCCGTTCTTCTTGGCCGCCGGCTTCTTTCGTCCCCATTCCCCCTACATCGCCCCCAAACGCTACTTCGACATGTACCCGCTGGACCGCATCGATATGCCGGAAGTCTCGCGGGATGATTTCGCTGGGATCCCCTCGATCGCACTCGCCTCGACCAACCCCTGGCCGTGGTTCGGGGTCAGCCGTGAAGAAGCTCGGCGGGGCAAGCAGGCTTACTACGCGACCGTCACCTTCGTCGATGCCCAAGTCGGACGCCTGCTCGATGCCCTCGATCGACTCGACCTGGCCGACAACACCATCGTCGTTTTCTGGAGCGACCACGGCTATTTTCTCGGCGAGAAAGGACTGTGGAAAAAACAGTCAAACTTCGAGAGGGTCGCCCGTGCTCCGTTCATCCTGAAAGCCCCAGGCGTCACATCGCCGGGAACCTGCGAGCGACCGGTCGAGTTCCTCGATATCTATCCGACACTCGCCGATCTGTGTGGTTTGCCGACGCCGGACGAGTTGGAAGGAACAACGCTTCGTCCGCTGCTGAACGACGCACAAGCCGAGTGGGATCGACCCGCGTTCACTCAAGTCCACCGGCGACGAAACATTCGTGGTTACAGCATACGTACCAACCGCTGGCGTTATACCGAATGGGGCCCCGAGGGTTCCGAAGGGAACGAGCTGTACGACCACGACCAAGATCCTGACGAACGGAACAACTTGGCCGAATCCCAGGAACATGCCGAGCGGGTCGAACGCTTGCAAACCAAGTTGCGACGCATCTCCAACGCAGATTCGTCATCGCGATAACCTTTCACCACAGCAGGCACATCATGCGACGAATCATCCATCCTTTGCCCACCCACAAGCCAACAGCAAGCATGCTCCGCCCCCTCTGGCTCCTTTTCATCTCAATCACCGCAACGATTGGCGTCTTCAGCAGCCCCGCCAACACGCCCCTGCAAGCAGACGAACGTCCCAACATCATTTACATCATGACCGATGATTTGGGGTATGGAGATGTGGGCTGCTTCGGCCAAGAGGTGATTCAGACACCGAACATCGATCAAATGGCGGCGGAAGGTTTGCGGATGACCGACCACTATGCCGGCCACACCGTCTGCCGCCCGTCGCGACTGGTCCTCTGGACCGGGCAACATACCGGCAGCACCGGTTTGATCGGCAACCGTCCCAAAAACCTGTCCGGCGCCGAGGCAACCATCCCGAAACTGTTGCAGGCGGCTGGCTATGCGACCGGCGGAGTCGGCAAGTGGGCGCTGGGGAACGTCGATACGCCCGACGATATTCATAACGATGGCCACCCCAACAACAACGGCTTCGATTACTGGTTCGGTTACCTCAATCAAAGCAACGCCCACAATTACTACCCGACCTACCTGTGGGAGAACGATCAACAGGTTCCGCTGGCCGGCAATGTTCTCAGCGACCACCCGCAGTCGCGCGGCCGGGTCTCGGTCGAGCGGGAAACCTATTCGCATGATCTGATGACTGACGCCGCGTTGGAGTTCGTCCGCCGCAATCACGAGCATCCGTTCTTGCTGCATGTCCATTGGACCATTCCCCACGCGAACAACGAAGGAGGCCGCGTGACCGGCGATGGAATGGAAGTCCCCGATTACGGACCCTACGCCGACGAATCTTGGCCCGATCCCGAAAAAGGCTTCGCGGCAATGATCACCCGCATGGACGCCGACGTCGGAAGACTCTTGGACCTGCTCGAGGAACTTGAGATCGATGACAACACGATCGTCTTTTTCACCTCCGACAATGGACCTCACCAAGAGGGCAACCATCGCGTCGACTTCTTCAACTCCAACGGACCGCTGAAAGGTTACAAGCGGTCGATGCACGAAGGAGGCATCCGGGTGCCGATGATTGTCCGCTGGCCCGGTGTGATCCAACCGGGAAGCGAATCGGATCACCCAACCGGGTCATGGGATTTCCTCCCCACCGCGTGTGAATTCGCTGGCGTCGACCCGCCCCCTGATATCGACGGGATCTCGATCGTGCCGGCGATCACGGGGCGCCCCGAAGACCAACCGCGGCACGAGTACCTGTATTGGGCCAGCAGTGAAGGAGCTACGTCGGTCGGAGTCCGCCGCGACAAGTGGAAGCTGGTCCGCTACCGCGAGAACGAAAAATCCAACCAAGGAGACAACGCGTCACCATGGCGACTGTACGACCTGGCCAGCGACCTTGGCGAAGAAACCGACATCGCCGCCGACCACCCCGACATCGTCAAAGAAATACAAGACCTGCTCAAACGCGATGGCTTGTGGAACGAAATCAACTAGGCGCCGTCAGATAACCGCCTCATTCACGATGGCCCAGGACCAGGGCATGGGTCGCCCACGCAGTGGCGGACGTCGAGATGAACTGATCCTCGCCGTGCGGGAAACCGGTCTCGTAATACGTCTGAAAGGGCTTGCTGCGACTGACCACGTGCCAGGAGCCATCGTCGTGCTGAGTCTCGATCAGATAGCGAAGCCCCCGCTGAAAAACGGGATCGTCGGTCGCGAGTTGGTCGGTGTGGGCGAGCGCGAACAGCGCCGTTCCCGTCGCATAGGCGTCGCTGCCCATCGACGTCCGTTGCGACCAACCTCCGTCACATTGCTGTGACTGCACCAGCTCATCGGCGGCCGCTCGAATCACATCGCCGGGGGCATCGACGAGCCGCAGTGCCAGAAGGCGAAAAACCCGCTCCTCGGTATCCTCGGCGGTCGCATCGATGAGCCAATCGCGGGCGAGTTCCAACCGTCCGGTAACGTCATCTCGCTGTGGCTCGCCAGAGAAGTGGCGGATGCCGCGAATCGCGACGTAGGTGGTGGTGAAATGACTCGCCTCCGACGGCGGGCGATCGCTCGACCGTTTCCAACGACCGGACTCCTGCTGCTGTTGCCGCAGCCACGCGACAACGGGATCGGTCGTGTCGGTGGATTGAAAATCACCGGCTTGCAGCGTCCACAACGCATACCCGGCGGTATCCGACTTGCCGCCTTGACCGCGACCTTCGAGGTAATCGCTTTGGCCCCGTTCCAGGTGTTTTGCCGTGTGGCGCAGCTGGCGGTCGAGATTGTCTTGGTCGATGTCGAATCCTCGCCGCCGCGCCTCGCTGAGCGCAATCACCGGGTGTGCCTGGCTGTGACAGGTAAAACATTTGCGTTGATCCGCCGACCCCGCGGAGGCTGTTTCCAACAGCGTCAGGGAACGCTCAACCGCAGCGGTCAACTCGTCAGCCGAATCCAACGCCTCGGAATCCGGCTCATGGGAAACCGTCCCACCCGACGCGCGATCCGGTTCATCCCCCCTCACCGCCGTGCCGCCATGAGCCTGTGCTAGAACGATCCCGATGAACAGAAACACGCCCGACCGAACAATGCCCATAGCAAATTCCTTGCGGTATGGTGACCGTTAACGAGCCACACCCCTCATGCCAACGCCCATCACGCCAACACCGCTTTCACCGGTTGCTGGTCTTCGACACCCGTCAGCCGCACGTCGAGGCCTTGAAAGCGGAAGCTCAACCGCCGATGGTCGATGCCAAGACAGTGCAGGATGGTGGCGTTCAGATCGTGGATGTGCACCGGGTTCTCGACAATATTGTAGCTGAAGTCGTCCGTCTCGCCGTACACCACGCTAGGTCGAATTCCCCCGCCGGCCATCCAAACCGGGAAGCAGCGGGGATGGTGGTCGCGGCCGTAGTTGTCGCGTGACAGTTTCCCCTGGCAGTAAACTGTGCGGCCGAACTCGCCACCCCAAACCACCAGCGTATCGTCCAGCATGCCGCGTTGCTTGAGGTCCTGGACCAATGCCCAACACGCCTGGTCGACGTCGCGGCACTGATTGGGCAAGTCGCCGCCGACGTTGCCGTGTTGATCCCAGCCGCGATGGAACAATTGGACAAATCGGACGCCCCGTTCCATCATGCGTCGAGCCAACAAGCAACTGCGGCTGAAGGTCCCCGGTTTCTCGACATCGGGGCCATACATCGCCATCGTCTCGGCTGTCTCTTGACGCAGGTCCGCCAGCTCCGGAACCGACGCCTGCATCCGGAACGCCATTTCATACTGGTCGATCCGTGCCAATGTTTCCGGATCGCCGATCTGCTCGTAGGCCTCCCGGTTCATCCGTTCCATCTGGTCCAGCATCCGTCGACGGCTGGCTCGGTCGACGCCCGATGGATTGGAGAGGAACAACACCGGGTCCCCTTCAGAACGAAGCGAGACTCCCTGGTGACGGCTGGGCAAGAACCCCGAGCCCCACAGCCGGTTGTAAAGAGCTTGTGCTTCTTGACGCCCGGTCCAGGAGGGGGTCATCGCGACGAACGCCGGCAAGTCGTCACTGAGTGAACCGAGGCCGTAACTCAACCAGGCCCCCAGACTCGGTCGTCCCGGGATCTGGTGTCCGGTACATATGTAGGTGATCGCCGGGTCGTGATTGATCGCTTCCGTGTGAACCGACTTGATGATCGAAAGGTCATCGATCATGCGGGCGGTATAAGGCATCAGCTCGCTGATCCAGGTCCCGTTCTCGCCATGCTGTTTGAACGAATATTTCGACGGTGCGATCGGGAACCGCGATTGCCCCGAAGTCATCGTCGTCAGCCGCTGGCCCTGACGCACCGACTCGGGCAAATCAGTGTCGTACAACTCGTCAAGCTGCGGCTTGTAGTCCAGCGTATCGATCTGGCTGGGCCCCCCCGCCATGAACAGAAAGATCGCCCGCTTCGCCTTGGGAGCGAAGTGGGGCAGGCCCGGCAGACCGCCGCCGCCACTGCTGGCCAAAGCCTCGTCCTGCCCCAGCATCGACGCCAGGGCGGCGGTTCCGAGACCGAGCGACGTGCCACCGAAAAAGTGCCGTCGCGTGATCATTCGCCGATGTTCCGCTGAAGCGTTCATGTCAATCATTTGTCATCATCGTTTCGAGTTGCACGCTGGGATGGCGCCATCCACGAGAACATTTGTCGGTTCAGTTCAGTTCTTGGTCACGAACTCATCCAAGTTAAACAACAGGCTGGCCGCCCAAGTCCAACTGGCGAGTTCGACTGGGTCGAGTTCATCCGCCGGCGGGATCGTGCCGTAGCCGGCAATGCGACTGGCACGCTGTGGATCCGACGCGAATTGCTCCTGTTCCTCCGCCACCGCCTGAGCGAACGATTCCGCCTCCTCCGACGCGATCGGTCGGCACAGCACCCGCTTCATCATTTGCTCGGCACGCGCTTGCGAAGTGGCATCCGGCATATCGCGAAGGGTCGCCTCAGCCAAATAGCGAGCCGGCTCGAAGAACTGGATGTCATTCATCAACAGCAACGCCTGCAGCGGCGTGTTGGTGCGTTCGCGGCGCACCGTACAGGCTTCGCGGTTGGGTGCATCCAATGTCGTCATCTGCGGCGGCGCGGATGTCCGCTTGATGAACGTGTACAGACTGCGGCGATGGATCTTTTCATGCCCTTGATCAGCCTCGAACTGGGCCGTGTTCGACGCCGTGTAGCCGACCGCCTCCCACAACCCCGCCGGCTGGGGCAGCTTGTAACTCGGTCCGCCCAGCTGGTCACAGAGCAAACCGCCGCTGGCCAACACCGAATCGCGGATCGCTTCTGCATCGAGTCGGAACCGCGGACCGCGGGCGAGCAATCGGTTCTCCGGATCGCGACGGTGCAGCTCTTCGCTGACCACAGACGACTGGCGGTACGTCGAGGAGTGCACGATTCGTCGCATTATCTCTTTCGTGTCCCAGCCGTCTTCGATCAGCGAGACGCTGAGCCAATCGAGCAACCGCGGGTGCGAGGGAGACTCCCCCTGCGAGCCGAAGTCTTCGCTCGTTTTGACCAATCCGGCACCAAAGAAACTTTGCCACCAACGATTGACCGTCACCCGAGCGAGCAGCGGGTGATCGGGAGCCGTCAGCCAGCGGGCCAGGTCCATCCGATCGGGCATGTCCCCCTCGTCCACGGGAATCGGCGGCAAGGCAGCCGGGACGCCGCGAGCGACTTCCTCGCCGACCTGGTCGTATTCGCCCCGCGTCAAAAGATGCGCCGGGCGAACCTCCTCCCGCTCCTTCCATACAAGCGTCACGGGAACGTCACGGTCGACCTCGGCACGGGCCTCACGCAAGCTCACCAATTCGTCGCGGATCGCGACCCACTCCGGATCGGCATGCACCTCGTTGCGGAAATAGGAGCGAACGACCTCGGCTTGTTCGTCGCTGCGTTCGTCTTCGGCAATCGCCAATGCTTCCTGCACCTCGTCGGGCAGATCGACCGGCTGGTCAACGACGCGGAAATAAAACCCGCACGCCCCGCCATAGTTCATCACCTTGACCACCAGTTCGTTGTCGCCGGCGGTCAAATCCAGCGTCAACCGTTCCTGGTCCGGTTCCACACTCCGGGCGACATCGTTGTCCAGAATCTTCTTTTGATTCAGATAAACTTTGACCCCGTCATCGCTGCCAAGTGAAATCTCGATCTCGCGATCCTCCGGAGCGACGATCCGGCGATAGAGAAAGTTCGCCGCCACGTCACCAGGCAGATCCGTATGAGGCTGGCCGTCGACCCAATCGGGCCGAGCGGTCCATGACAATTTCTCCACGCCAGAGTCGAAGGTCTGTTCCAAATCGATCGGCTTCCCTTCCGGGCCGTGCGACCGTCGGACCAAATAGCGACGGTTGTCAGGGAACGGGCCGATGTGGTGCCAGCTGCCCAAACGGAGCGCTCCGTCAGATGCCTCCGAATTTTCCGCCTGGTCGCCTGCGGACGCTTCCACTGCCAGCTGTTGTTCCCAATCACGCTGGGCCCGATCGATCTCCGGCCACTCCTGGTCCAAACGGGTCTGCACTTGTCGGATCTTCGCGTCAAGTTCGGTCAGCCGCGATTGCTGTTTTGCACTGGGCACGCGGATCACCGGCGCATGATCCTTGCGGTTCCCATCCATGGGATCGCCGTCGATGTTGTTGAAGAACGCTGAAAGCGAATAAAAATCTTCCATCGTCAGCGGATCGTATTTGTGATCGTGGCAGCGGGTGCAGTCGAGCGTTAACCCCAGAAACACCGTTCCAAAAGTCACGGTACGATCGACCACGTTGCGGACCCGTACCTCCTCGGCGATCGAACCCCCTTCATTGGTCGTCACATGACAGCGGTTGAAACCGGTTGCCACCTGTTGTTCGAGCTCCGGATCCGGCAACAGGTCGCCGGCGAGCTGTTCGGTCACGAATCGGTCATAAGGAAGGTTGCGATTGAAGGCCGAGATGACCCAATCGCGGTACGGCCACATCTCACGATAGTTGTCCAAGTGCAAACCGTGGGTGTCGCCGTATCGAGCGGCGTCCAGCCAGTATCGTGCCCGGTGTTCCCCGAATCGCGGTGAGGCCAACAGCCGCTCGACGACCTGGGCGTAAGCCGCGTCGGAGGGATCGGCCAGGAACGCCTCCAGTTCCTCCACCGTCGGCGGGACGCCGGTCAGGTCGAGGGTCACGCGGCGCAGCAACGTTGCCGGATCGGCGGGAGGATTGGGACTCAAGCCCTCGCGGTCCAATCGCGCCATGATGAAGCGATCGATCTCGTTGGTCACCCAACTCGAGTCGCTCACCGATGGCAGCTCCGGTCGGCGGGGCGGGATCAGCGACCAGAGCTCTTGCCACGGCGCTCCTTGAGCGACCCACTGAGTAAGCAACTCCCGCTCATCGTCGCTGAGTTGCTTCTCCTCATCCTCCGGCGGCATCTGTTCGTACGGGTCGTCACTGAGAATTCGCCGCACCAATTCGCTCGCCTCCGGATCCCCGGGAACGATCACCTCGGACGCGCCGGTCTCCAATGCCGACTCATATTGGTCCAGCCGCAACCCGCCTTGTCGCTGTTCCGAATCGGGCCCGTGGCAGGTGTAGCATTTGTTGGACAGGATCGGGCGGATCTGGCTGGCGAAGTCGATCTCCTCGCCCAGAGATCGCGAGGCACCTGAACCGATGATCATCGCCATCGCTAACAGGAATACGTTCGACGCTGGCTTTCGTAACAGGGCTGGTTGGAGACGTCGAGCAACAAAGTGGTTGAGCTGCATCAGCATGGCTTGATTCCGTGAGCCTGAATCCTCGGGCGCCGCGTGGCGGGAAGGCGAAAGCCTCGGCGGCGGGATGGACGCGAGCCGATCTCGCATACTTCCATCATGACCGAGATCGCGGCACCTTGCACCCTCTCGACTCGGCAGGAACCTTCAAGCCGAGAAATTGGGCGGCCCCCCTCCTTGCGGCTGTCTTCTCACCGCCATCGATCAACTCAAGGGCACCCCATCACCCATCCGCGATGGTCCCCTACCACGGTCAACCGGTTCGCTCGCGGCAAGACGACAGCTCTAACCACCCTGCACCCACTGCGTCGCTGACGCTCCTTGTAGCGACCAACTCCTCTTCACGGCTTTCCCTTCGTGGGTCTTCGCGGCCTTCGTGGTGATCCCTACGGCGCGCCGATCGTCCGCGGGGCGGAACCGGTTCAGCAACAAATTCTCTGCCTTCGGGATGCCGCATCGGAGAAGGCGGCCGCCTGAGACGCATTTTTTGCCTTGTCAGTCGTTGGACTCCCCTTTGTCGATGGCCTCGTCAGCTTCTTGTTCATCGCTAGCGTCCGGCTGGGGTTCTTCGTTTGCCACGGAAGCACGGGGATCGTAGTCGAAGACCACGAACAAGGGAAAGTGGTCGGATCCGATGTCGGGAAGGACACGTAACTCGACGAGAAGGAAATGCTGGGATGCGAAGACGTGATCCAGCGGATAGCGCAGAAGGCGGCTTCTGGTGTCAAAGGTGTTGAATAGGCCTCGGCCCACCCGTGGGTCGAGCAATCCTCCGACCCGCTGAAAAAGATGCGTGGTGTGCGACCACGCCACGTCGTTGAAATCACCGGCGACGATGACCGGAACGTCCCCCAGTTCTCTTATCTCTTTGGCAACCGAGAGCAACTCGGCATCGCGCATATCGGAATCATCGCGCTCGCCGTCTTCGTCCTCCCCTCCTTCGTCCTCCTCGATGCCGCTGACTTTCTCGTTGTCGGCACGCTGCAGACCGGGAGGGCGAGGATGCACACCATAAAGGGTCACGACTGTTCCCGACCGGAGCCGCACCTGGGTGCGAATCGACGGAATATCCGGCTCAATCAAAAACCGGATCTCTGGATTTTCCAGCTCTAGTTTGGAATAAAGCAGCATACCGTAATGATTCTCCTGCGGCTGGAATACCGTGTAAGGATAGTCGTCTTCCAAGCCGTCGAGCCGTTCAAGCCACCACTGGATCGGTTCGCTTAGCAGGATGATGTCGGGATCGTTGTCGCGAATGAGGTCACGCAGCGCTTCCACTTCGCGATTGTCGTAGAGCACGTTGTACACCAGGAGCGATATGCGGTTGGAATTGTCTTCGGCGTGGCTTTCCGACATTTGGCTGGGATAAAACATCGTGTAGGGTGCGATGGAATAGATCTGCCAGACCAGCCCCAATCCTACCACAGCAGAAAGCGCGTATTCCCATGGCCGCAATGGCCCACAAAAATGCAGCGCCGCATAGCCTGCCAGCGTCAACCCTATCAGTACGGCGATTTGAATCCGTGGAAAATCAAAGATACGTATCCACCAGGCGTCGCTACGGAGTAAAGGGGCTGCGGTACCGAAGACCAACACCAACGAAAGCAGAACTACAGCGAGGCGGCAGAAGAAATAGAGAGCTTTCCCTTCATATATTATTGACATCATGCAAAACTTGCTCCTTTATTTTTCGGCCTAATGGCTTTGTAAATGAGCCATGCTTGAACAAACAAACCTGCTGAAATTGCAGCTAACAACATCTTTGGGGCAAAGCACCGGCACGTCCGGCATGGGCGTGATTGTTGCGGGGTGCAAGTCCCATGGACGAGTCTGGAAGTCTCAAGGAGAGCAAGCAGCATACCAAATGATCACTCTGCTTGACAAAGTACGAGACGAAGGCAACTTCGTTCGGTTGACCGAGGGTGGGAAGAAGTCCGTACCCTCTTCTCCAACGCAAACAAAATCCCGCTCAGCGCACAAAAAACCCAGCACATCCGCTGAGCCGAGCCTTGCCATCCCGCCCCCCAACCACGCCCGAAGAGCGATTTCGTTCGACGGCGCGAATCGCACTGCCGCTACGGGAACTCCCCCTGCCAACGAGCAAACTCAGCGGCCAGTCGCTCCGCCCGCTCCGGTTCCTTGGCCGCCAAATCATTCGACTCGCCGAGGTCGTGCTTCAGGTTGAACAACTGCCACGGCTGATCGGGCTGCGTCCGCACGATCTTCCACGCTCCCATTCGCAAGGCCGCGTGCCGGCGGTAGGTGAAGGAGAGCGAACGGTGGGGCGAGGAGGCACCGTCGGTCAAAACCGGCAACGGGTCCTGGCCATCAAGGGTACGGTCGGTGGGCAACTCAGCCTCGCCCAGTCGTGCGCAGGCCACCATCAGGTCGGGGGACCAAAGGGGCTCGTCGATCGCCGTACCGGCCGTGATCTCGCCAGGCCAACGCGCCAAAGCCGCCACGCGAAGCCCCCCTTCCCAACAGGTGACGCCACCGTCACGCAGCGGGGCGTTGCTTGCCACCTCCCGCCCTCGCCCGGAAAGCATGAACGCTCCGTTGTCGGAGTAGAAAAAGACGAAGGTGTTCTCCGTTAATCCCGTTCGATCGAGCGTCTCCAAAACATGGCCAATCGCCGTGTCGAGCGCCGTGACGACGGCGTGATAGCGTTCCTGTTCATCAAGTGTTTCTGGATCGTATCCGTACCGAGCAAACGCTTCGGTGGGCGCCTGCCAAGCACTCGGCTCTCCCTCCGCCTTGTTCTTCGGATTGGGAAAGTGCGGTGCGTTGAACGGCAGGTAGACGAACCACGGCTGTTGCTGCTCCGCCGACCGCAGCAGAAAATCGATCGCGGCGTCCGCAAACAGATCGGTCGAATAGCCTTCCAGGTGCGCTTCCTCGGTTCCCTGGTACAAATCGTGCTTGCCATTGTAGACGTGGGTGTAGTAATCGATGTTGCCCGACGCATGTCCCAAGAACTCATCGAATCCCCGCTCGGTCGGCCGTGATCCCGGCGCAAAGCCGATGTTCCACTTGCCAAAGCAACCGGTTGTATAACCCGCATTCTTCAATACCTGAGGGATCAAGATCTCGCTCTGATCGAGCCCCGGCCCATAGTTGCCATCGATCCCCGGCAACTGGATCGCCAATCCATGCCGCTCGGCAATCCGGCCCGTCAGTAAGCAGGCACGGGAAACGGTGCAGGTGGGCGAGGCCGTGTAGAAGCTGGTCAACGTCGCGCCTTCCTCGGCCAAGCGGTCGAGATGGGGCGCCAAGATCGGAGACTCAGGGTTGTAACACGGCAAGTCGCCGTAACCCAGATTGTCCGCGGTGATGATCAAGATATTGGGGCGTGACTCGTCTTGGGCCGTGACGCGGCTGACTGACCCCCACACGGTGAGCAACATCAAGGGGGCGATCACAAACCGACAAGGACACTTCATCACTTGCTCTCTTTCAAAGACTCGGAAGTCCGCTTTTCGAACGTGCCGTTCACCCGAACGCTGGTGTTCACTCGCCAACGCCGTTCGGGGCAGGCCGAGTTCAGCGCCGAACCCGGGTTACCAACTCCTTGACTTGACCCACCACACGGTCTTCCACCGATTCGTCAAACGGGCCAGGGAAGGTCGTGTAACGCATCGCGCCTCCTCCCTCGTAACCACCCTCTTTGACGATCCGGCGACTCGGCAGATAGCCGAAGACGTGGTTGGAGTAACCCGCGACCCAGACAATCGTGTCGTCTGCGGCGAGTTCCTCCTTCAGCCGCAACGAGTAGTCTACGACAACTTCACCACAGATCGCCACCATCGTCAGGTCTGGCCCCAACTGAGCAACCTGGATCGGAAACACCGAAGATTCCCGAGGAATCTCACCGAGCTCCGTCAATTGCTCAAGCAACGCCTCTGCATGAAATCGCGCGTACTTGTTGCTCGATTTCGCCTCGGCCTCCAATTCCGAGCGTGACGGCGGCTCGTCGAACCGTAAAGTCACGTGGTCAAGAGCAACGCTCAACGGTCCCCGGATCTCGCGTGCGCGGCGCGTCTCCAACGCCGTTTCCACACCGTTGGCCAGGGCGCGGCCGTGCTGCTGGGCAAGCTCCAGCGTTCGCCGAGGATAGGGATTCTGGTCGCCGGAACAGCCGTTGAGAAACATCGCCACGGCTCCCGGATGCGATTCCTCCACGAACTGCTGGGCGAAGCCTGGATAATCTCCGGACAACTGTTGAAAACTCAGCGTGGTTGCATGGCAAGCGTACCCAAAGAGGATCGCTTGAAGTTTGCCTTCTTCGTCTTCGACTCGAAGCACCGGGACGTCATGATCGACCGGGCCGTCGGGGTTGGGACTGTTGATGAACCCGTTGTCGGTGGGCAACCGCCGATTCATAGCAAACCCCGCCCGTGCGTGGCTGTACAACAATCGAGCAGGCTTCAGTCGCTGCAAGGTTTCCGCGACCAACGCGCCGATCTTCTCAGCAGTCTCGCGCACGTACTGGCGAGCCAGCGAGGCGTACTCGGGATCGATGCCGAAGCGGACCAGCCGCTCGTCCCTGAGTTCGGGACCACAATGGGTGTGGGAGGCGTTGAGCAGTAATGACTGGGCCGAGACCCCATGCTCGCTGACGATGGCCTCGACACCGTTTCGCAGTTCCGGCGTGATCCCCAACAGATCCGTGGTGACAATCACGAACCGGTTGCCATCGGTGTCTTCGATCACAAGCACCTTCGCGAACAGGTCATGCACCTTGCCCGCCGAGGGACGGTCGCGTGCCGCATAGCCGCCCATCCAAACCGGCTCATCCGGCGTGATCGCGACCGATCCGGCAGCAGCCCGCCAATGCCCAGGCTCCTCAGCCGCCGACACGGCTACGAACAGCATCATCACGCCCGCCAAGCATCCTCGCATTGGATCCATCATCTTATTCATGGTGTTAGCTGCTAATGATCGGAGGTGGGATCTGGATCAGGAAGATCCGAGAGGTGTATCCAGCGGCTGCGAGGGGACTTCGCGGTGGGAGAAGTCGACTCCCGTCCGGTACCATCGATCGGCAGGCCCCTAGTCTAGCCGGAGTGTCGAGTCCGGCTACGGGGACAAGGCAGAGGTCTGCGTGATTGATCTCGAGAAACAGCGGATCCGACGGCTCTACAGCACTCTGGCGTGGGGCTATCAGCTGGGGGCGAACGTGCAGTGGGGGCCAGACGATCAATACGTGTACACCAACGATGTGATCGACGGGGAGACGGTCTGCGTCCGAATCGACCTGAATACGGGCGAGACCTATCCTGCTCACCGACTCCTATCCACACGAGCCGTTTGCTACAGAGGAGGGAGAGGTGCCGATCCGGCTGATCGATCTGCAGACGGAGCAGGAGCGTCATCTGTGCACGATTTTCACCGACTTACGCCGCCGCTACGGCAACGGCCCTGAGAAGAAGGTCGATCCGCACCCGGAATGGAGCCGCGACGGCATGCGGGTTTGCTTCAATGGCGCACCGACCGGTATGCGCCAGGTGTTCATCGCCGAGGTCGAATCGCTTCTTCGATAAGCGATGCGACCCGGACTGCGTCCTGGGGCAAGGCGACGCTATTGTTGACGCGTGGCTGTCCCGGACATGAACGTGACCCACTCGCCGTCAGCGTCGAGCATCCTTGATGTGATGTCAATCTGATCGTCCGATCGAAACTCGTAGATGTCTTGAAACTTGGTCGTCTCGCCGTCGGCCATGAAGTTCGGTCCATCGGCTTCCAGAGTAAGAATCTTTCCCGTCTCGTCGACCGAGCCTTCATACTGCCACATGTAGGCGGTCATTGAATCCACCCAAGTGCCGACGTACTTCGACTTCGATTCATCGTAACCGATCGTCTGTACGCCGGTCATGGTGGTACCAGCCATGTCCCCCTTCATTTCGTTCAGCACCCAGAATCCACCTAGCATACGAGACGATAACGTCCCACTTGACTGTATCGGAGGTTGCTCCGGCCCCATCGTGCATTCCGATTCGGTCGCCCATTCGCCAACAAAGTTCTGCAGCCAAACGTGCTGCTTCGTCGGCTCCGGCATCGATGGCAATGCTTGACCGTACGAGTTTGCGGCGACCAGAATCAATCCCATCGTCAGTGAGTGAGCGAGCGGAAATTTCATGAGTAGGCTCCCTGGGTAGAAGTGAACGGCTGATTGGTTTCTTCGTAGTCGTTCAGCCGCTTGTCGAATCGACACGAAAAGAAAAAATTCCTTCGAGAACTTGTCGATTCAGCTTTCAACAGGCTAACATGCAACCGATGCATTGCACAACAGTGCCCCGGCGAAAAACCGTCAATCAACCCCAATAACCCAGTTACTGGAAACGCGGCGACGCGTTGATGAACATCGAGAGCTATCTTGGCAGCGATAACTAAGGCCGGAAAACAGTTGGTCCAGAACGCTCCGTTGTTTGCGGCGCTCGGCGACGAAACACGACTGTCGCTGCTGCTTCAACTGGGTGAAGCCAATCTGTGCTCCATCACTCAGCTTGCCGAAGGTCGACCGCAGTCGCGTCAAGCGATCCGCAAGCACTTGCAGATCCTTGAGGACGTCCATCTCGTGCGCGGCCTACGTCGCGGAAGGGAGAACCTGTTTCAGGTTGAACCAAAGACGATGGAGGTCGCTGCTCAGTCGCTGCAAGCGATTTCCAATCAGTGGGATGCTGCGTTGGCCCAACTCAAAAGCTTCGTCGAACAATGACTCGCCTCACCGCTAATGATATCCGCGAGGTACGCGTCGTCTGTACTTCGGCGAGGGGTTCGCCGAAACGACGCGGTCCCGATGGCCGAGCGACCGAGAAATTGGCAAAGCGGCTTTCGCGTCCGCCGGCGGTTTTCGCGTTCCGCTGAACCAAGACGCTTCTCGCGACGCATATGATGGAAGGGCAATGGCGGAGTGTGGAGGATCATGTCGGGAAAAAAATCATGCCGTCGCTTCACGATTCCCGTTGCCACTGTTGAACGCCACGCCGGACTCGCGTCCGGGGCTATCCGATCCCACCGTTTCGCGTTTCAAATCGGCGGTTCCTGAATGCACGAAGTCATTGCCGAACAGTCACCAAGCAATGAGCGGATCAAGCCAAGGACGATGGCGTTCCAAGACCGTCGAAGCGAGGTTGTGGCGGGCTTGGACGACCGCCGTACGCTTTCTCCTCAGGCTATCCGCGCACTCACTGTGCATCGCAACTTTGCCCCCGCGAACGACGAAACCGGCTTTCCAACCGGGGCTGCGTTCGGATCGCTGCTCGTGTCGCTCATCTGTTGGGCATTTGCTTTTCCGTTGACGGCCGAGGAGGTTCAGCCGCGGCCCCCCTGGACGACGTCGCGAGTTACTGGCTCGCCGGAGCCGCCCCGCCCCTATGTGACCAAGAACGCTTTTCCGCACCTCAGCTTCCGCGAACCGGTTGAGCTGCTGCCAATCCCCGGAACCGACCGCTTGATCGTCGCCGAATTGGCCGGACAGATCGATTCCTTCGCTAATGAATCTCAGAGCGAAGATCGCGAGCCGTTCTTTGACATCAAGTCGCACGCGCCAGAGATGACCCACATCTACGGTTTGGCTTTCCATCCGGAGTTTGAAGAAAACCGCCAGCTGTTTGTTTGTTATGTCTTTCCAGCAGGACGCGAAGACGGCAGTCGGGTGTCACGGTTCCGCGTGTCAGAGACGGATCCGCCGACCGTCGATCCGGACAGCGAGGAGGTGCTGATCACTTGGCTCTCCGGCGGCCACAACGGCGGCTCTCTGCAGTTCGGCCCCGACGGCTACCTTTATATCTCCACGGGCGACGGCGCCGGTCCGAATCCTCCCGACCCGCTCAAGGCGGGCCAGGATGTTTCCAATCTTCTATCGTCGGTTCTTCGCATCGATGTCGACCAGACGGGGACCGATGCGCCCTATCGTATTCCGCCAGATAATCCCTTCGTCGACCACCCGAACGCACGGCCCGAAGTCTGGGCTTATGGATTTCGCAACCCGTGGCGAATGAGCTTTGACCGCGCCGGCGGCGATCTCTGGATTGGCGACGTCGGCTGGGAGCTGTGGGAGATGATCTACCGCGGCGTGCCCGGCGGCAATTACGGGTGGAGCATCACCGAAGGTCCTCAGTCAATCGATCCAGACGGCCGTCGTGGCCCCACGCCTATCCTGCCGCCAACCGTCGCCCACTCGCATGCCGAGGCCGCTTCGATTACCGGAGGTCATGTCTACTGGGGTGATCGCCTGAAGGAACTGCAGGGAGCGTACATCTACGGCGATTATGAGACTGGAAAAGTTTGGGGATTGCGGCTGGACGACCAGAAGGAGGTGAGCTGGCACGAGGAGCTGGCAGATACGGCGATGCGGATCGTCAGCTTTGGCGTCGACCTCGAAGGAGAACTTTACCTCCTCGATTACGGCGGTTCGATTCATCGGCTTGTGCCCAATCCCGATACCGATCGGCCCACGACGTTTCCTCGCAAGCTGAGTGAGACCGGCCTGTTCGCATCGGTTCCCGACCAGCAGCCTGCTGCGGGTGTGGTTCCTTATTCCATTCGCGCGACCATGTGGCAGGATGGAGCGACCAGCCGCCGCTGGATAGCCCTCCCAGGTGACACCCGCGTGGAAGCGAAAGATGGGAAATGGTTGTTTCCAGAGGGCGCCGTGCTGGTCAAGACGCTATCGCTGCCAAGCGTCGATGATCGAGCAGTTCATGTTGAAACCCAACTGTTGCATTTCGACCGAAGCGATTGGCATGGCTACTCCTATCGTTGGAATGAATCCCAGCAGGATGCTGATCTGGTATCGGCCGCAGGCGACGAGGCGCATTGGGATCTCCAATCGCCTTCGACAGACGACACGGCGCCGACGGTCCCGTGGCGCTATGCAGCGCGCGTCGACTGCATGCGCTGTCATAACACCTGGTCCGGGCCGCCTCTGGCTTTTGATGCGATGCAACTGGGAAGCGAGAGGCCAGATGGTCACAGCGAGAACTCGCTGGAACGGCTTGAAGCGGTCGGCGTGATCCGCGGAGCGACCGACCAAACCGATAGCAAGACGCTGGTCGATCCGCATCAGGAGAAAGCGGATCTGGCGGAGCGGGCCCGCAGTCACTTGCATGTCAACTGCGCGCATTGCCATCGGCAACATGCTGGCGGCTCGGTGGTGTCGCAGATGCAGTACGATCTGGAGCTCCAGAACGCCCAACTGCTCGACGTCGTCCCTTCCCAAGGCGACCTCTCGATCGACGACGCTCGGGTCATTTCCCCTGGCGATCCCACCCGTTCAGTACTGCTGCATCGTGTTGCCAAGACGGGCCAAGGCCGGATGCCGCGGCTGGGGTCGCACGAGGTGGATCCCAGGGGACTCGCCTTGCTGACCGAGTGGATCGCGCAGATGGATGCGGACGGGCAGCTGCCAGCGGACAGCCAGGAGGGTCGTCGCCCTGCAGCGATCCCGGATTGGCTCCACGATCGGCTCGACGACCCCGACGCCATCGATGCTCAGCAGCTGGCAAGGCGACTGCCGTCGCCAGCCGATGCCCTGCCGATCGTGCTGGCCGTGGACCGAGGCGAGTTGCCCCCTGGCCATCAGGAGTGGCTCATCGCGGCAGCGTCGGAACATCCCAATCCAATCGTGCGTGACCTTTTTGAGCGATTCTTGCCCGAAGACCAGCGCCGCCAGCGACTCAGTGATCGAATTGATCCCCGCTCAATACTGGCTCTGGAAGGCGATCCCGGCCGCGGCGAGCGTTTGTTTTTCTCTGACGGGAGCACACAGTGCCAACAGTGCCACATCGTCGACGGGCGTGGCAAGGAGCTGGGTCCGGACCTGACCGAAATCGGTTCGCTGCGCAGCCGAGAAGAGTTGCTGCGCGGCCTCTTAGAACCGTCTGCCGTCATCGATCCGGATTACCAGACGTATGTGCTGGAAACAATCAATGGCCAAATCTTCAACGGCTTGTTGATGGAACGAACGGCAGCCCAAGTCACGCTGCGCGACGCCGAGCATCGGGATGTCAAAGTGCCCGCGGACGAGATTGAGCAACTGGTCGTTCAGCCCCGTTCAATGATGCCCGACGGGCAATTGCGCGATTTGACAGCACAAGAAGCTGCTGACCTCCTGGCTTTTCTGGTCAGTTTGCGCAAATCCGGAGAGGCAGCTCCGTCTGATTAGCCAGTCGGGTTTTGACGGTCGCATCGAGCTATTTCCGATGCCAGTCGGCGCCGTCGGCCATGACGCTGGCGTTGATCGCTTGCAGCTTCGCTTTCAGCTGGTCGAGCAGATCCGGATGCTCGTCGGCGATGTCGCGCTGTTGCTGCGGGTCTTCGGCCAAGTCGTACAATCGAAAGTTCGTGTAAGTTCCCGATTTGATTTTCGGAATCCACTCTTCCTGAAACATGTTGCTTGTGGACAGCTCGTAATCGGGATCTGCAACCAGCGAGTAGTCGCCGTCGCGTATTGCCACGATCGGTCTCGCTTTTTGTAAATGCCAATACAAAGGCTGGTGGCGCTGGAATGCTTGGCCGCTGCCGGTCAACAGTGGCGCCAGATCGGCGCCATCGAGGTGACGGCCGGAGGGTTTATCGATTTCCAACAACCCGCACACGGTTGGCAACACGTCGACCAAGCCAGCCGGCTCGCTCTCGACTGAACCTTGCTCGATCGTACCAGGCCAGCTAAAGATGCCGGGCACTCGGATCCCGCCTTCCCAGTTTTGTCCTTTACGCCCCCGCAAGCCGCCGGTGCGGTCATTGCGGTAGCTGCCGTTGTCCGAGGCGTAGACGATCAGCGTGTTTTCGCCCCCGGCGTCAATTTGCTCCAGTTTGGAAAGCAGCCGGGCGATTGCCTGATCGGTATTGTCGATCGTCGCCGAGTAAACCGCCGCTTTGTCATTCAGACCGCCGTACTCCCTCACGATCTCCTCGGGTGCCGCGATCGGTGCGTGTGGCTCGTGAAACCAAACATTCAAAAAGAACGGAGCCTCGTGATCGCGGTGTGACTCCAGCCAATCGATTGCTTCATCGGCGACAATTTGACAGGCGTAGCCTTCCAGTTTCCCGACCGGTTCGCCGTTGCGGATGAAGTTTTCGGGGTCTTCGTGGCTCGGCGAGGCGTTGTTCCAAGTGGCGAACCAGTAATCGAAGCCATGCTCATCCGGCGTCGGTTTGTCCCGCGCGTCAGTGGGCAGCCCGAGGTGCCATTTGCCGACGTGCGCGGTGGCATACCCCGCCTCATTGAGGATTTCGGCAAGCGTGATTTCACGCCGCAGCAGGTGCGAATCTTGGCTTGGATCGTGAATCCAGCTGTAGACGCCGGCCCGGATGTGGTGGCGACCGGTCAGCAGCGTTGCCCGCGACGGCGAGCAGACCGCGCAGCCGGAATAAAAATCGGAAAAACGCGTGCCTTCTTCTGCCAGTGCGTCGAGCGTCGGCGTGCGAACCGGACCGTCATAACAGCCGATGTCTCGGTAACCGAGATCGTCGGCAAGCAGCATCACGACATTCGGCCGCTCGGCCGCTGTCGCCACGGAAACCGACAGTAACGCGGTGAGAGTAAGCGAAAGAAATCTCAGATGTCTCGTCTCAGCGGGAGAAATGATTGTTGGCATCGTCATAAAAGCATTCGGGATGGGGATAGGAACCATCGGTGCCCAATATAACAGATCGAAGGGCGTTGTTCTGAGAGCCGTTAGGATTCAGAGCCCTTCAGGAACCGCTTGCCAAAATTCGCGACCACCTCGCACCGCCCAAGTCAACCCAGCGAGGCTACCAGCCCCGCGGCCATTCACCCCTCCTTCAATCGCCCAGCAACCGAAGCAACTCCTCCGTCGTCAACTTCCCAGCGCGATCAGTCCCTTCCAACAACTGGTCGGCCAAATCACGTTTACTAGAATGCAGTTCCAAGATTCGCTCCTCAATCGTACCTTGAGTGATGAAGCGATAGATCGTGACCGGCCGTTGTTGCCCCAACCGATGAGCGCGGTCGGAGGCTTGATCCTCCACCGCTGGATTCCACCAGGGATCCATGTGGATCACATAATCGGCTGCCGTCAGATTCAAGCCGACGCCGCCCGCCTTCAGGCTGATCAAAAACACGTCTCCCTCCCCCGCCTGGAAGGCCTCGACCCGTTTCTTTCGCTCTGCCGCCGATGTGCTCCCATCGAGATACTGGTACGCAACCCCATTTCGCTCCAGCTCCTCGCGAAGAATCTTCAAGTGGTCGACAAACTGGCTGAACACCAACACTTGATGGTTCCCCTCCAGTAGCTCATCGATCGTCTCGTCAAACAACGCCAACTTGCTGGACGTCAACGGAAGTTCGGGTGTGACCAACCGAGGGTGGCAGCAAAACCGTCGCAATTTCATCAATTCGGCAAGGATCTTCAGGTGCGTCGGGCGGGTGTCGTCGCTCTCGGCGAGCTGACGAAGTGCCCTTTGCCGCAATGCCTCATACATCGCTGCTTCCTCTTCGCCGAGCTCCACGTTCAGCGTGATTTGCGTGCGTGGGGGAAGCTCTTCCAACACCTGGGCCTTGGTCCGCCGCAAGAGGAATGGTTCGATCAGCCGCTTGAGGCGTCGACGCGTCTCACCACACTGATCACGTTCGATCGGTACGGCGAACCGCTGCGTGAACGATTCGAGCGACCCCAGCAATCCCGGATTGATGAACTGAAACAAATTCCATAGTTCGCCAAGATGATTCTCCATCGGCGTGCCGGTCAAGATCATCCGGAAATCGCCATTCAATCCCATCGCCGCAGCCGAGCGGCGCGTCGATGCGTTTTTGATCGCCTGGGCCTCATCCAAGATAACGGTGCTCCAGTCCAGCGATTGCAATTTTTTGGCTTCCAAATGCAACAGGCCATAACTGCAAATCGCCACGTCGCGTGGCCCCAGTTTCTGCAGCGTGCGGGCGCGATCGCCAGGACCAAACAGATGGGGTGTCAGAGTCGGCGCAAAGCGACGGATCTCATTCTCCCAGTTGAACGCGACCGATGTCGGCGCGACGACCAAGGCAGGACCTTCCAAACTCCTGTGCAGCAACAGCGCCAACGCCTGAACCGTCTTCCCCAACCCCATGTCATCGGCGAGGCAAGCGCCGGCTCCCCAGTGAGCCAACCGCGCCATCCATTGAAATCCCTCGCGCTGATAATCGCGGAGCTCGGCAGCCAACGTCGAGGGCACCTCGGCAACCAGCTCATCAGCGGATCGAATTCGCCGTAGGCAATTCTTCCAATGTTGGTCGGAGCTCAGCTGGAATTCCTGGTCCAAATCCTGCATCGCCGCAGCACGAATCGGTGGAAAACGCAATTTCCCCTTGCTGCGGTCTCCATAAGCCGACATCGCTTCGATGTGACGGCGGAACTTCTCCGTCAACGCCAGAAATCGTCCGTCATCCAGTCGCACGAACCGTGACGAACCGGCTTCCACCAGATCAATCAGCTGCATCATGTCGACCGACAGTTGCCGATCGATCTTCAACGTTCCCGACGCAGCAAACCAGTCCCGGTCGCGTTTGATCTGCATCCGAAAATCGGAGCCCGTGGCCTGGCCAGCAATCTGCATCGTGCGGCCGCGCGGCCAATGCAGGGTCAGCTTCTTCGCTGCCACAAGCGGCTCGAGTTCCAGCAAGGCTTGCAAGGCTTGTTCCGCCGTCGGCAAGTAAACCGTTTCGTCGCCGACACCGCGATGAGCACCATCCAACTGATCGAGCACGCTAGGACATTTCGTGATGACTGTCGCAAGCTCGTCCTCTTCGCCGCTCAAGTCGCGACGGGTAGCGCGAGTTCGGTCGCCCACCTTGGCCACCACCGTTTCCGCGCCGACTCCCGGGGCAAAAAACGGACCCTCCTCGCCGAACGGCCGGACGTGAAAGATCAGCTGTAGTCCCTCGCCATACGGAACCGCATGCAGATGCACGCTGGAATCAGCCACCACCGACTGCTCTGCTGCCAACGTCGCCTCGATCTCGGAATGAACCGAAACCATCGACGCCAAAGGCGCCAACGACTCCATGACAAGCGTCTCGCCCGCTGATGGCACGACCAAGCGGCCACTGAGAATCTCGTTCAGCTTGAAATGCTCTCGGCGGAAACGGACCACGGCGACCCGATACAAGTCCTGCTTGATGATCGCGAAGCCATCGTCACGACTCTTCACCGGCGGTCGCGGTTCAAGTGAGATTTCAATCTGCCCCCCTTCACTGCGCTTGATCGTCATCTGTGGCTGCTGCTCAACCACCTCGATCGGATGCTCTCGCTCACCCTGATGAAACAACCGGGGATGCCCCACGATCGCCCGCGCAAGCCGCTCGCTTTGAAAGAAATAACTGGTCTCGGGATAGCCGTAATGATTCCTTTGTGTCACGCTGTCCATGCAATCGCAGATCGCACGATCTCGGTCGGTCAAAAAAGCGAATGGAACCTCGTCATGCTGGTGATACAGTTTCTCCAGTGCCACCGGACGTCCCTTGGTCCAACCTCCGCCCGAGCGTTTTTGAATGAAAGGACGCACATCGGCCCAGCCACCGCGAGCATTCCATGTCAGCTCCCAGATCATACGTTCTCCTGCCGTGATCTTCTCCGTGTCCTCTTCGGCAG
>CAYWXT010000011.1:0-40929 GCA_964462125.1 uncultured Pirellulaceae bacterium | reverse complement strand
GTGTTGGATTCCCCTGCCAGGCCGACGGCACCGGCGAGATCGAAGGCGACGAACATGACCGCCAACACCCAAGCTTTGATGGGGAAGACGAACATCAACAGAATCTCCGCCTGCGGGAAGTAGCAGGCGAACAGAATCGTCACCGCGATCACGGCACCGCTGGCGCCGATCGTCGATGGCATCTGGCCGATCGGCACCCCCAGAGCGAGGGCTTGCATCAGCGCAAAAGCGGAGGCCGCGATGCCGCCCAAGACGATCGCCACGAGGTAGAACCGCAGGAAGGCTTCCCCCCCGATTCGCTGCTCCACAGTCCGCCCGAAAATGAACAGCCCGAACATATTGAACAGGATGTGGCCGATCCCCTGGTTGTCGTGCACGAACCCGTAGGTCAACAACTGCCACCACATCCAGGGCTGGATCAACGTTTGCGCGTCAACCGCGAACCACGGGAATAAAATACTGACCGCCTGGCCAGACGCCGGATCGCGACTGGCCAAGATCATGTCGGCGAAGAACACGACAACGTTGATCACGATCAGCACGATCGTCATGCTCCGCGGGCTCTCCACCCGATCCCACGGAGTGCGCATGTCGGGCCGGGAATAGTCGCGGTCGTAGAGACCCATCGATCGCCTGTTGAAAGGAAGAAAACGAAGCCAAACCTACGATACCAACATCATCGCGATCGCGTGAGGGCAGGCACCACCACGATCCGGCTCGGCGAGCCGGATGTACTCCGAAACGGATGTCGATGCGGCAGCACGCCAACGAGTACCAGCACGCTTCAGCGGCAGATCCAACCACCTCCGAGAACTCGCGACCGGTCGTACACGACCGCCGCCTGACCCGGGGCAACGCCATGCTGGGGCTCGTCGAACGCCACGTTAAAGTGCGACGGCTCGGCCGGGTCCAGCTCGATCCGCGCCGGCTGCGGTGAGCTGTTGTAGCGTATCTGAACCGCGACGCGCCGGGGCAAATGCTCCGGTTCGACCAACCAGTTCGCCTCGTCGGCCGACAGCTCGCCACGGGCCAGTGCCTCGTGCGGGCCGATCACGACCCGCCTGGTCCCCGGCTCGATGCGGATCACGAAATGGGGCGTTCCCAATGCGACGCCCAACCCCTTCCGCTGGCCGACCGTGAAGGCCTCGTAACCATCGTGCTCCCCGACGACTTGCCCCTGGAGTGTGACGATCTCGCCCGCGGTCGCCCCGACCATCTCCGGCCGCCGTCCCTTGACAAAGTCGCTGTGATGCCCCTGGGTCACGAAACAGATCTCCTGGCTGTCGCGTTTCCCCGCTACCCCCAGCTGCAACTGTTCGGCCACCTCGCGGATCCGCGGTTTGGTATAACCCCCCACCGGCAGCCGCATGCGGGCCAGTCGATCGGGGCGGATTCCGAACAGGGCATACGACTGGTCCTTGCCCGAATCGAGCCCTCGGTGAAGCTCGGTGCCGGAATTTCCCCCCACCAGTCGGGCGTAATGCCCCGTGGCCACAAAATCGGCATCGACCCCGTCGGCGTAATCGAACAACCGGCCGAACTTGATCCAGTGGTTGCATTTGACACACGGATTCGGGGTCCTGCCGTGAAGGTAATCCTCGACGAAGTAATCGACGATCCGCCGAAAATCCTGCTGCAGATCGAGGGCATAGAAGGGGAGTTTCATTTTGGCCGCCACACGGCGAGCATCGGCTGCATCGGTGGCGCTGCAGCAGCCCTGTTTGTGGTCGGCGCGGCCGCCGAGGACCGGCAGACCCCCGCCGCCATCCCCCTCGACCCGGCAAGCCTCACTCGATTCCTCGCCATGGCGCATGAAGATCCCGATCACCTCGTGGCCAGCCTCCAAAAGGAGGTGTGCCGCGACGCTGGAATCGACGCCACCGCTCATCGCGAGTACGACGCGTGCCATGGAACTCCCATTGCTCGGATGACAGATGGTGTTAGTCTGGGGCAACCGGGTTCGCCCCGGAATATCCCCAGAGCCTAGCCTCCATCCTTCCATCATACGACCGGAGTCCACGACGACATGGATGCCGACCTGATTCAACGCAGCGAATCGATCCGAGAGCGGCTGGAACAACTCGGAGACTCTCTTTGACCACGCGGCCAAGCGTCACGAGATCAATGTCATCGAAGCCCGCATGGGTGACCCCAGTTTCTGGGACGACAACGAAGCCGCTCAAAAGGCGGTCGCGGAGCTGAAGACGCTCAAGGGGATCGTCGGCCCGATGGACGACCTGACCGCGTCGGTCACCGACCTCGATGCCTTGATGGAAATGGCCGACGAGGACAGTTCGGTCGCAGGGGAGGTAATCGCGGAGATCGAACGGCTGGAGCGGGTGCTGGACGACCTGGAGCTGAAGGCGTTGCTCAACGGCCCCAATGATTCGGCCGGGGCGATCCTGACGATCAACGCTCGTGACGGAGGCACCGACGCCAACGACTGGGCCGAAATGCTGCTGCGAATGTACTCCGCCTGGGCTTCAAGTCGCGATTACACCCTCGAACTCCTCGACCGCCAGGACAACGAAGAGGCGGGGATCAACCACGCCTCGATCGCTGTCCGCGGCCCGATGGCGTATGGGTATCTCAAGGGCGAAGAAGGAATGCACCGGCTGGTCCGGATCAGCCCGTTCAACAGCGAAGGGAAACGGCAGACCAGTTTCGCCGCCGTCAGCGTCGCTCCGGAAATCGACGACACCATCGAAATCGACATCGCGGAGAAAGACATCCGCGAAGACCGCTTTCGTGCCGCCGGGGCCGGAGGCCAGCACGTCAACAAGACCGACAGCGCGATCCGGCTGACCCACCTCCCAACCGGGATCGTGGTGCAGTGCCAGAATGAGCGGAGCCAGCACCAGAACCGCGCCACCGCCTGGAAAATGTTGCGGGCCAAGATGGCGCGGATCGAAGAGGAACGGCGCGAGGCCGAGATTACGAAGAAGTACGAGTCCCAAGCTCGTACCGGCTTCGGCAGCCAGATCCGCAACTACTTCCTGCATCCCGATCAACGGGTCAAGGACGCTCGCACAGGCCACTACGTCGGTAACTTCCACGCCGTGATGGACGGAAGCGAACTGCAAGGCTTCCTCGACGCCTACCTCCGCTGGAAAGCAGGCAAGGCGGAAACGGTCGAAAGCTAGGCCTTACCCCAGCTCACGGATGCTGACCGTCTGCTCGCGGGCGACGATCAGGTGGTCCAGCACCGTGATCCCGACAAGTTCGCCCGCTTCGGTGAGCCGCTCGGTCACCCGATGGTCCTCGCGGCTCGGTGTTGGGTCGCCACTTGGGTGGTTGTGCACCAGCAGCATCGCGGAGGCGGCGTCCCGGATCGCGGGCCGGAACACCTCGCGGGGATGAACCAAGCTGGCGTCCAGCGTTCCCACCGTGATCTGGTGCGTTCGGATCGGCTTGTGTTTCGTATCGAGGGTGACGATGTGAAATTCTTCCTGCACCGCATCAACCGCCAAGGAAGCAAAACGCCGGGCGCAGTACTCGATCGCCGCACCGGTCCCGGTGATGCGGGTCAACTCGGGTGCCCGCGCCCCCTCGGCCGTGGCCACTCGCCGCCCCAGCTCGATCCCGGCCATGATCTGGCAGTAATTCGCCTGGGTCACCGCGCGGCTGACCTCCCGCAACTCGCTTAAACCGAACTGTCGCAGCGACTCCAACCGCTCGGCAAACCGGTTGGCCAGTCGCTGGCCTCCGGTCAAGGCGGACTCGTTGCGCACCCCGACCCGGATCAGGATCGCCAACAGGTCGGCGTTGCTCAGCGCCGACGCACCGTCGCGGAGCAACCGTTCACGCGGGCGTTCCGTTGCCGGCATCTGCTTGACCTGGTCCCCGTGAATCTGGCGGTCGATCCAACGCTGGACCGCCGCCAACGGCTCCGGCTCGGCCCACCGATAACGAATCCGACTCCCCTCCACATGCGCCTGCAGGATCCCGTCTTCGGTGATCGCCTTCAGCGTTCGTGTCACGAACGCCGGGGTCGCCTCTTGAACCAGCTTCTTCGCTTCGTCGCCGGAAAAGCTTTCGCGGTGGGCCAGCGGGTGAAGCACCTCTTGTAAACGTTGACGTCGATCGTGTTGCATCCTGCCGTCCTGCCCGAGGAGGAAACGTGGTACGATGATTCGGTAGCGAAAAGGAGCCTGAACCGCTCGAAAACCGGGCTCAGAGCCTCACCGGAAACCAATCATTTCCCCCCCGCAGGGCCTCTCGTGCTCCCTCTCCCCCGGATTTGCCGGTGAAAGGGTCAGCGAGAGGGGGTTTCCGGATCGGCACTCAGTTTAGCCACTCAATTCGCTCCCATGTTGGACCACGCCAAGAATCCCCCCGTTCAGACCGATGCCCACGATTTTTTCCAAGATCATCGCTCGGGAAATCCCCGCCGATATTGTCTATGAAGACGATCTCTGCCTTGCCTTTCACGACATCAACCCCAGGGCGCCGACGCATCTTTTGGTGATCCCCAAAAAAGAGATCGCCTCGTTGGCCGAGCTGTCGGCAGAGGACGAAGCGATCATGGGCCGCTGCGTGATGGTCGCCTCCAAGATCGCCGCCGATCTCGGGCTCGATGCTGGGTACCGCCTCGTGGTCAACTGTGGCGACGACGGGGGTCAAGAAGTCCCACACCTGCACTTCCATCTGCTCGGAGGCCGACAGATGACCTGGCCACCCGGCTGAGCAAAAAAGGGGTCAGAGTAAAAAAGGGGTCAGGACTCTTTTTTTGGCGTGGAATCGTAAAAAAGAGTCCTGACCCCTTTTTTCGCTGCGTACACGGTCCCCGCACCCACCGCCGCGATCGCCGTGGCGGCCAACAGCCAGGTGACCGGAAGGTGCGTCTGCTGGTCGAGATCCTCGCCGAGAAACGTCAGCGACTCGTGATAGCGGGCGACCAGTTCCAGCAGCCCATTGTGGACCAGGTGCATCAGCATGCCCGGCAGGACGCTTGCCGTCCGCCAGCTGACCCAGCCGAGGATCAGCCCCAGCAGCGTGGTCGGCACAAACCGCTCGATCAACAGCGCGTTACCGGTCAAGACATGAAACAGGCCGAACAGGACCGACGTCAGGAGGATCGTCCGCGCCGGGGAGAGAACGCGTGACAAGGCTGAAAACAGGTAGCCGCGAAAACAGAGTTCCTCGATGATCGCCGGGGCCAGGGCCAGGGTTGCGACCAGCAGCCATGGCGAAACCTGCTGCCAATCTTGGACCACCTCCAGCGTCTGCTCAATCCGCTCTTCGCTCAGCCCCCCCACCCCGAGCGCCTCGGCGATCACGAACGCCTCATGGGCGAGCGCCCAAGCTCCCGTGCCGAGCAGCGCGGCGCCGACGAAGCCCAGCACCGGGGGACGACCGATTCGATACGTCGTCCACAATCGGTTGCGCCCCAGATAGGCGGCGATCAACGGCACCAGCCCAAACGACAGCGCCAGTGCCGCAGCGTTCAGAATCAGTTGGTTTGCCACCGACATGAACTCGCGGTTTGCCTCCAGGAACCTCATCAGCCCGTTTGAAACGACGAAGTAAACGGGGACCAGCAGCGCCAGCATCAGCGCCGCCGCCTGCGGTGTTGGCACCGCTGTGACACGGTCGGGTCGGCGGAACAGCGACCCGATCGATTGATCGCTGGTCCGCGTGACCGCGTCGCTGCCAAACAGCCGCGCCGCGACTGCCAGCGCCGCGGCGGCGTAGGCCACGGTGCTGAGGATCGCCGCCACGGCCCCGGCCGGCTGCACCGAACCGGAAAGGACATCCCGGGCGAGCAGGACGATATTGATCAGCGGCGCGATCGCCAGCGGACCGGCGAGCCGGACACCGGGCATCAGCGACAGCATGGCTGGGGCGAGCGCCAACAGCATCACCGGGATCAGGTAGGCCTGCGCCTCCTTGAATGACTTGGCGAAACTGGTCAGCGACAGAAGTATGGCGGCGAAGAAACTGCTGAACAGCACGAGCAACCCGAGGATCTGGATCAGCGCGATCCAGGGGATTCCCGGCTCACCCCCGGTGATCTGGTCCAGCAACCGGCTTGCCCACAGGGTGACGAACATGGCCAACAGGTTCGCGATCGCGGTCAGCAGCGCCACGGTCACCACCGCGGCGTACTTCGCCAGCAGCAACGAGGATCGCGGCACCGGCGAGGCCATCAACGACTCCATCGTCCCCCGTTCTCGCTCACCGGCGGTCAGGTCGATTGCGGGATAGACCGCCCCGGTGATCGTCATCAGCACGAGCACCAGCGGGACAATCGTGGCCAGCAAGGATTCCGGTTCGGTCGTTCCAATCCGCTCGACATCCACCTCCACCGACGCCCTGTAGTCGGGATCCGCCTCCCGGGCCCGCTGCTGGGCTTCGGCCAGTTGCAGCCAATGCAATCGTTGAACGAGGATCCGCTGCGCCGTCTCGCTAGCGGTGTCGCCTTGGAACGCGATCAGCTTCACCCGCACCGGTCTGTCAGGCGAATCGGGTTCCACAACCGCGGCGAGATCGATCTCATTTCGCTCCACCGCTTCACGGGGCGAAATGCCACCGGTGATCAAGATCTGAAACTCGGCCATGCCCCCGCCGCTCGATTCCTGAATCGAAGCGGGAGGCTCGCTCCGGGTGTCGCTGAGCCAGCGAACAAGGACGCTCCCCTCCGCTTCGGTCGCAACGCCGATCGTGTACCCCGTCGCCGCCGGCCCGGCGGCCGAGAGCAGGTAGCGATTGAGCGCCATGCTCAGCAGTGGGTAGACCAGCAGCGGCATCAGGACCAGCGTGACGATCGTGCGGCGGTCTCGAATCGTCTCGCGTAGCTCTTTCTGGCACAGCCGCCACAGCCGTCCTCCGTGGCCGCTCCGTGCACTCTCCCCGCGTTTCGTCTCGCTGTCCTGCTCGGTTTCCATGCGTCCCCAGACCCTGCTTAGGCAGCCTGCCCTTCCAGCAGGTCGACGAACATCTCCACCAAATGATCACGGCCGGTCGCGTCCCGGAGTTCGTCCAGGTTCCCCTCGTGACGGAGTCGGCCTTGATGCAGCAATCCGAAACGGCCGCACAACCGCTCGGCCTCGTCGAGCCGATGGGTGCAAACCACCACCGCCTTGCCGAGCTCCCTCAGGTGATCGATGTACTGGAAAATCGTTTGGACGCCGACGACGTCCAGTCCCCGGGTGGGTTCGTCCAGCAGCATCACCGGCGGGTCGTGAATCAATCCGCGAACCAGAATCACCCGCTGGCGTTGGCCGGTGCTGAGCGTCCCGGCGCGCCGGTCGAGCAACGGCGTGATCCCCATCTTCTCGCCCAACGACGCCGCCCGCGCCCTGGCGATCCCCGGGGCGACCCCGTACAGATCGGCAAAGTAGAGGAGCATTTCGCGGACGCTCAGCCAGGGGTAAACGCCGTCGTTGGCCGAGACGAATCCCAAGCGTGATTTCGCCTGAAACGGATCGCGATCGGTGCGATAGCCGTCCACCTCCGCGAAGCCGGCGTCGGGTTGGAGCAACCCCAACACCATCCGGAGCGTCGTCGTCTTGCCCGCCCCGTTGGGGCCGAGCAATCCATACACCTCGCCCGGGGCGACCCGAAACGAAAGCCGATCGACCGCACGTACCTCCCCCACGTCGAGAGTGAAATTTTTGGTGAGAGATTCGACGACCAGCATCGTCAGACCTTTTTGAGCTGCGCCAGCGGCACGTAGAACCGCAGGTAACGATTGCCGTCGCAAAAAGGTTCCCCGTCGCGGTGGGGAACAAGAACCGTCGCCCGGCGCGTGATCCGATTGATGCGGCCCCGCAAGACCGACCCGTTGTGGGAAAAGGCGACCCGATCGCCAACCCGCAAGTCATATTTTCGCAGCGCCCGTTCCCGCTGGGTAATCAAATCGTGCCGGTAGTCGGTGTGGCCGAAATAGCGGTTGGCAATCGACTGGAATCGCCGCTGGGAACAGTTGCCATCGTTCCAGACCAGCATCTCCACCAGATGGACCAACTCGTGTTCGGCGACCCGTTGCATCGCCTCGAGCCGGCTGCGGCAGCTCCGCCCGGTCACCTCCACCGGCCGGTCCAAATCCTCGAATGTCTGGAACAGCAGCGTTGACGAAAGGACCAACTCGAACTTTCGGGGGCCCTGGCGGTTGCCCCGCGGATAGTGCGTGACCAGCTTGCCCGCCACCCGCGTCATCCGGGAGGAGAGCCCGAACTGCAGCCCTTCCGCCTCTGCCACCGGCAAGATCTGGCTTCCGAAGAACCGCTCGTCGTACATCCGAATCATGCGAACCAAGTCATCCCGCCCCACTCGGGTGAAATTCGGGCGGTCGATCGAGCGGCTCAGCGCCAGCGACTGGTCGTGAATCTCCGCCTGCATCCGTGTGATGTCATCCAGCGTGAACCGCTGGCGAGAAACCACATCGGCGAGTTGGCGTAAAATCGCCGGATCGCGGGGAGGAATACGGGGAGGAAAGTCGGTGCGTGTCATCGTTGCGGTCGCCGGAATGACCATCGGACCGGCGGCCCGACTGCCCGCCAACTGTAGCGTCACGCCAAATCATCCGTCAACTTAGCAGTGAAGCAGGATGAAAGTGTCCGCTACCTTTTGGGCAAGGCACCCGGAGGGCGAGTCCCTCGGAAAAGGGACCGGACACTTTTTTCCCGCAAACGTTTTCAGACCGTGCCCACTGGACAGCGCAGCTTTCGAGTATGATTTTATTTGACGGCACTCCCGCTCCTGGAAGATAATGCGAGGTGGAGTAGCCGACTCCTCTGGCGTCAACCCCGATCGACGCTCGTTCTGATCTACGCATAACCCGGTGGAGCCCCCATGCGTTCTCACACGGCAATCTCATCCGATCGTGACGCCCGGCGTCGAACCGCTTGGGGCCTGTTGGCTGGCTTTCTGGCCGGCGGGATCGTCGCAGCGTTCGCAGTGACCGCCTCGGGCCAGCAGCCGGAGTACGAGGTGAAGGAGCTCGACCCGAGGCTGAAAGACGAACGGATGGTCAAGCGAATGCAGACGGCCCTGCGGCGTTACGCGACCACGCGCGATCCCGACGGATTCGACGAACGGAACTACGCACTGGGGTATGTGCGAATCTATGTCCCGGCGCGGATCACCGATCCGGAGGCTGCGGGCGAGATCTCCGAGTTGACCAGCGCGTTGGTCAATAGCCTGAAAACCGCACAGCGCGCCAACTATCCGGCACAAAGCACACTGGCTCCCGGGATCTATGGGGCGATGAAAGAGGTCGCCGAAGGGAATTATCACCCTCCGGCCCGAATCGGTGCCACGCTCGTTCTGGCCCAGCTCGACATGGGATCTTCAGGTGCCAATCAGCCGCCGAAGATTAGCTCCCAAATCGTGAACGATCTCCTCCAGCTCTACAGCGATGAGGGGAACGATGACGGGGTCCGGGCCGCGGCCCTGCAGGGTGTCCACCGGCAGGTCAGCTTCGGTTTCGACCAACTGAGCGACGAAGTCAGCCAGGGAATCGTCGCCGAGATGACGGAATTGCTCGACAGTCCCACCCCCACCCACCGCTCTCCCGAGGCGCATGCGTACCTGCAACGCTTCGCCGTCGATCTGTTGGGACTGCTCCGTGGAACCGACGACCAGGACCTGGCGACGAAGCTGGTATCGATCAGCACCGCTTCGGATAGCCCCGACCTGATCGCCTTCCATTCCGCCGCCCGCATCGCCGGCATGCAGGAGGCCCTGACTGGCAATGTTGATGCCCCGGCGCTGGTGCTCGACAAATGGTCGGCCCGCGTGTTGCGTGTTTTCGAGTCGGAACTGACGCGGCTCCAATCGTTCGACCCGCCGAAATCAGACAATGACCAACCTCCCGCTCCACGCGAGGTGTTGCGGCCTTCGACCGAACGCCGCTCGACCGGACGGGGCGATGGCGACTACACGGGAGCGAGCGAGGAGATGGAGGACATGGGAGACTTGGGTGACTACGGCGGTGAAATGATGGACGAAGCCTTGGACGACTACATGCCAGGGAGCAGGGGGGAACCCGAGGTCAAACCACAGCCGCCCGAAGTGCTCGCCTCCCGCCGACACCTGAACCTCATCATGCAACAGGTGCACCTAGCCGCGACCGGCTCTGCCAAGGCAGGCGTCCCGAGTCAGCCGGGCGGTTTGCTGGCCGCGGTGGAGGAGGCCGATCAGCCCCTGATCCGGAATTGGATTGCCCAGATGGAGTCGGTGGTCACTTCAATGAATGACGAGGTTTTGGAAGACCGTGAGAAGTTCATCGAAGCGATCGAGGATCAGCTCGCTATCCTTGAAGCCTTGGCCGGCGACCAATTGGAGGAGGCCGAGCCAGAGGTCGACGCGGACGTTGAACCGGCGGAGTTGCCGGTCACTGCGGTCGCCCCGCCGGAGGCCAGCCCCTGAGCGGTGCCGCCTCGCAGGTGACGAACCTAGCGTTAGGGTTCGGCGCAGGTCAAAAACTTGCAAACTTGCCGTCCAACGCAAAGTCTTCATTCAGGTCATACGGGTGGAACAGCCTCGCGACCTGGCGGGCCAGTATTCCCAAATAGATGCGACGGAATTTCGACTCCGTCATGTTGCCGGAGTCCTGGGCGGCGTTACGGGGAAAGGTGAAATCGTCGAGCGATTTGCGATACTCCCGTGCGCCGGTCGCCACGTCGATCACCTCCAAGGACACGTCGGCATGGCCCCGATACAAGTTCGGCCCTTCCCGCAGCCGCAACCCGGAAAGCTCGATCGCCAGCACCTTGGTCGCATCGACTCCCTTGCCGATCGCCAGGAAATCGGCCTGATCCCAGCCGTTGCGGTCGCGCCAGTCGTCAATCTCTTCCGACCGAACGATCTCGATCTCCTTCACCTCCCGGTCCAAGATCTCCGTAATCGAATCGCTCAGCGACCGCGCCGATCGGTCTTCCCCAAAGGGGCTGGCGTCTGAAAAGGTCACGATCGCCACCTTCTGTTCGCTCAGCCCCTTGTACTCCGCAGGCACCTTGTCGGCACCGACCGCGTGGGCAAGGTTGGCCACCAGTCCCAAGCAGCCAGATTGGGTCGCCAACACGAGGGCGACAAGAATCACGCCGACCACGGCCGGTACAAGACGTGCTAGCCTGACGGTAGGGCACGGGCTGGCGATGCGGCGCGGGCTGGCGATGCGGCTCACTGGCGCAGCGGCAGCTGGCACGGGGGGGCGGGCAAACGGTCGGGACATCGGAGCGAATCCTTTCGCACGGTCGAAGGTGGGGTCGTCGAGCGGCCGGCGGGCGACGTCAACTCGAGGCCAGCGGCGCGGAGACTAGCCTTTTTTCCCGCCCCTGCACCACACCGATTTCCCAGCCCCCCCCCGCGGGCCTTCGTCGCTGAACTCGCAGAGACTTCGCGCCTCCCCCCAGCTCCGTATCGCTCCGCTTCTCGCCATGACGCCTGCCCGGTCAGCAACGGGCAACGCATGGCAAGCCCCGCTCCAGGGAGAGCTCAGCCCCCAAACGAGCTGATTCCCCACACGTCGCGGCCCCAGTCGACAAGCACGACAACCCCGATGGCGACCAAACCGATCCCCAATCGACGCTGGGCCGCCCACGTCGCCATCGTCCCCGAGAGGCCGACCCGACCCGCCGTAACGCTCCACGCCAAGCCGTACAGGGCCAATAGAAAACCGCCGGGCTGCACTGCGATGCTCTGTCCCCAGTCCCCTTGGGCAAAATGGGTCCAGGAGGTTGTCATGCCGCAGGCGGGACAGCGAATGCCGGTCAACACCCGCAGCGTGCACGGTGGCAACCCCAGTTGCTGGTGGGTGCCTAGCCCGGAATCACTCGGCTGCAGTTGGCTGGCGACGCCCAGCAACAGCAGCGGGGCGGCGGCCAGCAGCAGCGCAATTCCGCGGCTGGTCATCGACAGAGGCGGGGGGAGGCGAACGTCGGACATCGAAGCGGGCCTCCAGCGGCGGGGCAACCAACAACTCGGTCCCCATTATGAACGCAAAAGAATTTTCACGAAACGTTCAAAAGCCGTTGACGCCTTTCGACCAGCCCCGTACATTTTCCGCCTTCCGGTGACCTGAAAACACCCGCCGCTCCCTGGGAGTGGCGGGGCGTTCCAGGTCGTGTGTTCAGTATTGTCATCGGTCTTCGGGTCATCTCTATCGTGTCAGCCGGATCAAGCGAAGTCATTCGGATTCGTATGGAAGCATACGATCATTCCGTGCTGGACCAGAGCGCTCAGGAGATCGTCGACACGGTGAAGCGGACCCATAGCGAGGTGCACGGGCCGATCCCGTTGCCGACGCGGATCGAGCGCTATACGGTCCTGTCGGGGCCGTTCGTGAACAAAAAGGCGCGGCAGCAATACGAGATCCGCACCCACAAGCGATTGATTGATATTGTCCAGGCTACGGCCAAGACGATCGAAGCATTGAACAAGCTGAGCCTGCCTGCTGGCGTGGACATCAAGATCAAGGCGTCCGCACGCTAGCGATTGGCATAGATCTGAAATCCCGGAGTCGGCCCGCGTGCTTTCGGTGGGGTGCCTCGTTTGGCAGCCCCGCCTGTCGACTCTCAGCCTCGGTTGGCGGGATTTGGTTCGCACTCCAGTGAGGCGACCGGTTTCCGGATGAACGGAAGTCGGCTCGATAACGCGACCCCTTTTTTGGGTCAGTGGTTCGGGTCGGCGGCCCTTGAAACCCACACGAAATGACGGACGCCCCAGGGTAGCCTGGGGTGAATTGGCGTATGTCACCATCAATTCTTGGCCGTAAAGTCGGGATGACCCAGGTTTACCTGGAGGACGGAACCGTTCTCCCGGTGACCGTCATCAAGGCTGGGCCCTGTTCCGTCCTGCAGGTTCGCAGCCTGGATCGCGACGGCTACCAAGCCGTTCAGTTGGGTTTTGAGGACAAGCCGCGGCGACTCGCTACTCGGAGTGAACGGGGGCATGTCGCCAAGCTCGACAGCAAGCGTGCGAAGAAACTCGCCGCCGCGGGCGTTGAAGCGGTGCCGAAGGCCGATTGCGAGCCGCAGCGGTTCGTCCGCGAGTTTCGGGGTGAGTCCGATTTGACCGTCGGGGCGACCGTCACCGTGGCTCAGTTCCAAGAGGTCGGACGCGTCGATGTCGTCGGCACCAGCAAAGGCCGAGGCTTTGCGGGGGTCATGAAACGGCATAACTTTCACGGCCAGCGTGCCACCCACGGGGTCCAAAAGGTCCATCGCCACGCCGGTGGTACCGGGCACAGCGCCTCGCCGAGCCGCGTTTTCAAAGGCAAGAAAATGGCGGGCCAGTACGGCAACGCTCGGATGACCACCCGCAATCTGCAATTGGTTCGGGTCGACCAAGAGAACGGGTTGCTGTTGATCAAGGGGGCTGTCCCTGGGCCCAATGGCGGATTTGTCGCCGTCCGCGAAACGAACAAAGTCGGTTGAGGCAAGTGATGGCAACGTTGACGGTTTACGATACCTCCGGCGGCGAAGTCGGGACCTATGAAATCGACACGGAGCAGATTGCCGACCGGGTCTGCAAGCAGCTCCTGCACGATGCGGTCGTGATGTACCAGACGAACCAGCGTCAAGGGTCCCATCATACCCGCACACGAGGCGAGGTCGCTGCGACGACCAAGAAGCTCTACCGGCAAAAGGGGACCGGGAACGCCCGGGCTGGCAGCAAGCGGACAAACATCCGCCGCGGTGGCGGCGTCGCCCGGACGGTCAAGCCGCGAGATTACAGCTACCGGCTCCCGAAGAAAGCGATCAAACTGGCGACCCGAATGGCGATTCGATCCCGAATCGATGACGGAGAAATCGTGGTCGTCGACCGGCTCGAGTTTGCCGAGCCGAAAACGAAACAGATGGCCGCGGTCCTGCAGGCATTGGGGCTCGATGGCGCAACGACCCTGATCGCCACCGCCGAGCTGGACACCACGGTGTTCAAAAGCAGCCGCAATCTCGGGGGTGTCGCGGTCCAGCCGGTGCGAGAGCTCAATGCCCTCTCGGTGCTCAAGCCCAAGCGAGTGCTGGTGACACGCGAGGCCCTCGATCGGATCAAGGACGGAAGCTTTGCCGCCAACCGCCAGGCAGAGAACGCAACGGATCCAGGGGAGATGGAAACACAATGACACGCATCCAACCACCCGAACCGTCCGGGGCCAAGATCGGTTTGGAACCGCACCAGGTGCTGCTGCGGCCGCTGGTGACCGAGAAGGGCGTGCACCGCGCGTCGCGAAATAACCAGTACGCCTTTGAGATCCATCGTCAAGCGACCAAGCTTGACGTCAAAAAGGCGGTGGAAGAACTGTTCAGCGTCAAGGTCGCCAAGGTGCGGACGCAAAACCGAAAAGGGAAGCTTCGCCGCTTCCGGTTCCGCTTCGGGCGGACCAGTGATTGGAAGAAGGCGATCGTGCAGCTCGATCCCGAACACCGCATCGACTTCTTCTAAGGAACGCGTCCATGGGCATTCGAATTTACAAGCCGACCAGCGCCGGTCGACGCAATGCGTCGGTCAGTGACTTCGGCGATTTGACCCCAGGCTACAAGCCGGAACGAAGTCTGCTGCGTCCCAAGCGTCGCACCGGCGGGCGGAACAACCAAGGCAAGATCACCGCCCGACACCGCGGCGGGGGACACAAGCGGATGTACCGCGTGATCGACTTCCGCCGCGTCAAGGACGGCATCCCCGCGACCGTCGATTCGGTGCAGTACGACCCGAACCGGTCCGCCCGCATCGCGCTGCTGAAATACGCCGATGGCGAGAAGAGCTACGTCATCGCGCCGGCTGGGCTGAAGGCGGGCGACCGGATCGAGAACGGCAGCGACGCCTCGCCGGTGGTCGGCAATTGCATGCCGCTGAACAGCATCCCGCTCGGAACGACCGTCTGCTGCATCGAGCTGCGCCCCGGTGGGGGAGCGACCCTCTGCCGCTCGGCCGGAACCCAGGCGACGCTGATGGCCCGCGAGGCCGATTGGGCGCAGTTGTCGCTTCCCAGTGGCGAGGTGCGGCGCGTCCCCAGCGTCTGTCGCGCGACGATCGGTCGGGTTGGCAACAGCGACCACATGAACGTCCGCCTGGGCAAGGCGGGACGGTCCCGCTGGCTCGGCCGACGGCCGCATGTCCGCGGCTCCGTCATGAACCCAGTCGATCACCCCCACGGGGGCGGTGAAGGGCGAACCAAGGGCGGGCGGCATCCGGTCAGCCCGCAAGGGAAAAGTGCCAAAGGGGGAGCGACCCGCCAGAGGCGCAAGCCGAGTAATAGCGCGATCGTCCGCCGGCGCAAAAGCCGGCGATATGGCCAGCTCAAACTGCATCGATAACGACCAAGCATCGATAACGACAACCGGCATCCATAACCGTCAATTGATTCCATGAGCCGCAGTAGCAAAAAAGGCCCGTACGTCGACCCGAAGCTGTTCTTCAAAGTCCAGCAACAGGCCGAATCGGGAAGATCCGAACCGATCAAGACGTGGGCCCGAGCCTGCACGATCGTTCCCGAATTTGTGAACGCGACCTTCATGGTTCACAACGGTCGACAACACGTGAAGGTCTACGTCACCGAAGACATGGTCGGGCACAAGCTCGGGGAGTTCGCCCCGACCCGGATGTTCAAGGGACACGGCGGCAAGGGCAAGCGATAGGTTTGACAGACAATGGCACGATTCAACGCCCACCACAGAAATGCTCGTATCAGCGCCCGCAAGGTGCGGCTGGTGGCAGACCTGATTCGCGGTATGTATGCCGACGAAGCGCTCGACACCCTGAAGTTCCAACCGCAGCGGGGAGCTCGGCTGCTGGAAAAGGTGATCCGCAGCGCCGTCGGCAATGCGCAGGACCCCGATCAGAACAACGGCCGCAGCCACCGCATCGAAGAGTTGGTCGTGACCGATGTGCGGATCGATGGCGGACCGATGTTCAAACGGATTCGCCCGCGAGCTCGGGGGATGGCGTTCATGATCAAGAAACGTTCCAGTCATATTCGGATCGGGTTGACCCCGATCGGTGAGATCTGATCGGGCGATCAAATCTCGGCTAGCACCGAAATTCAGTTGTTACCAAATCGAGACGAGTCGTATTCGATGGGCCAGAAAGTCAACCCGATCGCGTTCCGGACCGGCATCACCCGCGGGTGGACAAGCCGCTGGTACGCGTCGAAACAGGACTTCGCTGAGCTGTTGGTGGAGGATCGCAAGATCCGGAAATTCATCACCAAGCACCCGAAGAAGTCCCAATACAAAAACGCCGGGATCGACCGCATCGAAATCGAGCGGACCCGAGACGAAGTCCGGGTGATGATGTTCGTCGCCCGACCCGGGCTGATCATCGGGAAAAAGGGCCAGGAGATCGAGATCCTGCAGGCAGAACTGCAGAACCTGGTCGGCCGCCGTATCAACCTCAAGGTCGAGGAGGTCGGGCGGCCCGAATTGCAGGCCCAATTGGTCGCCGAAGACATCGCCCAACAACTTGCCAAACGGTCGAGTTTTCGCCGCACCATGAAACGATCGCTCGAACAAACCATGGACGCCGGAGCGAAAGGGATCAAAATCCAACTCGCCGGCCGGCTGGGCGGGGCCGAGATGGCCCGCCGCGAAAAGCAAATCGCCGGATCGATGCCCCTGAGTACCCTGCGGGCCAAGATCGACTACGGCTTTACCGAAGCGGTGACGCCACAGGGGCACATCGGAATTCAGGTCTGGATCAACCAAGGCACTTACGGAGACGACACCGATGGCGCTGATGCCGAAGCGGGTCAAACATCGAAAAAACCAAAGAGGACGTATAAAAGGTAGCGCGACGCGCGGCAACACGGTCGTCTTCGGTGACTTCGGGATCCAATCGCTCGATGCGGGCTGGATCAAAGCCACGACGATCGAGGCCGGCCGGATCGCGGCCCAGCAATACGTCCGTGGCGAAGGCAAGCTCTACATCCGAATCTTTCCCGATAAGTCGGTCACCAGCACGCCGCTGGAAACCCGGATGGGGAAGGGAAAGGGAGAGCCTGACTTTTGGGCGGCGGTCGTCAAGCCGGGAACCGTGCTGTACGAGTTGGGGGGCGTCACCGAGGAGCAGGCGAAGGTCTGCTTCGCACGGTTGGCCAGCAAGTTGCCTGTGAGAGTCCGTTTCGTCGAGCGGCGTACCGCCTGAGTACCCCGCCGCGGCACCAAACCGCGAGAGTCTGATCCATGACTAGCATTATCGAACTTCGAGAAATGAGCGACGAACAGCTGCAGGCGACCGTCAACGAGGCCGTCCATACGCTGTTTCGTCTCCGTTTTCAGTCGCAATCGGAGCGGCTGAATACTCCCAGTGAAATCCGCAAAAACCGCAGGCTGGTCGCCCGGATCAAAACGATCCAGTCCGAACGGCAGCGGGCCGCGCAAAGCCAAGCCAGCTAGACCACCAACCGGCACGAATCAAGAACATGCCCAAACGCGTCGTATCGGGAACGGTGACCAGCGACAAGATGGACAAGACGCGTCGCGTCGAAATCGATCGACTGGTCAAACACCCCAAATACAAAAAGTACATCCGCCGGCGGACCGTCTGCCATGTGCACGACGAGAACAACGAGTCGGGCTCCGGCGACCGCGTCGAAATCATCGAATCGGAGCCGCTGAGCAAGCTCAAACGGTGGCGGTTGGTCCGGGTGCTGGAAAAGAGCACCGAAGTCGACCTGGCCGCCTTGCGGGCCGCCCGCAAGGGCGCCACCGAGGCGGAGTCCGAAGCGATCGAGGCAGCCCACGTCGGGGCACCGGCCGAAAGCGTCGCCGAGGGTCAGCCAGCCGGGGCGGAGACGGAACAGCCACCGGCCGACGACTCGCCCCAGCCCTGAGCCGTAACCAGCCCTGAGCCGTAACCAGCCCTGAGCCGTACCAACCGAACAGACCGATGCCCCGCGCGGCGCCCTCCCCCACCGCCAGGCGCGCGACGAACCGAATTGATGACGAACCAAATTGACCTTGAGTTCCTGTTACCCCGATGCCGGCCACAGACCGATGGCGGTCAGCCAGAATCCGATCCGTGTTCGGCCGGTGGCCGGATGATTGAGCGAAGATGATCCAACAAGAAACCCGACTCAACGTTGCCGACAACACCGGCGCCCGCGAAGTCATGTGCATCAAGGTGCTCGGTGGCAGTCGCCGGCGATTCGCCGGACTCGGCGACGTGATCGTGTGCAGTGTCAAAAGTGTGATTCCCGGCAGCGATGTCAAGAAGAAGTCGATCGTGCGGGCGGTGATCGTTCGGACCCGGCAACCGACTCGGCGGCCCGACGGCAGCTACATCCGGTTCGACAGCAACGCCGTGGTTTTGATCGACAAGGACAAAGGGCCACGGGGAACGCGGATTTTCGGGGCCGTTGCCCGGGAACTTCGCGATCGCAGCTTCATGAAGATCGTCAGCCTCGCGAATGAAGTCGTCTGAACCTCCCCGCGGTGCCCGCTCCCCCACATTCCAATCCACGCGATTCGATCCAGCCATGTTTTTTCGTATTGATGACGACGTCCAGGTGATCACCGGTGCCGACCGCGACCATCGGGGCAAGGTCCTGAAGGTCGACCGCAAGAAGAAGAAGGTCGTCGTCGAAGGGGCCGCGCGGGTGTGGAAACATGTGCGTAAAAGCCAGAAGAACCCGCAGGGCGGCCGACTCAGTAAAGAGATGCCGATCGACGCCAGCAACGTGATGCTGATCGATCCCAGTAGCGGACAGCCCACCCGAGTCGGCGTTCGCTATCTGCCGGATGGTAGCAAAGAACGTTATGCCAAGAAGAGCGGCGTCAGCCTCGGCAAGATCGCTCCGGCCCGCCCCCGTTACGCGAACCAGTAGACCGAAAGCCGATGGCCGATTCCAAACCACGACTGCAAGCCCGATACGAAGAGACCATCCGCCCGGCATTGGTCGAGACGTTCGGGTACAGCAACCCGCACGAAATTCCCCGGCTCGAGAAGATTACGCTCAACATGGGCGTCGGCGAAGCGATCGGGGACAAGAAAATCCTCGACATCGCGGTCGAGGCGATGACCGAGATCGCCGGCCAGCGGCCAGTGCTGACCACCGCACGCAAATCGATCGCTAGCTTCCGGCTCCGCCAAGGGATGTCGATCGGTTGCATGGTCACCCTCCGACGCCAGCGGATGTACGAGTTCCTCGACCGCCTGGTCTCGGTCGTCCTGCCGCGGGTTCGCGACTTTCGCGGCATCAGCCGGACCGCCTTCGACGGCAACGGCAACTACACCATGGGGCTGACCGAACAGTTGGTCTTCCCCGAATTGAATCCGGACAAGTTCACCCGGCCGCAAGGGATGAACATCAATGTCGTCACCACCGCCAAGTCGAACGACGAGGCGCGTGAGTTACTGGAACGGTTGGGGATGCCGTTCCGCCAGGACAAGAAGAAAACCGACGCGGCCTAAGGCGCGCGTCCCGATACCACTTACCTTTCCATCCACCGGATACCGTTCAACACCCAGCGGAAGTCACCCCGTGGCAAGTAAATCGAAAATCGCCAAGGCCCTGCGAAAGCCGAAGTTCAGCTCTCGACAAGAGAGCCGTTGCAAGTTTTGTGGTCGCCCCCGTGCGGTCTACCGCAAGTTCGGGATTTGTCGGATTTGTTTTCGAGAGCACGCCAACATGGGACTGATCCCTGGCGTGCGCAAGAGCAGTTGGTGATACAGCAAGGGGAGCTGACAAAAAGATGATGACCGACCCGATCGCCGACATGTTGACCCGGATCCGTAACGCGGTTCGCGTGGAACGGCCCTTTGTCGATATTCCGACCAGCCGTTTGAAGCGTGGAATCGCGGACGTCCTCAAACGTGAAGGCTACATCTGGGACTGGAGAGAAGAGCAGACCGAGCCGGTCTCTCAGCTCCGGTTGGAGTTGAAGTACGGTCCCAACGGGGAGCGTGTGATCCAAACAATCAAACGGATCAGCAAACCCGGACGCCGCTTGTACACCCGCAGCAAGGAACTCAAGCCGGTCCTCGGAGGACTGGGGATCCGCATCGTGAGTACCAGTCGGGGTGTGATCAGCGACCGGGAAGCCCGCCGAGACAAAGTCGGTGGCGAGGTGTTGTGTGAGGTTTCCTGAGCCACAGACGGAAGCGAACAAAGCGTCATGAGTCGCATTGGAAAACAACCGGTCCGAATCGCCGACGGCGCGAAAGTGTCGATCAGCGGCCGGAAAATCACGGTCGAGGGTCCCAAGGGGACGCTCAGTTATGATCATCGGCCTGAGGTCCAGGTCAGAATCGATGATGAGGCGAAGGAGGTGACGGTCATTCGCCAAGGGGAAGACCGTACCTCGCGTGAACTGCACGGGACGACCCGCGCCACGATCGCCAACATGATCGGCGGGGTGACCCAGGGATACGAAAAGAAACTCGAAATCGTCGGCGTCGGTTACCTGGCGGCGATCAGCGGTGATACGCTGCAGCTCCGCGTCGGTTACGCCAACGAACTGCGGCGAAAGATCCCCTCCGAGCTCGACGTCAGTTGCCCCGATCAGACGCACGTCGTGATCCAGGGCTGTGACAAGCAGCAGGTCGGTCAGTTCGCCGCCGAAATTCGCTCCCTGCGAAAACCCGAGCCCTACAAGGGCAAAGGGGTTCGCTACCAGGGCGAACAGGTCAGGATCAAGCCAGGCAAGTCGGCCACGAAGTAATTTCAATTGGAGTGCGGTCCTGAAGGGCCGGTGCCGAGATGGACAAGAACAAAAAGATTCAAAAACAACGGCTGCGGCGACGTCACCACGTGCGCAACGTGTTGCGCGGATCGGCCGGCCGGCCCCGGCTATGCATCCAACGCTCGCTGAAACACTTCGCTTGCCAGTTGATCGATGACGAGGCCGGCCAGACCCTGGCCAGCGCCAGCACCCGCGACAAGTCGCTCCGCGAGGGTTTGTCCGCCGGTGGGAATTGCGACGCAGCAGCCGAGGTCGGTAAGCTGATCGCAGAGAAGGCGACCGCCTCGGGCATCAAGACAGTCAAACTCGACCGGGGGCACGCCAGATATCACGGCCGGGTCAAGGCGTTTGCCGACGCCGCCCGCCAAGCCGGCCTGGAATTTTAAGAGTCACACATCCAATCGGGGATCGAACGATTAGTACTGGAAATCGCAACAGACGTGGAGCCGACGACTCGGGAGGTCAAGGGGATCTCCTCGATCGCGTCGTCAAGATCAAGCGCTGTGCCGCGGTCGTCAAAGGGGGACGGCGGTTCAGTTTTGCCGCAATGGTGGTCGTCGGCGACGGCAAGGGCCGGGTCGGTTGGGGATACGGGAAAGCCAACGAGGTTCCCCCCAGCGTCCAAAAAGCGCAGAAACAGGCCTCCCGCAGCATGATTCCGGTCCCCTTGGTCGAAGGCACCATCCCCCATCAAATCTGGGGACACTACGGCGCCGCGAAGGTTCTGTTGGTGCCCGCCGGAGCCGGGACCGGGATCATCGCCGGACAAGCCGTCCGCTCGGTCTGTGAAGCCTGTGGCATCCACGATATCCTCACCAAGTCGTTCGGGACCAACAACCCGGTCACCCTGGTCAAAGCGACCATGGATGCGCTCGTTCAGTTGCGGACCCGGGAACAAGTTGCCGCCCTGAGGGGACTGGACAGCGAAGAGCTGGCCAACGCCTGAGGACGGCCACGCACATCGAGACAGATACGCCATTCGGCTGATTCGGCACACGGGTTGACACCATGCACCTCAACGACGTTCATCGCGGCATTACGAAGAACCGGCCCCGCAAACGCCTCGGCCGGGGAACCGGCAGCGGTCGCGGCAAAACTTCCGGCCGCGGACACAAGGGGCACAAGAGCCGCAGCGGCTACAGCCGGAAGCCGAACTTTCAGGGAGGGGCGATGCCGATGTTCCGGCGGATCCCCAAACGGGGCTTCAATAACCGCTGGGCCGTGACCGTCTTCGCCGTCAATGTCGGGCGGCTCAACGAGGCGTTCGATGACGGTGCCGATGTCACCCTTCAGGATCTGGCGGCCAAGGACCTCGCGAAGGGAAACTTCGACGAAGTGAAGATCCTCGGCGACGGCGAGCTGACCAAGAAGCTGACCGTCTCCGCCCACCGGTTCAGCAAATCGGCGGAAGAAAAGATCACCGCCGCCGGCGGAACGGTCAACAAGTTGCCAGCAAAACGCACGCCAGCTGAACGGGTCGCGTCCGTCAACAAGTCGACGGGTGCTTGACTCAGCCGGAAGCTGAGTTGGGCCGTTCGGATATCGATTGAACTCAACGGACGGACAGACGGATGTTCGAAAAGCTGCGAATCGTCTTCACCATTCCAGAACTTCGAAAGAAGGTGCTGTTGACGATCGGGTTGCTGGCGATCTACCGCATTGGATTCCACATTCCATTGCCGATGGTGGCGACCAACCTCGGTGACACCGCGGGAGGCGGCGCGTCGGACTTCTTCGAAAAGGTCAGTATCTTCGCGGCAAGCGATCTCCGCGAGGCGACCATCTTTGGGCTGGGAATCATGCCCTACATTTCCGCCTCGATCATCTTCCAGCTCCTCGGTAGTGTCTACAAGCCGCTGGAGGAGTTGAAAAAGGAGGGAGAGGCGGGGCGGAAGAAATTGAACGAATACACCCGCTACCTGACGGTGGCGATTTGTGTCGTCCAGAGCTACATGTACCTGAAGTTCATGTTGATGCAGGGGGGCCCAGCCGGCTACGGCAACATCAACCCGAACTTCTTGAATGCCGACGCGACCGGTCTGTATTGGGGCTGGCAGATCGTGGCGGTGCTGGTCATGACCTGCGGCACGGTGTTCCTGATGTGGCTCGGTGAACAGATCGACGAATACGGTATCGGCAACGGGATCAGCCTGCTGATCATGGCCGGGATTCTGGCCCAAATGCCGATGGCGCTCTACGAACTGGTGCGGAACATGCGCCCCGAATTGACGGGGTTGTCGCGCGGCCAGGTCGGCGTGGAAACCTTGATCTTGCTGGTGATCCTGTTTGTGATCGTCGTCTTCGGCGTCGTCTTCATCACGCTGGGCCAACGGAAGATCCCGACACAGTCAGCCAAATTCACTCGCGGCCGGCGCGTCTATGGCGGAACTCGCCAGCACCTCCCCTTGCGGATCAACCAGGCTGGCGTGATGCCGATTATTTTCGCCAGCAGTCTGCTGATGATTCCCGGCGTGGCGTTCGGTGTGATGGCGAATCAGTTCGAGGCGGGAGGTTGGTTGTCCAATCAGCTGAACATGTTCAGCTTGGTCATGAACGACCAGACGTCTTACATATTCAACATGCTCTATGTCGCCCTGATCTTCTTCTTCTGTTATTTCTGGACCGCGATCACCTTCAATCCGAAGGAGATGTCGGACAACCTGCGGGACAGTGGGACCTTCATTCCCGGCTATCGGCCCGGGCGGCGGACCACCGATTACCTTGAAAAGGTGATGGTCCGCATCACGTATGTCGGAGCGGCCTTCCTGGGACTGATCGCGATTGTGCCGACGATCGTCTATGGTTCGCTTGGCGTGCCTTACTCGATTGCCGGCTTCTACGGTGGCACCGCCCTGCTGATCGCCGTCAGCGTCGCCTTCGATCTGGTTCAGAAGATCGACAGCCATCTGGTGATGCGGAATTACCGAGGGCTGCTTGAGGGGTCGGGTTCGGGCGTCTCGCCCGCCATGTGACGTAGTGGTTTCCTATGCATTCAGGGGTCTCGATGCGGATCGTCTTCATCGGACCGCCCGGTGCCGGTAAGGGAACGCAGTGCCGGCGGTTGGTGGAGTGGTTGAAGATTCCCCATCTCTCGACCGGGGAGATGCTTCGCAAGACCCGCTCCGACTCGGGGTTGGGACGGTTGGTCGCCAGCTACATCGACGCTGGCGAGTTGGCCCCCGACTACCTGGTGATGAGGATCCTTACCCGCCGACTCGCGGAGTCTGATTGCGCTGCGGGATTCATCATTGACGGGTTCCCCAGAAACCTTCGCCAGGCGCGATTGTTGGATGAACATCTGGCCGAGAGCGGGGAGCGGATCGACATGGTGCTGGAACTCGACGCCCGCCGGGACGAGCTGGTCGAACGGTTGCTCAAGCGTGCCCAGATCGAGCATCGCCAGGACGACACCGCGGAGGCGATCGAGGCGCGGCTGCGACTGTTCAACACCCAAACCGCGCCGCTGATCGAGCATTACCGCCAGCAGGGGTTGGTCAAGCGGGTCGATGGCATGCGATCGCCCGAGGAGGTGTTCGCCCAGGTCCGTCAGGCCGTCCTGTCGGCTTCCTGATCGGGAGCGCCTACAATGAGAGGGGTGATCCGAGAGCTCCTCCGACAGGGACTGATTGTGACCAAACATACGATCGTTCAACAACCGTGCGGCTTCGTTCAACGACCTTGCCAACGGCGGTGGCGGATGTCGCTTGCTCCCCGCTTCCTGCTGGTTTTCATCCTCAGCGGGCTGTTCGGTTTCGCGGCCGTGGCGGAGGCCCAGCTTGGGCGTCCGATCAGTCGTTCGGCGAGCTTCGTCGATGCCCCCCGGAGTGTCCGGCAGTATCTTCGCGAGGCGGAGGAGTCGATTGCCGACGAACAGTACAGCGACGCGGTGATTCGGCTGGGCGATATGCTCGCACGAGAGCCCGACCCGGCGTTGGATGAAGATCTGAGCGGCCAGGATTACTTCGTCGAAGCGGCTGAAGCGGCTGATCGCGGAGCGGTGCTGCGGGAAAGCGTGCTGCGCCAGGCTCGGCAAATGCTGGCCGAGTTGCCCGCGGACGGACTCGAGACGTACGAGCTCCGCTACGGGCCCCCGGCGCGGCGTGAACTGGCCGCCGCGGTCGAGTCTCGGGACATCGAGTTGCTTCGCGGCGTCCGTCGCAAGTATTTTCACACCCGCGCTGGATACCAGGCGTCCCTGTTGTTGGCCCAGGATGCGATCTACCGCGGGCAGCCGCTGGCCGCCTCACTGCTGCTCGATGAGATTGTGGCGACGCCTCAGGCGTTGGAGACTCTCGGCGACTCGGTCGTCTTGATGCACGCCGCGGCGTGCCAGCTCGGCGGCCGCGAGCTGCCGGAGGTCCCTCAGCGATCCGAAACGGTTACCCTCGGCGGAGAAGAGCAACCGTGGCCGAGCGAGCAGGAATTGGCCGACTGGATTGATCGCCAGTACCACGGCGCCGAGCGAACGCCACGCTCCTCGGGCTCCGAACACGCTCTTAGGGGAGGTGTCCCGGACCGCAACGGCAGCGATGCCGGGGAGATGCCATTGTCCTTGGAGCTCTGGATCCAGCGGGCGACGGCCAGTCCGAGTCAGGAGCGGCAGGTACGGGAGAGGTCGGACGAATTGGTTGCCCGCGGCGCCTTGGCGCCGCCAAGTTGGACGCCCCTTCTGATTGGCGACTACGTCTTGATGAAATCGACAGAACGCTTGCTCGGTGTTGATTTCAATACCGGCAAATTGGTCTGGGAGTATCCTTGGACGTCTCCGAGCCCGACGCATGACGAGACCGGTTTGACCTTCGACATGTTGGCCGATGACGGCGATCGTAGCGATCTGCTGATGCAGCGGATCTGGAATGACCAACCGTATGGCCAGATCACCAGTGACGGGGAGCGGGTTTACCAGCTGCACGATCTCGGACAGGTCGAGGGAGCAACGTTTGGGCCTTGGGGTCAACGTGGCACGCGGCCCGCTGACGGGTCGCGAAACTCGCTGGTGGCCTTGAAACTGGCGACCGAGGGGAAACTGGCGTGGTCCTTGGGAAATCAGGAGGACAACCCCACGGACTTCTCCGAAGCTTTTTTCTTGGGGCCGCCGCTTCCGATCGACGGGAGGCTCTACGTGCTGGTGGAGCTATCGGGAGACATTTGTTTGAGCTGTCTCGATCCGGCGACCGGCAGTGAATTTTGGCGGCAGCCGTTGGTCGCGGTCGAATCAGGAGGGGTCGAGGTCGACCCGATCCGCCGCGTTGCAGGAGCTGTTCCCACCTACCACGAGGGCGTATTGATCTGCCCAACCGGTGCCGGCGCGATGGTCGCCTTCGATCTGGCCGACCGGACGTTGCGTTGGGGAGTGAGTTTCAAACGAAGTGCAGAATTTGAACGGCGCGCCTTTGGCCGCACAGGATCGGTCGATGTGATGCAATTGATGCAACGCTGGTCCGACGGGACCGCGGTCGCCTCGGGGACCGACGTCGTGGTGACGCCGGTGGAGTCGGACCGGGCACTGGGATACGACCTCATCACCGGCGAAGCTCGGTTCAACGGAATCAACCGCATCCATTTCCGGTACCTTGCCGGCATCCGCGATGGCCGATTCTATCTCGTCGGCTCCGATCGCATGCAGGCCTATGACCTGGAGACCGGCAGCTCGCTCTGGTCGACACCGGAGCACCTGGTCGCCGCTGGTCAACGGATTTCCGGTCACGGTATGTTCGGCGACGGCGAATACTTTTTGCCGACCACGAACAACCAGATCATTCGGGTGTCCCTGGAGGATGGCACGGTCCTCGGTCGACGGTCCTGCAACTTCAGCTTGGGAAACCTGGTCGCCGTGGACGGAAAGATCATCAGCCAATCGCCGACCGAGCTGGCCGTGGCGTTGGGGGAAGCGACGTTGGAACCCCGGGTCACGAAGCTGCTGGCCGAAGATCCAGACGACTTCGACGCGTTGGTAAGAAAGTCGCAGTTGTTGATCCAGCGCGGGGAGCGGGAAGAAGCGCTGCAGCTGTTGGAGAAGACCCGCCAGCGGCAGCCCGACAACGACGAGGTGCGGATGTTATCGGTACTCGCCATGCTGGGGATCTTGCGTGAGGACCCCGCCGCCGATCCGGACTTGTATGATGTGTTGGACGACTTGGTGGACCAGCCGGAATCCCGTGCCGAGTTGATCTCGCTCCGCGTCCGCGCCGGTATCGCTGGATCGGATTACTCCGAAGCGATCTCACAATTGATTCGCCTCTCCGATCTGGTCGGACAACCGACGGCGTTCCCAGAACCGTTCGATACGGTGGGGGGCGAGGAGCCGCGTCAGTGTTCGATCGACAGTTGGATCGCTGCCCGTGTGGCCGAGCTCGCCGGGCGGGCATCCGAGGAGGAGTTGGCGGTGATCAACGATACCTTGACCGAGCAGCTGGCGCCCGCACAGGGCGGGTCGAACCAGCTGTTGCAGCAATACGTCAAGCACTTCGGTGTCCTGGATGGCGTCGAGTCTCTCCGCGAGGAACTCTTTGAGCGGTTCCAGCTCGCCGACGCCGCGTTGGAGATGGAACGCGTTGCCTTGGGACACATCTCGCCGAGCCGGCTCGAGGCGCTCTCCGATCGACGACTGTCGATGCTCGGCGAGGCCTACGGCACCGGTCGCTTTGGCGAAGACGCCCAGCGCGTGGCGACAGCCTTGCGGCAGCGGGGCAAGGAGGAAACCGCAACCCAGATCGAAGCCTACCCCGAGGTCGGCGCCCGAGAGGTCGATCGGGAGCAGTGGTCCAAGGACGTGGAATTGACATGGGATTCCGTCCGTACCATGCGCGGGCGCTCCAATAGCGTCTCCGGAATCCGGTATCTGCCCACCAGACGGCTCGCCGGCGACCAGCTCCGCGGCTGGCACGTCGTCCGCGAGAGTTCAAACCCGTTGGCGATCCGCGACCCCAACGGGTTGGTCCATCCGATTTCGATCGAGCAGGAACAGCGTCAAGGGAGCGATTTGCCCAAAACGTTGGTCAGCGGTGGCGTGATGATCGTCGTCCTCAGCGACCAGATCGTGGCCCTCGACCTGTACCGCACCTTTGACAACGACACTCCCGTGTTGTGGAGCCGCAGCACCGGTGGAGACGGCGGCTCAATCGCCAAACGCCGGAGCGTGATGAATGTGTTCGACGACCAAGTCTTGCTCGATGTGATCAACACCAACGTCCCCAGCTCGGTCACCGCAGAATTCCGAGTCGGTCCGATCACCGGCGACCGGTTGCTGATCTTGCAAGGGGGCGAGTTGGTCTGTCTCGACCTGATGACCTCCGAGCAGCTGTGGCGAAACTCCGACGCCCCACTCGGTGGTGCGGTCGTCTGTGATGACCAACGCGTGGCCGTGGTTTCACCGGAGGCTGACGAGGTCGTCTTCTTTAACTTGTTGGATGGCGAGAAACTGGCGAGTGAACCTTGGAATGGCGGTGACCTTTGGGCGGGGACCGGTGAGTATGTTTTGTGTTACGACCAAGCCGACGATGCCCCGACTGATGACGCCGCCCCCGAGACCCCAGCGATGTATGATATCCGGCTGATCGATCCGTTCACCGACGATGTGTTGCTCCATCGGCGGGCGGCGCCGGCCAACCGTCGCAGCGAGAACGTCGAGGCCGCATACGGCCAAGTTGTCGAAGGACGCTATTTGGCACTCTTCGACACCGAGGGAACGGCCGTGATTTGGGATTTGGTGGAAGCCAGGCAGCTGGCGGAGCTGGAAGACCTCCCCAAGTACGACGATCTCAATGGACTGCAGGCGGTGCTGCTCGAAGAACAATTCCTGCTCCTGCCGCGGCGACGCCAGATGCCGAAGGAGGAAAGCGGCACGGCGACCTTGCAGACCGCCAACATGCCAAACCATCAACGGGTCGATGCCGTCATCTCCGTCTCCTTGGAGCAAGGAGAACACCGCTGGACCGAACAGTTCGATGCCCCGTGGGGGTGCACGCTGGCGCAACCCTCCGCGATCCCGATTCTGACGCTCACCCGTGGCTGGTCCGATTTCAATGCCACCGGATCACGAAAGCGAGAACTGGAGGTCCTGGCGATGGACGTCCGCGACGGGGACACCCTGGTTCAGGAGCGGCGCGAGGTCCCCAGTGGCGCGAACCTGATTGAAACCGTCGTTGCGGCACAACCGGAACAACGGCGGGTCACCTGCCGGATCGGGGCCGAGGAATTGACGTTCGACTTCGCTGACACCCCCGATAGCCGGAGTCGCTAGGCTCTGTCAGAAAACGTGCACGACGCTCGCGAAGCGACAATCATCACCCTCCCGCTCGCGGGAGGGTCGGACGCTGACGTCCGGGGAGGGCCAAGCACCATGCAATCGAATCGTGCGGGCTTGTGATGGGGGAATAAAGCGGCGATTGGCCCCTCCCCGCTCGTTCCTCGCGACCCTCCCAAGGGAGGGTAGTTGCTAGGAGGGCGGCCGCACTTCTAATCATGGTGCGATGGGCGTTTTCTGACAGAGCCTAGCCCAATGCCATCGGTTTTGTGATGGCACGGTTTTGTCACGGCACGGCGCAGGGTTTTTCAGAAAAAGCCTGGACGATTTTCTTGAGTGTGACCGGACGTGTCCCCTCCTCAGCGATGATCTGAATGTCCCCGATGGGCATTCAGAGTTCGATCGCCCGCCGATCCCGGTCCAGGAAGGAGTCTCCGATGGCAAAGTACTATGTTGAGTGCGGTCCCGTGCAGCTGGTTTTGGCAGCCGAATCGGTTGAGCATGCGGCGTTGGTCGCGATCGACCGTGCCCTTGAGTCGCATCGCTGGATCTACCATGATTCGGGGCTCTCGGATCGGCACCGCCACGACCATTTGATGCTGGAAGCCCTGCTGCACCTGGCCCCCTCGGTGCACCTCAGCGAACGGGGATTCGGCCGCAGCGACGCGGTTTCGGTCGGCACTCCGGAAACCGTCGAACGCTGGCACCAGCTGCAGAAAGAGGGGGCAGCAAAAAAGGGGTCAGGACTCTTTTTTGCGAAGCACCCGAAGGGCCAGTTCCTGGAAAAAGAGTCCTGACCCCTTTTTTGCTTTGCGCGGGCGAACAGCGAAAACTCGCGGCCCGCCGCTGCATCGTTCATAATGAAGACCGTTGAACCTGCCACAAGGCATCAACCTCCCACCACCAACCCCGCCCGCTTTGATGGTTTCTCGCCTTCCTGTATTCGTTCTGTTGGTTTCGATTCTTGCGTCCATCGGAGGTGCCGAGACCGTTGACTTTAGCCAGGACGTGCGACCGATCCTGTCGGACAATTGTCTTTCCTGCCATGGGCCCGACGCGGCGACCCGGGAGGCGGGATTGCGATTGGACCTGCCCGAGGGAGCGTTCGCCGAACTGGGAGGGGGCGCGGCAATTGTCCCTGGCGATTCGGACGCCAGCGAGGCGATCGCGCGGATCGAACAGGAGGACTCCGGGCTACGGATGCCGCCAGCGGAAACCGGAAAGCGGCTTTCCGCTGAGGAGATCAGCGTCCTCCGCCGCTGGATCGACAGCGGGGCGACCTATGACAAGCATTGGGCGTTCGAGGCCCCAAAGCGACCGGAGATCCCTGCGGTCATGCAGGTCGATTGGCCAACCAATCCGCTCGATCATTTCGTGTTGGCGACGCTTGAGCAGCGCGGGTCGGAACCGTCACCGCCGGCGGAGAAATCTCGTTGGCTCCGGCGGGTCAGCCTCGATCTGACCGGATTGCCGCCAACGCCGGAGGAGCTCCATGCGTTCCTTCGCGACGAGGCGCCCGGTGCGGAGCGTCGCGTCGTCGATCGGTTGCTGCACTCCGAACGTTACGGCGAAGCAATGGCACTTCATTGGCTCGACGCTGCCCGCTATGCCGACACCGATGGCTATCAGAACGATGGGCCGCGCGAGATGTGGCCCTGGCGCGACTGGGTGATCGACGCCTACAACGCAGGAACGCCCTTCGATCAATTCACCATCGAGCAACTGGCCGGGGACCTGCTGCCCGGCGCGACGCTGGAACAAAAGATCGCCACCGGCTTCAACCGCAATCATCGCTACAACTCCGAAGCCGGCTTGGTTTTGGAGGAGTTCTTGTTCGAGAACGCGGTGGATCGTGTCGACACGACCTCCACCGTTTGGATGGGGCTGACGATGGGCTGCGCCCGCTGCCACGACCATAAATTCGACCCGGTCTCGCAGCGCGAGTACTACCAGCTGATCTCGTTCTTCGACAACGCGGCTGAGTCGGGGCGGGCGGTGAAGTTCGGCAATTCGGAACCTTGGGTGACGGCGCCAACGCGCGCTCAACAGGCGGAGTTGGACCGGCGGGAGCGGGCCATCGAATCGCAACGGAACGCGTTGAATCAAACCGTGCCACGCGTCGACCAAGCCCTGCGGGGGTGGCTGAACGATGGGACGATCGACCTGAACGATTCCCCCGCCGTCTCCCAACAACTGCGCCATCACTTCACCTTCGAACAGCCTGACGGCGACGAACCGTCGCGTGGTGACGAGGAATCGCACAACCGGGACCGCCGTGAACCGACAACGGTCCCTGGAGTGATCGGGAATGCCTGGCACTTTGATGGCACACAAACAGCCAAGCTAGGCGAAGTCGCCGATGCGCGGGGTGAAATCCCGTTTTCGCTCTCGTTCTGGATTCGTCCCGAGATGCGGAAGGAGGGAGTCGTGTTGTCACGCCAGACCAACAACACGCGGCGCTCCGGATTGCTGGTGGACCTGGTTGACGGCAGACTCCGCTTTTTCATCATCACGCGCTGGGTCGCCGGTGTCGGTGCGGTGGAGTCGAAGCGAACCCTGCCCACGGACCGGTGGACCCACGTGACGTTGACCAACGACGGCAGTCAAAGCGCAATGGGAATGCGAATCTATCTCGATGGCGAATCCGTGCCGACCAGGACGCTGTACAACACGAACAGCAACACCGGGGGCACGAAGCCGAACACCGAGTTGACCGTCGGAGGTGGCGTGCGGGGTGAAAACTACCGCGGCGCAATCGATCAGCTGCGGTATTACGACCGAACCTTGTGGGAGGGGGAGATCCGGCGTTTGGCCGACGAGCCGGGGTTGCCGCAGAGGGCGGCCACCGACGAAGACCAGCGGGACGACGTGGAACAGCAACGGTTGCGGCAGTGGTTTCTAGAACACGCGGCGCCGGAGCCATTGCAGAAACTCGCCCGCCGCCTGCATCAGACGCGTCTCCGGCGGGACCGCTTCTGGGACTCCCTGCCGACGACCATGGTGATGAAGGAGCGACCCCAGAAGTCACCAACCCGTGTTCGGAAACGGGGGATCTATGACCAACTGGGTGAGACCGTCGAGCCGGACGTCCCGGAGATCTTCCCCCCCCTGCGCAAGGAAGACCCACAAGACCGGCTGGCGTTCGCGAAGTGGCTGGTCAGTGGCGATCATCCGCTGACCGCCCGCGTCACCGTCAACCGGCATTGGCAACGCTTCTTCGGCAGCGGCTTGGTCGCAACGCCGGAAGACTTTGGGCTTCAAGGAAATGCTCCGAGTCATCCGGAGTTGCTCGATTGGTTAGCCACCGAATTCGTCCGCAGCGGATGGAACGTGCGCCACCTGCAGCGGCTGATCGTCCTCAGCAGTACTTACCGCCAGTCGTCGCAGGCCTCACCGGAAAAGCTCGCAGCCGATCCAGACAACCGCTGGCTTGCCCGCGGACCGCGCCAACGATTGCCCGCGCACGTCGTTCGCGACCAGGCCCTCTCGGTCGCCGGTCTCCTCACGCATCGTCAAGGCGGCCCGGCGGTGAAAACGTTTCAGCCAGAAGGATTGTGGGAGGAGATGAGCAACATGAAGTACGAACGCTCCGAAGGGGAGGATCTGTACCGGCGGAGTCTCTACACGTTCTGGAAACGGACCGTGGCTCCTCCCAGCATGTCGACTTTGGACGCCGCCGACCGAGAAACCTGCGCGGTCCTCGCCCGCCGTACCAATACGCCCCTGCAAGCACTCACGCTGCTCAATGAAACCGCCTTCGTTCACGCCGCATTCGGGTTGGCACACCGTCTATGGGAAGCGGCGGGCCCAGAAGCTTCGCTCGATCACGCCAGCGTGACTCGCCACGGCTTCCGGATCGTCACCGCCCGCGACCCCACCGAGAAGGAGGCAGCGGCGCTCCAGGACGCGTTGACATCGTACCAGTCGTTTTATCGCGACAACAGCGACGCGGCGCGACAATTGATCGCATCGGCTGACACCCCGTTACCGCTGGAAGCTTGTCGCGAACCGGAAACGTTGGCGGCCCTGACCGCATTCGCCAACGTGCTGCTGAATCTTGACGAAGTGATCACGAAAGAATAGTTGTCGATAGGAGTTGACGATGAGCCACCTTCCAACCACTGGGCCGACCGCGGGACCTGGGGACCAGCGACCTCTGAGCGGTCCGCTGACCCGACGGGGTCTGTTCGGCCGCTCGACCGCGGCACTCGGCGCGACCGCGCTGGCCACGCTGTTGCAGGCCGATGGCCACGCCTCAGCCGATGACGATGGGGTGGCAACCGGCCCTGGGTTGCCCCACGGGGTGCATCATGCGGCCAAGGCCAAGCGAGTGATCTACCTGTTCCAATCGGGCGGCCCACCCCAAATGGACCTGCTCGACCACAAGCCGCATCTGGAGCACGTCCATCAACAAGAGGTCCCCGACAGCGTCTTCAAGGGGCAGCGTTTGACCGGCATGACCGCCGGCCAAAGCTCGTTCCCCGTTGCGAAGTCGATCTTTCCCTTCCAGCCGTGTGGCCAGTCGGGAGTGGCGATCAATCAGGAACTGCTTCCCCACCTGGCGAACATCATCGACGACGTCTGCGTGATCAAGTCGATGCACACCGAGGCGATCAACCACGACCCGGCGATCACTTTCTTGCAAACCGGATTTCAAATCGCCGGCCGGCCCAGCATCGGCGCGTGGTTGAATTATGGACTCGGCAGCGCAAACGAGAACCTGCCGGCCTTCGTCGCGATGGTCTCGAACTCGGGAGGCCAGCCGCTTTACGATCGCTTGTGGGGCGCCGGCTTCCTGCCGTCGCAGTACCAGGGGGTTCGCTTTCGAAGTGGCCGCGATCCGGTGCTCTATTTGAACAACCCCGAGGGTATGCCCGATCCACTCCGCCGCCGAACACTGGACGATCTCGCCCAGCTCAACCAGTTGCACTTTGAACAAAGCGGCGATCCAGAGATCGAGGCGCGCATCGCCCAGTACGAAATGGCCTACCGAATGCAAACCGCGGTTCCGGAGCTGACCGACCTTTCGGATGAATCGGAGGAAACGATCGAACTCTATGGAGACGACGCGCGGAAGCCAGGCAGCTACGCCTTCAACTGTCTGCTCGCGCGGCGGTTGGTCGAGCGCGGCGTGCGATTCGTCCAACTGTTCCATCGCGGATGGGACACTCACGGAGGCTTGCCCAAACAGCTTCGCGCACGCTGCCGGGAAACCGATCAAGCGTCCGCGGCGCTCCTCGCGGATCTGAAACGCCGCGGCATGCTCGAGGACACCCTCGTTGTCTGGGGCGGTGAGTTCGGACGGACGGTCTACTGCCAGGGAGAACTGACGGCCAAAAACTACGGTCGCGATCATCACCCCCGCTGCTTCTCGATGTGGATGGCTGGCGGTGGCGTGCGGCCGGGGATCTCCTACGGGGAAACCGACGAGTTCAGCTACAACATTGTCCGCGACCCGGTCAGCGTCCATGACCTGCACGCCACTCTGCTGCACCAACTGGGGATCGATCACAAGCGGCTGACCTTCCGATTCCAAGGCCGCGACTATCGGCTGACCGACGTTCATGGAAAAATTGTTCAAGGGCTACTGGCATAGCCGCAGTAGATCGATTGCCCCTGGGTGGAAAACACCGTGGGAGAGCGGGATCGCTCGGCTGTTCGTTTTGGACCCGTGCCATCGCTACTAGGAAGCCGCGGCCGCCCGCTTGCACGGATGCATCATTGACGCACCGGCGGCTGAGCTATCCCCGGTGGAGTTGCGTCTCTGCAGCGTTCCACGTCCATTTCACTTAGCACCCATCAAGGTAACGGATCATGGATCCCTGGCAATCATTGAACACCGGCGCCATGCCTCCAAAAAATCTCGGGGGTTCGGGGGCTGGCCCCTGACGGCGCTGGATGAGCGGGATCAGAAATTTAAAATTTTCGGTCTGCCTGTTGACTCCAATTAAGACCATCGCTCTCCCAGGCTGGCCCTCTCCGGACGTCAGCGTCCGACCCTGGCGCTGCGCGGCAGGGGGATATGAGATCCTTGAGTTGGTCAACCGCTCAGCGCTGAAGGGGCAGCCCTAGAACTCCTTGAGACGATCTGCCACCTTCAGGAACAACATCGACGTGCGCCGCGCGGTATCTTATGGGCTCCATCACGCTTGCCAATGGCAACTGTCCCCCAACCCCGCGTAGAATTGGGTTTCGCGATGAACGAATTCAATCCGTATCAACCGACGGCCGCTGGTGGTGTCGATCTCTTCGACGCCGTCGCGGATGAGCAAATCCTGGCACCACGGTCCGAGCGTTTCGTTGGGGCATTTATCGACGGGGTCATTCAAATCGCATTGGTGGTTCCGCTCGCTTTCGGACTCGGCATGGTGATCGGAATAGCGTTTGGCGACTCGTCTACAGTCATGGTCCTCAGCCAAGTGGCCGGCGGGATTGTTGGAGTCGCCGTTTTCCTTGCGGTCAATGGCTACTTGCTCGCCACTCAAGGAAAAACCGTGGGCAAGCTGGTCGTGAAGACGAAGATCGTCGACCGCGAGACCGGTGCGCTCCTTCCCTTCGGTCCACTTATTCTCAAACGCTATGCTTGGTTGTGGGTGGTTGCAATCATTCCGATGTTGAACATCGTCGTTCCCTTGCTCAACGCGCTAATGATTTTTCGATCCAGTCGCGCCTGTCTGCATGATGACATTGCGGGAACCAAGGTGATCAAGGGTTGAGTTCGAAATTCTGGAGTATTACTACCGTGTCTGCGTCCTGCTTCGCTCGCTTCTGTTTTTGCGTATCCATCACGCTGTTCACCGCGGCAACGGCCATTGTCGCCGAGTCCGATGACGATCTCACCTACACCCTGGAGCGAACCGTCGCCCATAGCGGCTTTGACGGCGAGAAGTGTTGGGTGCATGCGCGGGCCGGAGCGATTCCTCCCGGCGTGCCGGGGAACGAAGCGGAGCAACCACTGGTGGTGATGACGATGCAAAAGTTGTTGCTCACGGGGTCAGATGTGTTTTATGAGCTGAATGAGACTCGCTCAGAAGATCTTGGCGCGTCCTGGACCGAACCGCGAGCACAGTCCGCCTTTCAACGCCAGGTGGTTTCTGAGGATGCTTCTGATCCGCTTCCCACCGGCGCTGCGATCGCCCCCGAGTTTTTGCAACCAGGCGACGAGACGACGGTCTGCGACTTCACCCCTCAGTGGCATGCCGCTAGCCAAAGTCTGCTGGGACTGGGCCACACAGTCTGGTACCGCGATAACCATGTCATGCGCGCCCGGCCTCGCGGCATCGCCTACGCTGTCTATGACGTGAAGCGAAACCGCTGGGGTAAGTGGGACACGGTCCAACTTCCCGACGAGGCGAAGTTCAAAAACGCCGGCTCGGGAAGTGTGCAGCGAGTCGATCTGCCCGGCGGTGATATTCTGATTCCAATTTACTTCAAGGAACCCGAGGATCAGCAGTTTTCCGTCACCGTCTGCCGTTGCCGGTTCGATGGCAAGACAGTGGAGTTCATCGAGCATGGAGACGAGTTGACCATCCCGGTGAAACGGGGACTCTACGAGCCGTCGCTGACGAAGTTCCAGGGTCGATACTACCTGACGATGCGAAACGATGATCACGGTTACGTGAGCGTGAGCGATGACGGAGTTCATTTTGAAACGCCCCGGCAGTGGACCTTCGACGACGGAAGTGAACTCGGCAACTACAACACGCAGCAACATTGGGTCACCCATAGCGACGCGTTGTTCCTCGCCTACACCCGCCGGGGTGCGGACAACGACCACGTTTTCCGCCATCGAGCACCGTTGTTTCTGGCTCGCGTCGATTCAGACGAGTTGCAGGTGATCCGGGACACCGAACAAGTGCTGGTACCCGAGCGGGGCGCACGACTGGGGAATTTCGGCGTCGTCGATGTCTCCGAATCTGAATCCTGGGTCACCGTCGCGGAATGGATGCAGCCGCAAGGGGTCGAGCAGCATGGCAGCGATAACAGCATTTTTGTCGCCAAGCTGAAGTGGGACCGGCCTAACCGGCGACTCGCCTCCCCCGATCCCTCCGAGACCGATCCTCGGACATCCGCCGCCGATCCATGGGAGACGATTCGCGGCTACACGGCCCCACCGGTCGTTTATCGCGATGACCCGGGTGACTATCGCTCACCACTGGAATTCGCTGACGGCACCCGTGTCGAATCGGCCGAAGATTGGCAACGTCGCCGGACAGAGCTCCGCTCCCAGTGGGAACAACTGCTGGGGTCATGGCCGGAGCTGAACACCGATCCCCCGCTCGAAATCCTGGAGTCGCAGCAGCGTGAGAATTTTACGCAGCACCGCGTGCGGTTTCCCTGGACACCCGACGAGACGACCGAGGGTTACCTGCTGGTGCCCGACGGGGAGGGCCAGCGACCCGCGGTGGTGACCGTCTATTACGAGCCAGAAACCGCGATCGGCGAAGGAACTCCCAATCGGGACTATGCGCTACAGCTCGCTCGGCGCGGTTTCGTTGCTCTCTCGATTGGGACCACCGAGGCGACGGCGGCGGGAACCTACGGACTGTATTACCCCAACCTCGAAGATGCCCAGGTTCAGCCACTGTCGATGCTCGGCTACGCCGCCGCGACCGCCTGGCATGTTCTCGCCAACCGGCCGGAGGTGGACGCCGAGCGGATCGGGATCGTGGGACACTCCTTCGGCGGCAAGTGGGCGATGTTCGCCTCCTGCCTGTTCGACAACTTCGCCTGCGGGGTTTGGTCCGATCCCGGCATTGTGTTCGACGAATCGCGGCCAAACGTCAATTACTGGGAACCGTGGTACCTTGGCTATCACCCCAAACCGTGGCGAAAACGGGGCGTGATCAGTGAAGAAAATCCGGCACGGGGGCTGTATCCCGAATTGCGAAAGCAAGGCCGTGACCTGCACGAACTCCACGCCTTGATGGCACCGCGGCCCTTCTTGGTCTCCGGCGGATCCGAAGACCCGCTGCATCGCTGGCAAGCACTCAACCACTCCGTCGAAGTCAACCGAGTCCTCGGTCATGACGACCGAGTGCTGATGACGAACCGTCCCGACCACGGTCCAAACGACGATTCCAACGCCGTGGTCTATGCTTTCTTCGAGAACTTTCTCGGGGATCGATAGCCAGCTCACTCGAAGTCCACAACCACCGGTCGATGATCGGATCCCAGATCGGGGCCGACTGATTGATCGAATACCCGGATGCCTGGCCCAACGAGCACGTGGTCGATCGGGAGTCCAAAAATCGAGAGGGGAATTCCGGGTATCCAGGTTACATTCCATTCGTTTCCTGTCGCCGAGTGACGAAGACCTGACTCCCTCAACAGGCGTTTGAACCAATACGACCAGGGTGTGCAATTGAGGTCGCCAGCAACAATCGTGTGTTCGTTACCGTGCGTTTGCACGTCGCTGGCCAGCGACGCGAACACGAAATTACGCGAGCTCCAGAGTGACCCAGTCATTGGCGGCGGAGGATGAGTACCAATCAATCGCAGGTCGCGACCGTCTTCCGTTTTGAAAACGACGGAGAGCGAAGGTGTCTCCTGACCTTTTGCATACGAAACGATGTCGCACGATTTCCACTGAATCTTGCTGTACAAGGCGATGCCAAAATTGTCGGACCGTGGTACCGATTTGCGAAACATCCATGATTCGCCGAGTGCAGCGTCGAGAGACTCGATCCATTTCGAGTTTGTTTCCTGCAGCATGATGAAATCCGGATCACGCTCGATGATGTACTCGATCAAACGCTCGTGTTCAGAATTGCTTGTCAGAACGTTCATCGAAAGAAGGCGAAAATTTCCATGGGTTGCCGGATCCGATGACTGAGGAAACGGCCACCAAGAGCCGATCAATCCGAGCGAGATGAGCATGCTCGCGACCGCCCAACGGCGTCGCCTCAGCACGAACAAGGTCGCGCCGCTAACAATGAGCGCAACCACGGCTTGAATGCGAAGATGGCTGCCAAGATCGAGTAGGTAATGCCACCTTCCAAAAAATCCAGCAACCATGGTGGCTACGACGAGAAAGGTGACCATCACAAGCAAGTTGGCTACGAGGCGCGTGGCCGCGTCTCCGACCGATTCGGTCCGACGCTCCCCGTCTCCCACGGATGATCGGTCACTCATGATTTGGATGTACCCATCAACGTTCTCCACCCGCTTGGCGAACCGCCTCGCGAACGATGTCTCTCTCGACCGCGGGCGACCAAACCGTCGGCAGGCCGTAGTAGACCATTGCCCCGCCCCCTTCGTAGCCCCCTTCACGCAACACGCGTCGCGACGGGATGTAGGCCATCACATCGTTCGCATAGCCGGCGATCCAAACCGGCCCGTCGAGTTCCTCCTTCAGCCGCAAGGCGAAATCGACCACGACTTCACCGCCAAGAAAAATCCAGCGGACGTCCTGCCCCAGCTTCCAGGTCCCGATCGGGTAGGGATAGGTCGGCGACAGTGGTGTTCCCGCATCGATCTGCGATAACAACATCTCCGCCCGAGCCCGCTCGTACTTGTTTTCCGATTGCGATTGCTGTTCGAGCACATCGCGGCTCGGCAACGTATCCAATTCCAGATCGATCTCGGCGTACTCGGTTTCAAATTGCGGGGCGAGGTCGGTCATGGCGGTTGTCAGCAGCACCGCATCGACCGCATCGGCCAACCGTTGGCCATAGTGCTGGGCCAACGCCACCGACCGGCGCGGCAGGGGATTCTGGTCGGCGCCACAGCCGGCCCAAAACATTGCCTGGCACCCGGGGTAGAGCTGTTCCAACTCGGCTTGTGCAAACCCCGGGTAATCCCCCGACCATTGATAAGAACTGAGCACCGTGGCGTGGCAAGCGTAGCCGAAGACGACGGCCTGGAGGTTCTCGTCATCGTCCTCGATTGCCAGCACCGGGACCTGATGGTCGAACGGGCCTTCCAACGTCCCGGCGGCGCGCCGCGCAGGCACCTCCCCTGCCGGCCGATTGTCGCGCCGGTTGACCGCGAACGTCGCTTCCCCACTACCGTGACGGAGGTGACACGGCTGAAGGTCATCGATCGCCCGCTCGACAGCGTCGACCAACTCAGCTGGCAACCGCTCGGCATAGGCATCGATCAAACGCTGTTGCTCCGGAGGAACGATGGCGTAGTGCAGCGGCGCGAGGTTTCTTCCAACCACTGGCCCCGTATGCGTGTGTGACGTACTGATCGCAACATCGGCCCGCTCGAATCCGAAACGTTCCTGCAACTGGTCACCGATCTCCTGCGATAGACTGCGATCGATCCCGACAAGGTCGAGTGTGATCAGCACGCCCCGTTGTCCCTCCGCATCTTCCAACACGAGCACCTTGCCCCAGAGGTCCGTCAGTTTCCCCTCGGCCGGTCGATCACGGCTACCATATCCCGCCATCCACATCGGCTGCTGCGGTGTGATGTTGGCCTTTGCGACCCCGGCCCGCCAAGTCTCCGCGGCTCCCGAGCTTGCAACCAGGAACACGGCAAACAGACTCAGCGCCACCGCCAAGCGGCCCATCGGAGTGCTGTAGAAGTCATCGAGGCTGGGAAAACAGAAACGGTTCATCAGCGTCTCTCACGGAGTCGATCAAGGAAAGCAAGTTGGAACGCCAGCCATTCTATCAGCCGCCGGACGGATCAACATTGCGTGCCCACCGGCGGGCACCACGGCCTGTGGATCGTCTGCCACCGAGGACACCAACGTCCTCAGGCTACCACGCGTGTCACTCCGGTCGTGCCGTGTCCGGGATGACAGGCAACCAGATTCGCGACGGCGAATCGATTTGCCGAGCGGGTGATTTCGGGCCGGCAACGCGAGGTCGTACCAAGGGCACCGTCAATGTGGAACCACGAAGTACACCGAGAGCACGAAGGAACATGCGTCGTGGGGTGCGACCGTGGTCGGATCACGCCGTGAGTGCGTCGGATCGGGAGACGAACGTCTGCGGTAACGCAGGCCGAACGGTTCGGCCACTACTTCCAACAAGGTTGATGAGGTCTCGCGTTCACCGGTACGCCCGACATGGGCGTGAACTTGTGGGGTGCCGCCTCTCTTCG
>CAYWXT010000010.1:5003-41661 GCA_964462125.1 uncultured Pirellulaceae bacterium | reverse complement strand
GCGCCCCCGGCGGTCCCGCGTTGGCCCGGCGGAGCCCAAAACCGCCGGCCGGCGCTCCGGCCGGCTAGCCCAATCTCACGATCACGCCGTGGCGTTGAATGCAGAATCCCAGAGAAATAACACTATTGTCAGTGAAATCTGTTCCGGTGCCGATCCTGACGAGACGGTCTCTTATCGTGAGGCTCGCGAGGCGATGCATCGGGCAGTCGGCTTCTTTCGCCAGCACGCGGCCTCCGAGGGCGGTGGGCATGTCTACCGGATCAGCGAAGACCTCAAGAAACGCGAGGGCGCGGTCGGGCCCTCGACCGCCTGGGTCGAGCCGCCGAGTACGCCGTCGGTCGGCCTGGCTTATCTCAATGCCTATCGCCTGACCGGCGATCAACGGCTCCGGGACGCGGCGTTGGAAACGGCCGAGGCTCTTGTCCGCGGGCAGTTGGAATCGGGCGGCTGGGACAACCGAATCGAATTCGACCCTCGCGACCTTCGGAACTATGCCTACCGCATGGGCGAGCAACAGGGAAAGCGGAACGTCACGACGTTCGATGACGATAAGTCGCAGTCCGCTGCACGTTTTCTGATGCAACTGGATCAAACGCTCGGTTTTGAAAACAAGCAGGTCCATGAGGCTGTCCAATATGCACTCGATTCGTTCCTCCGCGCCCAGCTTGCCAATGGAGCGTGGCCGCAGCGGTACAGCGATTTCCCCGATCCCGAAGCTCACCCGCCGCGCCAAAGAACTCGTCGCCTCGCTCGACGACCGCGGCGCCTGGGTGGAAGACGGCCGGCTCCGCTACCACGGGGACGGGGACGACGACGCTACGCGCCGCGTCATCGACTCGCGCACCTTCATCAAGAACCTCAGCGACCTCGCGCGTTACGTGGCAGCGACGAATTCGGGATCAACATCGAGACGAAGAAGAGCAGGGGTCAGGGCTCTTTTTTGGGTGGCGGTGCAGCGACGTCAATGTCGATCGTCTGTTCGCCGGGGACGACTTCGTAACGCAGCCCCGTTGCCGAAGGGCTCATCAGGTTCGGTGGGATTCGCGGCGCCGGGGGAACTTCCTCGCCGCGGGAATTTTCGGGGACCAGGTCCTCCAGGGTGATGCGATGCTGGCCAGGAATCGCGCCAAAGCCGCCCCCCTCGCCTTGATACTCCAGCCGGTATCGACCCTCGGCATCGGTGACCCCCCACGATGCCGCTTGGTCCCCTTCACTCGCCGGGTCCGGCATGAAGTAGACCATGATCGACTCCAGTGGCTCCTCCCCAAGGGTCACCACCCCGCGGACTTCGCCCTTTTCCACCGTCGTACCGCAGCCAGAAACCGCTCCGGCCAACAACAGGCAGAGCATCCCAAACAGAAGACGCGACATGGTCCCCCCTCGCTTCTTCAAGCCCCAGAAGAGTTCAGCCCGACACACTGGCTGCCCGGGAGCGTTTGCGCCCACGAGGGACCAGCGATTGGGCGATCACTGTACTCCCATAGCCCCCCCGCAGCAATGGGGCGATCCCCTCGATTAAAAAAGGGGTCAGGACTCTTTTTGGGGAGTCGTGCAAGTCACCGGCGAGAGAATTCCGGTTCCTTCAGTGTCAAGAGAACTGCCCACTACCGACTGACTACTGACTGCTCTCTCCTCCGAGTTGCCAGACCCACTGGCGCCGGCGGGTTTCGCCGTGAACGAGGACGCGGACGGCAGCCGGGGCCTCCAATTCGGCAGGGTGCGGGGCATAGGCTCCGTGGTCGACGACCCGGCTGAAGGGGCGGTTGATGTGCTGGTCGAAGTCGGGGTCGGTTGGGGTAGCACAATGATCGTCACTGCCGATGGCGCCGAGTTCGGAGGGGTTGTCGATCACGCCATCGAAGTCGTCATCGATGCCCCGGCGTCCCGGGGCACCATCGGCGCCGGCGGTGAGTACGATCTCCGCTTCGGGATCGAACCACTCCAGCGAAGCATCGTGGAGCTGCGTGGCGGGGATTTGAGCCAGTTCCGATGACTGCACCGCGGCGAGCGGATCACGGAGCACGCCATCGCGGTCGCCGCACAACGTTTGCCTCGCGGCCGCCCCCAGGCGTACCTCGGTGCGAAACGCCATCGCGCGCCCGCCGGGCTCTTGCAGCGAAGCGGCGCGAAAAACGACGCCGGCCAGCACCGCTAGGGCGATCGCCAAGGCACTGAGTGAACGCAGCGAGCTGCCGGCGGCGAACGGTTCGCATGGGTGATTCGAAGGCATGGATTGAAGCGTCCCGGCCGCTGTCTTTCAGAGGTCTTTTTGAAACAGCACAACGTCATCGCCGACAATGATCCAGCGGGCACGCCATTGTTCCGCGAGCCAAGCGAATGTGTCCCGTGAGAAGAAGATGACATGAGTCGGGTCGAGCTTGTAGTGCCAGTGTCGAAATGACGCGGCGTCGCGCACTCGCTTGGTCATGATGCCGAGCCAACCGCCTGGTTTCAGCAATGACCACAGCAGCGTCAAGGTTTCCGCGGGTCGATGAAGATGTTCCACCACCTCGGTCGCGGTCACAAAGTCGTATTGCCGATCAAGTACCGACGGATCCGCCGCGTAGAACGGGTCGTAGATCTGCATTGTGTGGTCGAGTTCGGCAAACATGATCGACAAGGTTGGCCCCGGACCGCTGCCGAAATCGAGCCCGTTGCTCGCCGGTGGCAAACGCCGGTTCAACGGTTCGAGCAACCGGCTGAGAAAGCGGCGATAGCCGGCATCGCGGGGGTCATTCTCGTGCAGGTCGTAGTGTGCTTTTTCCTGCGGACGCGACGGGTACGAATCGGGGTCGGCGGTAACCAGGCGGCAGCAGCGGCAGCGAAAGTAGCGGCGTCTCGGGTCTTGGTGAAACAGCGGTGCTTCGGCGAAGCACAACCGGCAGGGAATCGATGGTGTTGGGTCGACCGGTTCGCGCCGGTCAGCGGGTCGACCGGGATCGCGGCTCATTGTCCTTGCACAAGACACTTCACGGCATCGGCGCCCGTCATTCCGGGGGAGATGCCGAGTTTCTCCGCCGGGGCGCTGACCTCGGTGACCCATGCGGCCAGCAAATCTTCCGGCTCAAACAGGGGATGTTCGGGGGTGCCCCGGGCGATGGCGATTGCCATCCCGAACTGCGAGCCGACCGAGCAGTCATACAGTCCGCAGCCGAGGATTCCCCGCTCGGTATGGATCGCGCAGTACTGACCCGACGGCCAGCGGTAACTGCATCCCAAAACCTCACCATGATCGGTCGAGATCACTCGTTGAGCGGACTGCAGTTTGCTGAGACTCTTCGGTGGGGTGGCCATATCGACTACGGTAACCGAGACTGCGGAGCATGACCAAGGGGGGCTGCTGAGGTCTCGGATTAACCGCAATGTCAATTTCTGTGCGTCGACCCTCCCATTTGGTTGCTGTGACCGCCGTGGTCGGAAGCGGGGGGGGTTGTTTGGAACAGCGCCGGTGCGTGGCGTCGGAGCTCGAGCTCCAGCGATGGAAGGGTGACCGGTTTGAACACCAACCCGTTGATCCCTGCCCAACGGCAACGGTTTCGAGCCTCATCAACCGGCAGCGATGTGATCGCAATGATCGGGACGTCAGCGAGAAAGGTGCTCAACTGCCGCAATCGGCTAGCGGCGACGTCACCGTCGAGACGGCGCATCTCGATATCCATCAGGAATGCCCCCCACCGTCGCATCCCTGCCAAGGCGACCGCCTCGGTGCCATCGCTGGCAAACCGGCACTCGATCCCGAGTTGGTGCAGCAGCCTTCCCAGCACCCAACGGTTCGCAGACTGATCGTCCACGACGAGAACAGGTGGAGCGGGGGGACTCCGCGGTTGGAACAGGCCGACAACCACGATTCTAACTGTCTCAAAAAATAACCAATAATCGCCTCAGGCCAAGCGAGCATTCAGACCAATGCTGACCCTGCAGAACAATGCGGACGGAAAACCCGTACGAATATATACCCTTCCCCTAAGCATTTCTCGTGCCAAGAATGTGCTATACCCAAGTGTCCCTCTGACGTTACGACGATAACGGTCCCCAGCAGCTACCGCTGGCGGGAAAGCGTCCAGACTGTCCCTTCAACGAGCAGGTGCACCTAGGAATGGGAGCAGGGCGGGTTCACTCACGGTGGTCTTTGGTATGATGCGGGAGTTCCTCCACTAGCGGGTCGCCCTTCGACTGCGACCGAGCCCCGGGGGGACGCCGTGGGGGCGCGGGCCCCCTGTAGGGGCGCGGGGCCCCTGGCGTTGGATACGCTTGATTCAACCAATCGCCTCACACGGACAATCCTTCACAAAGATGGCCTCCACGAAGATGACGAACGTACTGGTCATCGATGACGACCGTTCGATCCACCTCATGATCCGGAAGATGTTGCAGCCGATCGCCGAGGTGGTCTCGGCCGAGCGAGCTGAGGAGGGAATTGAGCTGACTCGGCAAGGTGGATTCGACGTGGTGTTGCTCGACATCCGGCTTCCCGATCGGAGCGGGATGGCGGTTTTGAGCGAGATCCAGCAGTACGATCGGCGGCTACCGGTCATCTTCATGACGATCGAGGCGACGAGTGATACGGCGATCGAGGCGATGCAACTGGGCGCATTCGATTACCTCGCCAAGCCGCTGGTCGCCGAGACGCTGCGGGACCTGGTCAGCCGGGCGATTGAGCAGCGGGCCTTGAGCGCGGTGCCGGTGGCGATCGCGGCCGACGAGACGGTCGCCAGCGGTGGGGGGGAGTTGTTTGTCGGTCGCAGCTCACCGATGTTGGAGGTTTTCAAGGCGATCGGTCGGGTGAGCAAGCAGGACATCCCGGTGTTGGTTTGTGGTGAGAGCGGGACGGGCAAGGAACTGGTCGCGCGGGCCTTGTTTCACCACGGCAACCGCCAAGATGGGCCGTTCCTCGCGGTGAATTGCGCCGCGCTGCCGGACAACCTGCTGGAAAGTGAACTGTTCGGTCACGAGAAAGGGGCCTTCACGGGGGCCGAATCGCGGCGTATCGGCAAGTTTGAGCAGTGTCACGGCGGCACCCTTTTTCTTGACGAGGTGGGTGACATGTCTCCCACCGTTCAATCCAAAGTCTTGCGGGTGCTGCAGGAACAGCGTTTCGAGCGATTGGGGGGACGGAAGGAGCTGACGACCGATGTCCGGGTCGTCGCAGCGACCAACCAAGACCTGGAGCAGATGGTCGAGGAGGGGGATTACCGAGATGATCTGCTGTACCGGCTCAACGGGATGATCATCACCCTGCCGCCCCTTCGTGAACGCCGCTCGGACATTCCGCTGTTGGTGCAATATTTTTTGGGGCAGGCCAAACGGGAGCTTGGCCGGAGCGACCTGGAGGGGGTTGCCCCGGAGGCGGTCGAGCTATTGACCGATTTTCACTGGCCGGGAAACGTACGCCAATTGCGTTCGGTCGTTCGCCGCTGCGTCCTCGATACGGTCCTCCCGGTGATCACCCCCGACGCACTTCCCGACGAGGTCGCCCGACATGCGGACTCAGCCTCCTCCGTGGGAAATCGCGCCTCGGTCTTGGTTCATCCGGCCGGCCGAGAAGGTTCCGGGCTCCCCGATCTGGTCGACGAGCTGTTGGAGAAAGGGTCGACCAACCTCTATGCCGAGGCGCTGGAGTATATGGAACGGTACTTGCTCCTGCGAATTCTCCGAGAGACCAAAGGGAACCAGAGCCAGGCCGCCGAGATCCTGGGGATCACGCGGGGGAAGCTGCGAGATCGAATCAGTTCCTATCGTATCTCACTCGACAACGAGGTCTCGATCAAGTCCGATACACCCCCGACGGCGGCGACCGGGTAGTGCCTTGTCAGAAGCCTGGCCCGCCAGCCCCTCGCGTCGGCGCACACGCCACTTGCCAAACGACCGTGAACGAACACCAGCGAGAGCGTTTCTCCGAAGCCTTGCGGCGCCTTTCCAACGACGCTGAATTATTGCGAGAAATGGCGGCGATCGTGGTCGATGACGCCGGGGATGTCTTGAAGGCGTTCCGGCAGGCGATCGTTGATGGCGACTTCACCGAAGCAGCTCACGCGGCCCATCAGCTCAAGGGGATGCTGAGCACCTTCGAGACAGGCTCCCCCGTGATCGACCTGCAGGAGATCATCGATGCGGCCCGGAATTGCGACGGCGACACCGCGAGTCGTCGTTTTGACGCCATCGCGCCGGGTCTTCGGCAACTGATCGCGGAACTTGCCGAACTCCAGAACTCCGGGAATCCGACCCGTTAAGGCGGCGAGGTTTCAGGGGTGAGCGAGGCCAGCAGCTCGTGGAGGCGCGCCACGTCGATCGGTTTGGAAAGAAAGTGAGTACAGCCGGCCGCCATGCACTCGCGTCGTTCCTCGTCCATCGTTCCGGCGGTGAGTGCGATCACGGGGCGTTTGAAGCCTTCGCGGCGCAGTTGCCGGGTTGCTTCGATCCCGCTGACCTCCGGCATCTGGATGTCCATCATCACCAGATCGAAAGGTTGCTGCGTCGGCTCAGCCGCCATCACGGCCTCGACCGCCTCCCGACCGTTGTCAACGATTTGCAGTTTGCTGACCAGCTTGCCTACCATGCGGCGGAGGACGAACTGGATCGCGGGGGTGTCTTCGGCGGCCAGGATTCGGAGCGGGTAGTGTAGCTGGTGCGAATTGATCGGCGCGCCCACCCCCGCGCTTACAATCTCGTCCGCTGCCACCAACCGGCAGGTCTCCACATCTTCCATCGGCAGCGTGACGGTGAAGGCGGAACCGATTCCGACCTCACTGCGTGCCGAAAGCTCGCCCCCCATCATCGACACCAGCCGACTGCAGATCGTCAAACCGAGTCCGGTCCCCGCTTCCTCATCTTCGACCTGCTCGAACTCGCGAAAGATCCGGGCCAACGAGCCCTTGTCGATGCCGATCCCGGTATCGCGGACTTCGATGGTCAACGTTCCCGACCGGCGGCCAGGATGCGGGCTGGCCCGAGAGACGATCGTGACCACCCCGGTGCGGGTGAACTTGATCGCGTTGCCGACCAGATTGAGCAGGATTTGGCGAAGCCGATAGGGGTCTCCGTAGAAACGACTCGGCAACGCCGACTCAGGTTGGCGGCGCAGTTCGAGCCCCTTTTCGTGGGCCAGTGGTTCCATCAACGAGCAGACGCTGGCCAGGACCGCCGGGACCGACGTCGGTTCCTTGTGGATCGTTAGCTTGCCCGCTTCGATCTTGGACAGGTCGAGCACATCGTTGAGGAGAATCCGCAACATCTCCCCTTGCGAACGGACCGTTCGCAGCGTCTGCCGCGTGCTCCCGTCGGGAAGTTCCGGCATCAGGGTATCGATGCAGCCGAGCATGGCGGTCAGCGGCGTGCGAATCTCATGACTCACCTGAGCAATGAAGCGACTCTTGTGACGGCTTGCATTGACCGCCTCCTTGGCCGTCTCATCCAGTTCGGCTTCCCGTTGCACCAACTCGGTCACGTCTTGATTCAGACCGATCAAACGGATCGGTCGTCCCTCAGAATCGCGGATCACGCAACCGTGGCCGGCGAGCCAAACTTCAGTCTCGTCCGGCTTGGTGAACGGAAACCTCGATTCATAACGTTCGTCCCCATCAATCGACCGCTGGACCGCCTGTCGAACGTCCTCCCGATAGCCGTCGGCGATTCGGCAAAAGAACTCTTCGGGGTGGATTGGATTGTCCGTCAGCCCAAGCCCGGTCAGCCGGGTTTGGGCCTGATCGAATACGACCTCATTGGTCTGAAGGTCCCAGTTGAACGATCCCGTTTCACCAGCGGCCAGTGCCATCTGGAGCATTTCGCGGCTCTCACGGAGCTCGCGGTTGACAACCTCGCGGGCAGCGATCTCGCGCTTCAAACGGCTCGCCATCTCGGAAAGCTCCGCTGTTCGCCGCGCGACCTCGCGCTCCGCTTCCTCGGGGCTGCGGAGCGCCAACATCTTTGGCACCAACGGAAACAACGCCGCGACGGTCGCCCAGGCCGCCAGCGCCGTCCCCAGTTTCAAGGCCGCCAGCGGGTGAGATGCTTGCCAATACGATTGGCTGGCTTCCAGCAAATGCGTCAGCCCGAACGCCAGAACCAGGCCGGCGAACAGATATAGCACACCCTGGAACGGGAAATCCCGGCGGCGGCGGACGAAATGCAGCAGGACCAGCGGGATGGCGAGACATCCCGCCCAGATCGCGACGTCCGCAATGAGATGGATCGATTCCCACCACGAATCTTGAAACCAGTACGGTTGGTCAACCCACCCAGCGCCCGTTGTACTGGCGCCGGTCTGTGATGAGATGTTCAACATGGATCCTTCTACGCCTGGGACGAAGGATTCGAAAGCAAGCTATTGTAACGGGGGCCACGACCGCTGGGTCAATGTCCCTCAAGTGGCGGCCGTCCGTTCACAGGCCGCTGGACTCGTTCTCCGATTCCCCCGCCGCCTCGTCCCCCTGCTCCTCCCCCTCCAAACCGCTGGCCAACGCATGCGTCGTCGGGTCGTAGCGGTCGCGCAACTCGTCGGTGACCATCCCGCTCCACAACACCACCCCGCTGATGTAGCCCGCGCGCGCGATCATATGGGCAGCGACCGGTGCTGTGAGGAACAGGAACAGGATCACCAGGGCGGCGCGGGTGGTAACCCCGACCTCGGCAAAATGGACCGCCACGGCTGCGATCGTACAGCCCACCCCCAAGGTACCGGTCTTGGCAGCCGCCTGCATCCGCGTGAACAGATCAGGCATCCGCACGATGCCGAGGGCAGCGGTGAAGCTGAATCCGGCCCCCGCCAGCATGAGCAAGGAGGTCACCAACTCGTGTAGCCATCCCGTCATGGGCCTTCCCGCTTTTCTAGGTACTTCGCGAAGGCAATCGTGCCCACAAAGACGACCAAGGCAACAACGATCGCTGCTCGCAACAGCATCGGTTCGCCACGCTGAATCGCGTACAAGGCAATCATCCCCACCGCCAAGGCGGCAACCAAATCGAGCGCGACGACCCGATCCGCCAACGTGGGTCCGATCAACAAGCGGGCGACCGCCAAGATCATCGCCACGGCGAAAACGTTCAACGACAGCCAACCACTCCAGCTCACCCAGTTGCCCGCGATTGCCATCCACATCGCCATCATGTTCGCAGCACGTCCAGGAGCGGTTTCTCGTATTGTTGCTTCAATTGATGACGCATCTCGTCCGGATCGTCCACGTCCATGACGTGGACGTACAGCACGCGGCGATCGCTGGAAAGATCGACGGCAAACGATCCAGGCGTCAGGGTCAAGACGTTGGCCAACAAGGTCGCCTCCATGTCCGACTGCGGTTCCAACGGCATGGCGATGATCCCCGGTTTGAAAAAACTGGACGGCGTCACCACGTGCCATGCCACCCGCAGGTTGGCCATGATCAATTCGCGTATGAAAAATAACAAAAACAACGTGACCTGACGAACTTTGTCAAAGTAGCCCGAGGCGCCGACCAGCGGGCGCATGAACCACAGCAGCAGGTACCCGAAGACAAAGCCGAGCATCAGGCTGGGCAGAGTGAACTCCGCCACCATCAGCGACCAGGCAAAGGCGAGCATCAGATTGGCGATAAACAACCTCATCGTACCTCCTCCACCCACGCACCGCTCCGATCGACCGGCTGGACCGCGTCGATGTAAACCTGGGGATCGATCAATTGCTCGCCAGCCCGCATCGCCAGATCGAAAATCGGGCCGACCATCAACCCGATGCCGACCGTTACCAGGGCAAGCACCGCGATGGGGGCAATCATCCCTCCGATGTTCCGCTGCGCCCGGCGATAGGCAAGGTTGTCGGTCGCCATCGGACCCTCCGCGGGGGCCGCAGCCCAAAAAACCGCCCCCCAAATCTTGGTCATTGAAAACAGGGTCAACAAGCCGACCGCCAAGGCGATACCGACCATCGTGTACTGGCCCAACTCCAACCCCGCCTTGACCAAGGCCAGCTTGGCCCAAAACCCGGACAAGGGAGGGATCCCGGCCAATGATAACGCCGGGATCAAAAATAGAATCGACAACCGCGGCCAGGCGGCGTAAAAGCCCCCGGATTGACGCAGGCTGCCCGTCCCCTGCAGTCGCTCCACCACACCGCTGATCAGGAACAGGTTTCCTTTCACGACGATGTGGTGAGCGATGTAGAAGACTGAGCCAGCCAAGGCCAGCGTCACCCCGGCCCGCGTCTGGTCCGAGTCGGACCAGGCCAGCGCCGATACCAACCCCAATCCCATTAGCATGTAACCGATCTGACTGATGATGTGAAATGACAAGATCCGGCGAAACTCCTCTTGGACCGCCGCGCCAAGAACGCCGGTGACCATGGTGAGTGCCGCGATCACGAGGATGATGCTGTGAGTGAACCCGACATCGTGCACGAAGATCAAGGTAAACACGCGGATCAAGGCGTACACGCCGACCTTGGTCAACAAGCCCGCAAAGATCGCCGAGACCGCCACCGGCGGTGTGTGGTAAGAGGCGGGCAGCCAAAAAAACAGGGGGAATATCGCTGCCTTGATGCCAAAGGCGACCAGAAACATCATCGCCAACACCGTCGACAGTTGTGGCTGGCCGGCCGCGGGGAGCTTGACTGCCAGATCCGCCATGTTCAACGTGCCGGTCGACCCGTACATCAAGCCAACCGCCGCCAAAAAAATCGCGGAGCTGAGCAGATTCAATGTCACGTACTTGATCGCCCCCTCGATTTGCCCCCGTTCCCCGCCCAACGTCAACAGAACAAACGAGGACATCAACAACACTTCAAAGAAGACATACATATTGAACAAATCGCCGGTCAGGAAGGCACCGCACACCCCGGCCAGCAAGACATGAATCAAGGGATGGAAACCGAACACCTCCCGGCCAGCATCGATGCTGACACTCGAATAAACGACCACCGCTGCCCCCTGCAATGCGGCCAGCAACACCATGATGGCTGCGAGCCGGTCGGCGACAAAGCTGATTCCATAGGGCGCAGCGTAGCCGCCCATCGAATCGACCAACACGTCCTGCCGGTCAACGGCAGCGAGCAAGGCGATCGACGATGCCAAGTGCCCCGCCATCCCGACGATGCTGATCACCCGCTGTCCCCGGCGGCTACGCCACAGCATGATCGTCAAGCAGGCGACCACGATTGGAATCAACACGGGCAAGACCAACAGGCCGCTCATTGGTCGCTTACCTCCAGCTCTTCCAGCTGGTCGCTCTTCAAGCGTGCATAGGCGGTGTGCGCCAAGGTCAGCGTAAATGCGATCACGCCAAATCCAATCACAATCGCCGTCAAGATCAGGGCCTGCGGCAACGGGTCGGCAAAATCCCGCACCGGCGCTAGCTCCCCCTCAGGAATGATCGGCGCATTGGCGCTGCGCAGGCCCGCCGCGGTGAAAATCAACAGGTTGGTCGCCTGAGAAAGTAGCACCAACCCGATCACCAGTTTTACGAGGTTGCCCCGCATCAACAGGTACAACCCTGCGGCATACAGACCGCCGATGACGATCGCCAGCACCCACTCCATCAAATGTTCCTCCCCTGGATCGTGGCTTTCTACGCGTCGGCGAGCGAAAACATGATCATCAACACCGCACCCATCACCGCCAAGTAAACCCCGACATCGAACAACAGTGGCGTGCCCAACTTCAATGTCCCCAAGATGGGCAGTTCTCCTTCCAGCCAGTAAGCACTGAGAAAGGGGTCACCAAGGACCACCCCGATCGCTCCGGTGAGCGCAGCGAGCAACAATCCCCAGCCGATTAATTGGTGCTCCTCGATCCGCAACATCCGCCGCGATGTCGGTACATCGTACGCCAAGGCATAGAGGACAAAACACGTTGCCCCCAACAAACCGCCAATGAAGCCGCCGCCCGGTTCATCGTGCCCGCGCAGCAGCGAAAAGATCGAGAACATGGCGATGATCACCAGCAGATAGCGGATCGCCGACCGGACGATGATCGATGTCGTCATGGCGAATCCTCCGCTGGCGGTCGCAACTTGAGCAAGGCCAGTACGCCGATGGCCGAAACCGCCAAAACGGCGATCTCGCCCAGCGTATCAAGGGCGCGGAAATCGACGAGGATGACATTCACGATGTTGTACCCTCGCCCCACCGTCACGCTTTGGTCGGCAAAGTAATTGGAAATCTTCGCCCCAACCTGGCTCTGGGTGACCACCATCACCAACAGGCTCATCATCGCCCCGGCAGCGAGGGCGATCGCCAGATCGCTCAGCTGCTGCCGCGCCCCCGATTCCCGGGGAGACCTCGGCAGACGGTAAAAGACGAACACGAACAACAACACCGTTAGCGTCTCGACGAGAAACTGCGTGATCGCCAGGTCGGGGGCGCCGTAAAGGACATAGATCATGGCAACGCCATAGCCGACAATCCCCAGCGACGCGATGGCGGTCAAGCGGGAACGGGCGTGCACCGCTCCCGCCGCGCCGACCAAAATCAAGCCCGCCACGATCACGTGATACAGATGATCGACCAACCAAGGACCGGCCAACTCCACCCACCGGTCCGATACCAGTGGAGGGAGGGACATCCGCCAGAGCCCCCAACCGATCATGCCGATCGAGGTCAGGAGGGCGACCACCAGATAGTTGCGTAGCGAACCGCTCTGCAGCCACTGTGATTGCCGGTCCGCCAACCGCAACGTGATGCCCCAACCGGCGGTGTACCATTGCTGGGGACCCCAGCGGTGCAGCGCGTCCAGGGGGCGCACAGAGCGATCCACCTGGCGGCGGCCCGCATACGCCCACCCCCCGGCGACCAGCGCCAACACGCTCAAACCCAGCGCCGGCGTCACGCCGTGCCACAGCCGCCAGTCGGTGTCGACCGCGTCGGTTGTACCTCCCACCGCCGCCGCAACCGGCGTGAGCACCGCCTCGCCGAGGACCGCCAGCCCCAGTCCAGACGCCAGTCCGGCGAGCCCCAACACCAGCGGCCCGACCGTCATCACCAACGGCGCGTCGCGCGGGGGATCGGGCACCGCCTGCGGCGCTCCAAAAAACGGTCCGATGACGACCAAACCAGCAATCATCACAAAGGCCGCCGAGGTGACCCAAACGACGCCCAACAGCAACGGCATCCCGATCGGTTGCGCCAACGCCAACTCGAGCAATAACTCCTTGCCGACAAATCCGAACCAAGGAGGCACACCCGCCATTGAGAATCCGGCCAACACCCCCGCAGCCGCCGTCCACGGCATCGCGGGGGCAAGACCGCCCAACCGGTTGATGTCTGCCACTCTCGTTCGCCATGCGATCGATCCGGCCACCAAAAACAGCGTTGCCTTGTAAAGGGCATGGGCGATCAGGAAGACGGTGAACGCTTCGGTACCCTGGCGAGCCAAGGTCTCGCCGACCCCGCTCGATCCGTCGCCCCCGATTGCCGCAGCCGAGGACCCCAAGCCGAGCAGTAACACCAACGTCCCCAGGGCGCTGACCGTCGAATAGGCCAGGATCCGTTTCAGATAGCTTTGTCGAATTGCCAGGTAGCCGCCGGCCAACATCGTCACCCCACCGACTCCAGTCAACAGATAAAACCACAACTCGGTCCCGCCCAACGTCGGATTCAAACGGGCCAACAAATAGACGCCCGCTTTGACCATCGTCGACGAATGCAGGTAGGCGCTGACCGGGGTCGGCGCCTCCATCGCACCGGGCAACCAGAAGTGAAACGGAAACTGAGCCGACTTTGTAAAGCAGCCGACCAGGAGCAACGCCACGATTGGCGGGTACAGCGGATCGGCACGCACCACGTCGCCTCGTTCAAGCAACACCGACAATTCGTAACTCCCCCCGACCATTCCCATCAGGAGCAGCCCCGCCAACATCACCAGCCCCCCCGCGCCGGTAACGAGCAACGATTGCAGCGCCGCCTGCCGCGCCGCGAGTCGCTGATGGTCAAAGCCAATCAGAAAAAACGAACTGATGCTGGTCAGCTCCCAGAAGATGAACAAAGTGATCAGATTGTCGGCCAGCACCAGCCCCAACATCGCCGCCATGAACAACAGTAACCAAGCAAAGAAGCGCCCCCGGGAACGAAGGCCGTCGAGGTAAGTGCCGGCATAGAGAAAGATCACGCCGCCAATGCCGGTGATCAGCAACGCAAAGGTCCAACTGAGGGCGTCGAGCCGAAAGGAAAACGCCACGTTCAGCTGTGGAGCCCAGAGGAGCGATTCGCTCAGCACTTCACCGCGACCGATCTCGCCCCCCTGGGCGATAAACCATCCGAGGCACGCCAGCGGCACCAAGGCGAAGATCAAGCCGGCCATCCGGCCCACCATCCGGTCGACCCATGGAGCGACCATGGCGATGAATAATGGGACGATAACCGTTGCGATCATGCAAGTGATCCATCCATGATGGTGGCTCGTTCCGCCAATGTATCAAACACGCCAACCGGTCGCGTACCGCCCTCAGCGAGATGACGCGAGGGTCACCACCTCGACTTCCGGAATCCGCCGAGCAAGCAGCGGGAACGCTTGATCAATAACCCCCTGATCGGCAAGCTGCTCAATCGACGCCGCCGGGTCAACCTCGCATGACTTGAGCAACACCAGCGTTCGCGCCTCCACCTGCGCCGCCAGCAGGGCCGCGATCGCGTCGGTGGTCGTTCGCCAATCCTCCGGCAGTTCGCTCTCGATCCCCGCACGATAGTACGCCCCCACCGAAACCAGGGTGGGGACGCTCGGTGCTAACCGTTCGTGAAGCTGCGACTCGAATGCCCGTGGCGACTCGAACACGTCCGGTGATTCGATCACATTCCACTCGGGAAACCAGCTGCGGACGATCTCGAAGGTGAACTCCAGCAACGCCACACACCGCCAATGGGTCGCCGCCGCGTTGCCGGGACGGATTGCGTCGAGATTCCGGATCGCGTCGATCAGTTCCCCCCCACCGACCACGACCAAGTCGATCGCCGGCGGAGCATTCGCAAACCAGTGCTCCAAGTCGCGCAGCAAACTCGGCCGCGTTAACAGGCTTCCCCCGAGTTTGATCACACGCCGCGGCCGGTCCTGAAGGGCTCCCTTGCGGCGCACCGTCGAGTCATGCATCGGCGCCAGCGGCCTCCTCGGTCGCCTGCAGTGCCGCCCAACGTCGCGCCACCGCGAAGGAAGGCGCGCATCGCGACACGGATCGTCCCCACACTTCAGTCAGGTCGATCACCGGTTGCCCGGGAGGCAGCTCCAACAGGTCTTGCCCATGGCCGCTGAGAATCCAGGGGCCGGGGCCGGCATGGGAAAGAGCACGAACGGACTGCATAATGGATCGGCGTCCCGCCCGAAACACCTGCTCGGCCAACTCCCGCGCACCGTCGATCCCGACCTGGCGGCGGTCCAGCCCAACCATTCGGGCCAGCCGATTCGCGGCGTGCCGGGGTGTCCGCGGTCGGCCGTCGGCCGAATCGTGATCGTCACCGGCGGGGGGGTGAAGCCCTAAAACCAGCCGCGCGTCATCGATCGTGGCGAAGACCTCATTGATCACCCGCGACTCGCATCCCTGAACGACAAGCCGATCCACGAAGGCACAGACCGGCGTTCGCCGACAACCGACATACACCAGGCTTCCCTCGCACAAACGGTCGTGGTCGGTTCGCGACAGCGTGGCGACTTGGCCGTTGACCAGTGGAACGATGTCGGTGGTGGTCGAGCCGATGTCGATCAGCAACCCACCACTCGCGACGCTGGCGGCAACCTCGCTGGCGAGCACATGCCAGTTGGCAGCCGCAATCCGATCGGGGGCCCGCGCTGCGGCCGCGGCGTCAGAAAATCGACCATCGACGCCGTAAAAGCCGAGGCGGTCGAGACCGATCCGCTGGGCCGCCCGCATCACGTGATCGACGATGTGGGCGACCCCGATGGCGCGATCGGCAAAACAGTCGGCCAGCTCGCCGGTCATCGTCACGGCCAATGCGTCGATGGGCTCAAGCCGCCGCAGATCTTCCCACAAGGCGTCGGCCAGAGCATCGGCCGAGTTCCACAATGGGAACCGGCGTCGAGCCGCCGTCCCGTCGATGGCGGCGTACTTGAGGTTGGCGCCGCCGACATCCAATCCGACGATTCGACTCACGCCCCGCTGGCCACCACATCGTTGACCCAAACGCGGCCATCCGGCGACCAACGGACAGAGTCGGCGGCGGCATTGCAGACCACCGGACCGGTCTCCAAATCAAACAACCTCGCCGCCAGGTTTCCAGCAATCATCTTGCGGAGTCCGACATAGGAGGTGGTCAACCGGGCGTTGATTTCGATCACACAATCCTCGCTGGGACGGCGGCCCAAAACGAGGTCCAGGCCGACGAAACCGCGAGCGGTCGGCGGCATCGCCGAGATGGCTCGCGACGCCAAGGCCATCGCCCGGCGCTGGTCGTCCTTGCCCAACGGACCACAACCGCCCGCGTATTCGCAGGTATCGATTGCAATATTTTGGCGAACCGCCGGCAGATACGTCTGCTGGGATCCCGAGGCCACCAGCGCGATTGAAACCGGCAGTCCCGGAACCCAGCCCTGCAGAATCAAGTCTTCGGTCAGCTCCGCTTCGGCCTCCGCAAACGAATCGAACAGTTGGATCTCTTGTGTCCCGCAGCCATCGCGCGGTTTCACAACAAAGCGTTCACAGCCGCGAAGCTTCCGTTCGAAGCGGCGCTCCCCGCTTCCCATGTACAAAGGGTGGGCCACGCCGGCGCTGTGCAGCAGCTTGGCGGTGAGAAGTTTGTCACCGGCGACACGCAGGAAATCGCCACTGCCCGCGATTACCTCCACACCGCCGGCACGGAGCATCGCGACCGCCTTGGCCAAGATGCCGCCACTCTCGGGGGCGACGATCAGGGCAGCATCACAATCTCCCGCCGCCCTCACCCACTGGGTCCAGAGACTTTGCTCGGCGTCCACCTCCACCGTTTTGGCGCCGTCGAGCGTCGATATTTGACGCGGGTCGACCGCGGCTACCGTCTCGGCGACTTCCGACAGGTCGGAGACGATTGCCCGCAGCATCGCCGCCCCCTCGCTGGATAGCCCGGGGGGGATCGCTTCCAATTCAGTTCCTGCGAGGCCGCCGCCACAGACGAATTCGCCGACAAAGATACGCATGTTTGATGATCACCCCAAGGATACTTAGAAAATCCCGAGGTGGTCCCGGGCTTCGTCCGTCATCTTATCAGGTGACCACGGAGGGTCCATGACGACTTTCACCTCGGCCGAGTCGACTTCTTCCAGCCCCTCCGCGGCCGCCTTGGTCCCAGCGACCAACTGCGGTCCCGCTGGACACATGGGGCTGGTCATCGTCATCTCGATCATCACGTCATGCCGGCCCTGTTCATTCGCCTCGCCAACGTCGATCATGTAAATCAACCCGAGATCAACGATGTTGACGTAGAGCTCCGGGTCAATCACTTCTTTGAGTGCCTCGCGGACCTTGTCTTCGGCCAATGCCATCGGTCAGTGCCTCCTGAAGAGAATCTGGAAATCAGTCGTACTCGCGGACCTGCCGCGCGATGGCCCGGCCCAGAGCGTCTCGAACACTTTCAATCGAAATCCGATCGAAGATCTGTTGAAAGAAGCCGGTGACGATCGTCCGTACCGCCTCCTTGCGGGTAAAGCCGCGGCAGCAGGCGTAGAAAATCTGTTCCTCATCGACTTTCGCGGTGGTACTGCCGTGGGTGCAGCGGACGTCATCGGCTTCGATCTCCAGCCCCGGGATCGAATCGGCGCGGGCCCGCGAGGAAAGCACGAGGTTATCATTCCGCTGGTAGCCGTCGGTCTTTTGCGCCCCGGGGGCAACCTTGATCATACCGCGCCACACGGTCCGGCTGCGATCCTGCTGTGCCGCCTTGTACAAAAAGTCACTGCGGCAATGGGGTGCCACGTGGTGTTGCTGGGTGTGGTAGGCGAGGTGCTGACGCCCCTCGGTGAACATCACCCCGTTGACTTGGCTGTTGGCCCCCGGTCCGACCAGATCGACCGACTGATTGACCTTCGATAACTGCGATCCCATCGCGGCAATCGTCCACTGGATCGAGGCGTCGCGGCCAATCTGCGCCTTTTCATGCGCGAAATGATATGTCTTGTGACCCCACTCCTGGAGACTGACGTAGCGGAGATGCGCCCCTGGCTTGACGATCAGTTCGGTCGCTCCCATGTGCAGTCCGCCGGAATCCTGCGACGGGCTGTTCGATTCATGCAGCAGCGTTGCCTCCGCCCCTTCCTCCAACACGACCAATGTGTGCGTGGTGTCGATGCCGCCGTCGGACATCATCGAGCCGATGTGCAAGGGTCGCTCGAGCGTCACCCCCCGCGGCACATAAAGAAACTGGCCCCCGGACCAAAATGCCGCATGCACCGCCGCGAACTTGTCGTAGTCCGGATCAACCACGGTCATCAGCGCCGGCCGGATCAGCTCTGGGTGCGTCTCGCTCAATCGTTCCAGACTCCCGAACACGACTCCTTTGGCGGCCAGTTCGTCGTCGAGCGACTCGGACACCACCGCGCTGTCGACCGTGTGGATCGCTCCCCCCAGCTGAACTCCCTCGCGGAGCTGGTCCTTCGACTCCAGCGGCGGTGGATCGGTCTTCGGAAGACCATACCGATGAATCTGGAAAGGGCGGATGTCGGTCCGCATCCACTCCTCTTGCCGCCGCTGCGGCCAACTCATCGCGTCGGCATGCTGCCACGCTTCCCGCCGCAGCGTCGTCAACCAATCGGGTTCCGACCTCGATGCCAAAAAGGCGTCGAATCCGGCAGCATCAAATGTCAATGTCGTGGTTTGGGTCATCACAAGTCGAAAGCGAGGGGGGAAAGATATGGGACTTTGTGACCGATGGCTTTGGTTGGAGACAAAGCGCAGGCTCTGTCAGAAAGCCCGCAGCCGACGGCGCTCACCGCGGGCCAGTCGCACGGTTGGCCGCCCCGTTCCAGGGCCCGAAGCTTGCACCGACAGCTCGGGCTCTATGGCTTGATCCAGGGTTCTCAGACAGACTCTAGCCGACGCTGCCTTCCATCTGCAGTTGAATCAGCCGGTTCATCTCGATGGCATACTCCATCGGCAACTCTTTGACGAGGGGTTCGATGAAGCCGTTGACGATCATCGTGCTCGCCTCGGACTCCGACAGCCCCCGGCTCTGGAGATAGAACAACTGCTCCTCGCCGATCCGCGACACGCTCGCTTCGTGGCCGATCGAGACATCCTGCTCGGCGATCTCGATGTAGGGATAGGTGTCGCTGCGGCTTTCGGCATCCAGGATCAACGCATCACAGACGACGCTGTTCTTGCTGTTGTGCGCCCCCGGCTCGACGCGAACCAAACCGCGATAACTCCCCCGGCCGCCGTTTTTGCTGATGCTCTTGCTGACGATCTGGCCAGTGGTGTTGGGGGCGGCATGAACGAGCTTCGCCCCGGCGTCCTGGTGCTGGCCGGCGCTGGAGAAGGCGATCGACAAGATTTCGCCGCGGGCGCCCGGTTCCAACATGTGCACGGCGGGGTACTTCATTGTCAGCTTGCTGCCCAAGTTTCCATCGACCCACTCCATCGTGGCGTCCGCGTAGGCGTGGGCTCGCTTGGTGACCAGGTTGTAGATGTTGTTGGCCCAGTTCTGGATCGTCGTGTAGCGGCAACGGGCACCCCGCTTGACCACCACCTCGACGACCGCGCTGTGAAGACTCTCGGTCGTGTACATCGGCGCCGTGCAGCCTTCGACGTAATGCACACTGGCACCCTCGTCCACGATGATCAACGTCCGTTCGAACTGGCCCATGCTCTCCGCGTTGATGCGGAAATAAGCCTGCAGGGGGAAGTCGATGTGGACGCCCTTGGGGACGTAGATGAACGAACCGCCCGACCAGACCGCGCTGTTGAGCGCTGCGAACTTGTTGTCACCCGGCGGAATCACCGTCCCGAAATACTCCCGCAGCAAATCGGGGTGCTCGCGGACCGCGGTATCGGTGTCGGTGAAGATGACTCCCTTCTTGGCCAGGTCCTCCTCGAGGGAACCGTAGACGACTTCGCTCTCAAACTGAGCCTTGACCCCCGACAAGAACTTCTTTTCCGCCTCGGGAATGCCGAGCTTGTCAAAGGTATCCTTGATCTCCTGAGGCACGTCATCCCAAGTCTTGCCCTGGTGGTCCGTTGGCTTCAGGTAGTAGTAGAAGTCTTGGAAATCGATATCGATCTTCCCGCCCCAGGTCGGCACCGGACGGGCTTCGAATTTTTCCAGCGCTTCAAGCCGAAAGGCACGCATCCAGTCGGGTTCACCCTTGATATCCGAAATCTGATGAACGACCTCCGCATTGAGCCCTTTTTTGGCCTTGAAGATCCCTTGGGTTTCTGTTCGGAAATTGTATTTATTGATCTCGCCGATCGACTGATCTTCGGTCGTCGTGCGGTCTTCGGTTACGTCGGTAGCCATTTCTTTATGTCCTAAAAAAAACGCGGTGCACTGCGTGTGATTGGTGGTGAACCGTCTCCGGCGGGTCAGGCCATCGCCTCGTCAGCGACCATTTCCTGGTTGGCCGCGTCGGCGTCCGGGTAGGCTTTGCGAATCCGGTCATAGCCGCTGCGATGCAGTTCCTCGGCCAATTCCCGGCCCCCCGTTTCGACGATCCGGCCGCCGAGCATGACGTGGGTGAAATCGGGCGGGTTGTGCTCGAGCAACTTGTCGTGGTGCGTGATGATCAACAGCCCCATCTTTTCACGTCCGATCTCGGCAATCGATTCGCTCGCAAGCCTCACCGCGTCCGCGTCGAGACCACTGTCGGTCTCGTCGAGTATCGCGAACTTCGGCTGCAACATCGCCAACTGTAAGATCTCAGCCCGCTTCATTTCCCCGCCCGAGAAACCATCGTTGACGTAACGGCGGGCGAATTCCGAGTCCATCCTCAAATGCGACATCTTCTCCCGGAGCGACTTGCGAAACTCGCGCATCGGAATCAGCTCCTCCCCTTCCTTGCGGTCCGGGCGGCGAACGTTGGTGGTCGCGTGACGGAGGAAGTCGGCCATCTTGACCCCGGGAATCGCCATCGGCCGCTGAAAAGCCAAAAACAGACCGGCCCGTGCGCGGATGTCGGGCGACATCGCCAACACGTCCTCGCCATCGAGCGTGATCCGGCCCGAGGTGACCTCGTAGCCGGGGTGCCCCATGATCGCCAGTCCCAGTGTGCTCTTGCCGCTCCCGTTGGGGCCCATCAAGGCATGGGTCTCGCCATGATTGATGGTCAGATTGACACCGCGGAGGATCGGCTTGTCACCGACAGATACGTGCAAATCTTCAATGTTTAAAATATGTGTCATCACCGCTCGATCGGATGAGGTCCAAAACAAATCAGGGAAGTGTCAATAAATATCCAGCGAGCCAAGGAAGCTCGTGTCGCGTCCGGCCCCTCGTTGGTCTCACCGTTTTTGTTCCTCTGGGGCTTCGTCGACTAGCCCCTGAGGAATGACGGGCGAGAACTGGCAGCACTGATCGCCGTCCAAACGGCAACGGCTCAAGTGGACCGGTTGCCCCAATGCCTCGGAAAACATCTTCTCTTCCAGACGGCACATGGCGCGATCCTCCGAGGCCTCGGTCAGGGATGGATAGGGGCACGAGCCAAGATCCAGTACCGGCAAATCCCCCCACTGCGAGACGCCCGTCTCCACCTGACGCGATGTCAAAACTGCCGACAACCGCTCCAGACGATCCGCCAGCGGGGCGTCTTCATCCTCCACCGACCATCGCTCCACCTGCGCCCGCATCTGTTCGGCGAACTGACGTCCCAAACGGGTCGCCACGCCCGAGAGCAAACGCTCACGCGCCTCGGAATCGGGCATCGTCACGATCTCCTCCCACAACGCATCGGCCAGCACAGCCAGATCGGCCCCCGCCTGCCGGTGCCCGGCGATCGTCAATCGGTAACGGAACGTCGGCCGGCCCCGCCCCGCAACAACCTTCTCGCGTTCGATCAGCCCCATCGAAAGTAACCGCTCGATCCGCTGACGAACTGCCGTCGCCGTTACCCCCAATACCTGCGTCAACTCGCCAACCCCCAACGCTCCTTCCCCACGAAGGGCAAGAAGCAAATCCCGATCGACCGAGCGGACCTCGCTCGGCGGATTCGAAACAGGGGCGGTTGTGGGCGTCGCACTCGGCATGGTCGTTCATGGGGTCCGATGGGTACCGGGGCCAAGCTCCCGGATGCCCCCACTGTATACCGATCCTCGCATTTTTGACAACTCCCTTTGCGAAAAATAGCGGTTGGAATCAACCGAAGTCGACTCAACGGTGGGGCGGTTTCCTGTGGATGGAAGCTGCAGGGCACCAGGGCGACATTGAGAGGACCTTTGGAATCGGATCTTCGTGAGAAGGATGCCTCCATTGCCCTCCCGCGGGACGTGGGCCGGTGACGGGCGCCGATTACCTTAGCTTCAACCCAAACCGTCTGGCGAGCCCCCCTCGCGCCCCAGGAAAAGCCTGCTACGATCCTCGCCGACCCTTCCCCATCTGATCCTCCGAGAGTCGTCGATGAAAGCCGTTGCCGTCACCCCCGGTACGCCCAACAGTGTCCACCTGCAGGATATCCCCCAGCCCAGTCTCGACGAAGTCCCCGGAGGGCGGGGCGTGCTGGTGAAACTGCTGAAGGTGGGGGTTGACGCGACCGATCGGGAGATCAACGAGGCTCTCTATGGCAACGCTCCGGTAGGGGATGACCACTTGGTGATCGGCCATGAGTCGTTCGGCGTGGTGGAAGCGGTCGGCGAGCACGTGCGGCGGGTCAAGCCGGGAGATTACGTGACGGCCACCGTCCGCCGCCCCGGTGGCTCGATCTATGACCTGATCGGCACCAACGACATGACGAGCGAGGAGACCTACTACGAACGGGGGATCAATCTGCGCCACGGCTTTCTAACGGAATACTTCGTCGACGACGAAGAATTCATCGTCCGCGTCCCGAAGGGGCTAAAACACCTGCACGTGCTGCAGGAGCCGATGAGCTGTGCTGCCAAGGCGGTTCAGCAGGCTTACCAGGCCCAACAACGGATGAAGGTTTGGGATCCCGAAGTCGCTTACGTGCTGGGGGCCGGCCAGATCGGGCTGCTGACCACCCTGGTGCTGAAACTCCGCGGATTGGATGTCTACACACTCGCTCGTGGCCCAGCCCCCAATCGCAAAAGCGACATTGTTACCGGGTTGGAGGCGACCTACGTGAGCACGCGGGAGAAGTCGATGGGGGATCTGGTCAGCGAAACCGGACGCCCCGATTTGATCGTCGACGCCACCGGCAGCAGCGAACTGGCGTTCGAAGCGATGCGGCATGTGGGCCACAACGGCGTGGTTGTATGGACGGGAATCACCGGCGGGAACAGGCAAATCGAACTGCCGGCCGACAAGATCAACCTGGAATGGGTCCTCGGGAACAAATTGCTGCTGGGGAGTGTCAACGCGAACCGACGGCACTTCGAAAGCGGGATTCGCGATCTGGCCCTGGGCGACATGATGTACCCAGGGGTGCTGGAGAAAATCTTGACCCACCCTGTCGACGGTCTGGAGCAATTTGGCGAGATGATGCGGTTGCTCGTCGAAGACAAGAACGCGTTGAAGGTCTACGTCAACGTGGCTTAATCCCGATAGGGCGGGTAGTAACCGTCATAGTAAGGCGCCACGGGGTACGGCGACCCAGGCCCGGCCGGGTAGGGGTTGAAGGGGCTCGCCGGAGGCGGGGAGTGTTCGCTCGGTCGCCTTCCCCGGCCACCATGACCGGGGCGATGGCCGGGCCGTTCACTTGGCCGGCGACCCGCTCCAGGACTGGGACCATGTCCCGGCCCATACGCTCCGGGCGGGAAGCCGGGAAACCCAAAGCCCAAGTTGAACCCCGCGTAGGGCGGTCCCCAATTCGGATAGGGAGTGCTGAACGGCCGGTACGGAAAGCGCCACTCGCCGTAGGGACGAACGGGGTCCCCCCAGGTCTCGACCCGGTGATAGTTGTCGGCCGATTGGCCGAAAGCGAGGGTACTTCGTAGATGCGTGTAACCGCTGCTGCGGAAGCTTGGATCCACCGGTGCCGTTGGTTCCGGAAGTGGCGTGTACTGCGCCACTCGAGTCCGATTCTCAGGTTCGTGTGTGTAGGTACTCGGCAACGTCAGCCAGTCGACCGTCGCCGCAGGGCAATTCGCGCAAACCTCCTCGCCGCTGGCCGTACGAGGCCCGATTCCGACGGCCGCCATCGACATAACCGCGATCAACCAGATAACCAGCGGACGGGTGATGGGTAACGAGGCGTGATGAGAAGGGTTTGGCATGAAAGCCAAAATAATTCGTCCCGCCGAGGTCGGCTTGTTTTTCTCGGTAAATCGAGCGGGTCGATCCCTTGTTCCCCATCAGAATCCACCACATCGATTCAACCCGACCCCACGCAACCGCACCCTAGCAGAAAGTCGCAGAGACTTCATGAGCCGATGAAGTCTCTGCGAGCTCCATGGCCGAACCGGCTCCGGATCGCAGTCCGAAGCACGGCCGACCGCCATTTTCCGAACGAACGATCACTCCAATCGATCGTCGTTTTCACCCGGCAAATCAGGAATCGCGTCGGAAGCGTCGTCGGATTCGTCATCGGAGTCCTCTGGAAGCGGTACCTCCAGGTCATCCGTCTCCGGGTCCGCCGCATCCGAATCGGCGTCCGCGTCGGCTTCGGCTTCGGCGTCGGCTTCGATTTCGGACGTCGCATCGGTTTCAGACTCTGACCTCAGATCGGTTTCGGACTCTGACCTCAGATCGGTTTCGGACTCGATCCTCGCCTCGGGCTCCTGTCCCGATTCAAGGTCCGTCTCGTCTGGGCTCACCCTCGACTCGGGTTGTTGGTCGACTTGCGACTTCAACTGCTCAAGTTCCTGCTCAAGCCGTTGGATTCTTTGCTGAAGCGCCGCTTCGCCACCTTCCGCAGGATCGTCGATCTCCGGCCTCGCCATCCGTTGCGTGTCGTCGTCGGCAATGCTGGCGGTCACATCGGTTTCGCTTCCGTCACGGATCACCGTCAGGTCGACTTCTTCGTTGGGATCCATCTGTTGAATCTGTTGAACAAACCTTTGCGGGTCCCTGATGCGCTGCCCATTGGCCTGCAGGATGATATCCCCCGGCCGCAACCCAGCTCTCGCTGCGCCGCTTCCACGCAACACACTGCGGACGAGCAGGCCGCGCGCCGTTTCGCGCAGCTGCACTCCCAAACGCGGCCTTGCGTCGCGCCGCATGGTACGATCGCCGCGGAAGCGGGGGGATTCCGGCGCCGGTTGGGCGCCGGCACGCGTCGTGCGACGAACCTGCATCCACTGGCCATCGTCATACACGAAACGCTGTCCAATCGCGTCATCAAAGTAGGCTCGTCCCTGCGCATCACGCTCGTAGACCGGACGCGATGATGACCGCGCGGACGCCTCGCCCCGGATCCTTGAGCGACCATCACGAGGGGCGTCTCTGGTCGCGGAACCATCCCGTCGCTGCTCTTGACGATACGATCGCTGCCGCTGGTCGGTCGATCGGCGCTGCTTTTCGGCCTCCGTTTCCCCAATCTCTGTGCGTTCACGTACCTCGCCCTGCAGGCGATCTTCTCCCTGCAGGCGATCTTCTCCCTGTGCGCGACCTTCTGCCTGTGCGCGATCTTCTGCCTGTGCGCGATCTTCTCCTTGTGCGCGAACTTCCCCCTCCAAGCGGCCTTCCGCCTCGGTGTCGAGGGTGGGCGATTCCTGAGCCCAGCTAGGGCTAGCGGAATATCCAAGCATCGATGCGGCGATGGTGACTGCAAGCACCCGTCGCACTAGCCGTCCTGACGTAACATTCATCGCAATACTCTTGTGTGAGGAGTAGGTGGATGGGTGAGAAACCGAATGGTGAAGTGCTGCCCGCGATGACGGCATACGATTACCTTTTTCGCTTGGAACTCCGTTCATCGCGATCACAGCTAGAAATCCGGCTTCTCGGAAACAACTCGTACTGCGACCACTGCAGATGAGATGCCAATCACGGGTCAGCGCGTGCGAATGGCTGATTTATGGTTGAAAACCGTGTGCGTTGTCCGTGGATCGCCAGTGCGTACCAAACGGCCGCCCGAGGTCGACGTCACCCCGTGGTCGGTGTTTGGACATGTTGTGCGATCGTCGCTCGGCGCTACGGCCAACCTGCTCGGTTCAGCTTTTCAGGATGTAGGGGAGGGCTCCGCGTTCATTGCGTCCACGACCCTTGGGATCGATGCCGCTGAGGGCAAGCGCGGTGGCGTAGACGTCGCCGTGATTGGGAATCGAACCCTTGGGATGCGGCTCGCGGTCTTTTCTCAACTCGCCGGTCATCGAGTCGTAGTTCGGGTCGAGACTTCCGTCGGGCAACAACGGAATGGCCATCAGCGTCTCATCGCCCACCTTTCCGTATTGCTGGTCGCCCCGAACGTTGCCCCCCAAGAAGGCACTTGAGGTAACCTTCCAGTGCGAACAGATATCTTGGCCACCGATCTCTTTGTCACGTTTTTTCTCGTCGATCTTCTTGGCCAGAATCGGATCGACATTGCCGTGCAGCGAGCGGCCGAACTCCGAGGTGAGTACGATGTTGGTGTGGTCGAAGTATGATTTCCCCGTATTGCCATACTCGGTGTTTTTCAACTGCTCGACCAGCGCGTGCAAGGGATCCCAGAGATTCTCGCGCATCATCGATGTCTGGTCTGGCATGCCGACCGGGGTGCCGTCACTTTTCCACAAGCGACTGCGGCTGAAGTGCGAGTCGAAACGCCGCACGTCCCGCGATTCGATGAAGAAGGCGCACGACATGTCGGCGGACATCAGCTCCCAAGCCATCATCGCCTGGACGTTCGTGTTGGGTGCGTGCTTACTGCGGGCCTTGTTCCCGTTGACACTGCGATAGGTGATCAGCTCGTCCTCCGGCTTCACGTTGAACTGCTCGCGGAGTGCCGGGTCGGAGAACAACTTGAGCAGGCTGCTGCGGTCCAGTCGCAACCCCCGCCGCCGCATGTCTAGGTAAATCTCGCGTGCCGACCGATAGCTCCGCACCGCCTCGATATTTTCGTCCTTGAGGAATTCGCTGTGCGCGTTGTCGAGGAACGACTCGATGTGCTGTCCAACCTCGCTCCCCGATTCCGCCTGCATCCGCAGCAGCAACTGTCTCAGATTGGTCGGCGTGCCGGCGTAGATGGTGTGCGCGTGCCGTGGCCCCAAGGCATGATAGTAGCCGCGGCGGCCGGTGTACTGGACCTCATTGAGCTCGCCATCGGAAAGCCACCAATGCCATGACAGATTGGGCAGCAGGTAAGGTTGTCCGTACACCTCGGCAAAGGCCTGCATCACCGACCGCTCGTCCTCCTCCCGCTCGTCGGTGTTGCGATACTTGTAGGAGCCCATGTGGGTTCGCAGTCGTTCGGTGGAGTGTCCCGTGCCGGTATGCATGGAACTGAGGACGGCCATGTTAGGGAACAAGTCCTTTCCGTCCTCGGCCAAAAACCCATATCGAATGTTGCCGTGCTCCTTGACCCCGTAGCCATCCTGGCCCCACTCCAGGACGCGATATCGTTCGTCGCTGACGTTGTCCAGCCTGTCAACGACGTTGTTGGCGGTCACCACGGGGTTGAACATGTCGTAGCCGCACCAGCCACCTTCAAGAAACCAGTAAATCAGGAAGTGGGGATCCTGGTTCGCTGCCACGGCGTCATCGGCGAGCAGCGACCCGCGCGGATCGTACGGAATGCCATGATGGAGGAAGTACTCCAAAAAGTCGGCGCAGGAGAGCCCCGCGGCGGTCATCCCCATGCGGCGGAACATCCCCCGCCGCGAAAACCGCCGCGAAGGAGCGGCGGTCGGTGGGGCGGCGGTCACCGTTTCGTCAATCTGACAGGGCTTGGTCATGGGGATGCCTCATGAATCCGCGAGGTATTCCGGCTGCGACATGAGCTTGCGAATCATGCCGCGAATGGTAAATCCGTCTTCGTGAACGTGGTCCCAGAGCGTTTGATAGAGCTGCCGTTCGTCCGTCCGGAAGCGAAGACTGCGTCCGAAGTAAAAATTGAAATGGGTGTTGATCATCGTGCGAATGAAACGTTCTTTCCTGACCGCTTGGGTCGCGAACGCCTCCATCCCGACACCCGGAAACGGGTATTCGTCGACCAGGCCCTGATCGCTGGCGTCGATCTCCAGCCCATCCTCGTCCTCCGTTCGAAAACGACCGTCGTCGGTCCAGAACTGTCGCTGCATGGCCAACGGTGTGAGCGTCTTGTGGCAGCTATAACAGGCCGAGGTGCGATCGGTCGTGCCGGCCGGGGTGATGCCGTCGCGCTGGTCGATGATGTCCGAGGGTACCTCGAACACGTATCCCAGAAACATCATGCTGACTTGGGCGGCGTAGTTGTAATGCGGCAAGCCCGGCTTGCCTTCCATGAATCCTTTGGTCGTCAGCAGTCCAGTTCGCCCGTGATACTCCGGGCGAGACTGTTTTTCGAATTCCGCGTCGACCGTGTAATCCGCGGTCAAGATCTCCTGGAACGGACGGTCGTTGAAAGCAACGTAACACCAAAGCCGAACCGGTTCGTCCTCCACCTCGTTTCCCTGGCTCTCCAGGTAGAGACGCACGCGATGAAAGTAAAAGTCCCGGAACTCCTGCGAGTCGAGGTAGCTGTCGACCAAACCGGCCAGTGGTTCGCCCTCCGCCAGTCGCCGTAATTCGCTTGCCGTCGGAGCTCGGCCGACCAGATCCGCTGCAATCTTGACCAACTGCAGTTGCTTGCGGTCCTGAACGTCCTGCGTCTGCTCCAGCGACGGCGGGCGTGTGAACAGGAAGTCCGGATGTCGCATCAGTGCCTGAGCAAGGGCTTCCCAGGCCGCCTGTTGCGGGCGGCGGCGGGGAGCGGTGAACGTCACGCTCGCAGAACTTCGCTCTCCCTCCCATTCGACCGACGGGCCACCGATCTGCTCCCACTGAAACTCCAGTCGACTCCGCTGCACCGTGTAGGAGGACGAGGCATCCATCCGGAGACCGGCGTCGGCGCGCCCCCGGGCCGGGTATCGTACATGCACGATCGGCGACGAACGCTGTGCGCGGATGATGACCGGCGTTTGCGTTTCATGGTCCCGCTTGCCCGGGTAATGGATGTGCGGCTTGTAGAACGTTTCCGACTGCCAACGCTCCGCATCGCCGTCCGCTTCGCCATCTTTGTCCGATTTGCCATCGTCGCTGTCTTCGACCTGCGTCGATGGCCGGTAGCGGAGATACCGTTCCCCCTTGTTCTCGCCATCGTCGTGAAGCTGAGTCCCCTTGGTGTTGTACGCGCGGAACCGGCCGCTGTCGTACTCGGTCCAGCCGTCGCTCCCTTCGGCATCCAGACTGTCGATCGTGAACGGCTCGCCGTCGTCGTCATGCGGAACAAAGTCGACCGCGGCTGCGGTCACGCGGTCGCGAGTACCGCTGTTGTTGATCTCCACGTAGTCACCCTCCCCGAACTGGAACCAGGCTCCCAAATCGGCGAACGGCTGCGTGTCGTCGCTGCTGTCGTAATGAAATCTCGCCTCGCCCGGATCCGGCAATTCCACCGTGGGAGCAATGGCGAGCTGATCAACGATCCCCTCGCCCTCCACCTCGACCAACACCTGCGTGGCGTTGGCAGAATCCTTCCGCCACAAGACCGACAGCTCATACTCTCCATCGGCTTCCAACTCGAGGGGGATGCGGATGTGGCTGTTCCCTTTCTCCACGTCGCCATCCTCGAAGCTCGTAAAACCGCCCTTGCTCTTGATACTCCACGCCCCATCGGCCCGAACGCTCTCATGGTCCGCCTCGATCGTTTCCTGCTCGTCGCTGCCCATCCGTTTCCACTGCACCCCGGCAAAGGAGACATTGCCCACGGACCGGTCGTTGCGAACCACCATCCGTACGGTGTCCCCCTTCTCAAACTCGAAACGACGGGCAAGCGTCTGGCGCACCATTCGGCGATTGTCGGTCTCCTCGCCGGTCGACTGATCAATCAACTCCTGGTGCCGGCCGCGCTGCTCACCACTGATCGGTATTCGAATCGTCTCGGTCGTCTTCAACTTTGTGTCAGGATCGATGGCGCTGACTCGAAACGACAGTCGATAGCCCCGGGCGCGTATCTCGTCGCCGGCATCGTAGACCTCGCGAATCAAGTCGAACGCTTCCTGAAGCTCCGCTTCGCTGGGCGAGCGAAACAGGATGGCTTGGTAGAGGCGATCGATCTCGGCGCGATAGCCTGCATCCGGCTCGGTCCGATCGCCAGGCGGATCCAGGTCCTGGCGGTCGGCAAATGGGCCGGTACCGCGGTTGTAAGCCCGTTGGCAGACGTCCGCTGCGAGCATCGTCAGGCCGCTCAGGAACGAGGTGCTCGGCTCGTCCGTTTCGGTGAATCGGGTTTCGAAATCGGCCCCGCCAAACATGGCGACGCTCTCAGCAAATAGGTCGCGGCCGTCACGCACCCAGTCGTCGCCGAAAATCGTGCGCACCTTTCCCTGTAACTGCGTGTAGGTGATGAATTGATTGCCGTCAGCAGCCTCCTCGTCGCCCTCATACGGTGTCAACAACGAGGCGGGAAACTGCTCGTCCGCGTCCGGGTCGAGCTTGACGTCCAGTTCCCGCAGAAACGATCGCAGCAGTTGAATGTCCCGAGCACTCCAGGGGTGACCGTCCTGGGGCATCCGCAGCTCGGGATCGTCCGATGTCACCCTGGCCAGCAGCGAGTCGGGATACTGGGGATCGAAATATTGGTTCTGCAACAGAACCAGAAAGTCATCGCTCGGCTCGCCGATCAGGACCAAATTTGAGGTGTCTTCGGAGCGATGGCAATCGAGGCAACTGGTATCGCCGCGCGTCAGCAATGGGTAAATCGAATCGGTGAACTGCTCCAACGAACTCGCCGCATCGGAGGTGGCCGAGCTCTTGGCGTCACCTTCATCCGACGGCTTCTCGCCCGAGGGAGTTTCTCCGCGGGAACGGGCAAGCGGAGTGAGAAGTACCGCAGCGCAGAAAAACAGAAGGATGACGTGTCGCGCAGGAAATGCCGGTTGACGCTGAAACGAACTCACGGAGTACACCCTATTCGAATCGTTGGTGAAGCCCCGGCGGGGTGCGACTCTTGGATGAACCATTTGAGGCGATCGCGGTCCAATACTTTGGAAACGCCATTGGGATAACGGCGTGTCGGGGCGGACGGAATCGACCGGTCATGGGGTGGGTCACAGTCAGAGCCGGTGTGGGGGAAGGGCTCCGAGTCTACCCGAAACGGACGCTGGTCGTCAATTTCTGTCCAGCCTAACCTCGTACCAACCGAATCCCCAGCGGCAGCGAGTCGCCAAAGACGGCGGCTTCCTCATCGCGGTCGAGGGTGCCACCCTCGACCAACAACGAGCGAAAGTGCGCCGGGGACGACTTGGATTTCAAGTAGCGAGCGGCGCGATCGCGAAGGTCCTGAGGAAGGTCTCGGTAACGGTCGCCGGTTTTGCGCGCCAACTGCACGAGCGTGAGCGGCAGGGCGGGTTCGTCGAGGTCGATCGCGATCAGCGATTCGATCCACGGCTCGACCTGGCGAGGTGGCACGGCGGTGTTGAGTGGTCCGTACGCCGGTTGCCGGCTCCCGAAACGCCCCAAGGCCCAAAGCAGTGCGGGGCGAAGTTTGGCATGCTTCTTGCGCCGCAGCTCGCGGAGCGCCGATTCACCCAGCTCGATCTTCTCGGGCACCGGCAATCGTTCCAGCGACGCAATCAATCGCCAGAGTTCCGACAGTTCATGCGGCTCGAGCCTGCCCGCCTTTCCCCGCAAGCTTGCGATCAAGGGGGCGGCGAGCTGTTGTTGTTGTCCCGCCGTCAATCCTCCCGCGATCCGTCGCCACAAGATCATCGACTCGGTCCGCGACTGGGAAGCGGGAAACGCCAGCTTGCCATGCAATCGCCGCCACGTCTGTTGAACGCGCCAATCATCCACGGCGACGCCGTAGCCGGGACGTAGGCAGAAGCCGACGAGGTTCAACCAGCGGGCTTCATGGGCCGGTGATCGACGCCGCCCCGACTCGTGGTCGATCAAAAACTGCCACAGTTCCCGAAGCAGCGAAGGCGGCCAGGCGTTACGGTTGGTCTCGGTCAATACTTGCAGATGCTTGACGATCTGGTTCGGTCCGATCGCCGCGTCGGCCGTGCGTGTGGATGGATCGCCGAAAGTGGCAGCGATGGCATCGGCACAGTCCGCGACGGTGTCGCTGTCGACAATCCCGGCTGCCTCGCCGCCCCCTTCGTGGGCGCCGCGGTCGGTCTCCAAAGTGCTGCGGATGTCAAAATCGAGCTTCCAACGCTTGCCGGTATCGGTGTCGACACAGTACATCCCGACCGTGCCGATCTCGCTCAACTCCGACTCCACAAAGACATGCAGCCCCGCTTGCTCGCGGCGGCGGCCGCGGACCAACGCCGTGCAGATCGGCGGCAGCGGCGTCATCTCGGCACGGTCGATCTCCACGAGTTGTCCAACGCGGTCGGCGAGCCGCGTACTGCTGACCCATAGAGGAAATTGCACCGGCGCGCCGACCTGCAATTGCAGCGGATGGTCGCCGGCGCGAAATCGCTGGCCCGGTTCGGCGGTGCCGGGAATCAAGCAGATCGCGGCGGGTGGGTCACTGGCGACCTGCATGTAATAGGAGCGGCCCAGGTTTGCTGCGATCCGCACGCCTTCGCCACGCCGCACCATGCCGTAGTAAGCGGCACCGCGAGCGACCGCCAGGTCGAGTCTGGGGGAGGCGAGCATGCGCGGTTCCCACGACTCGCCCGGCTCGCAGAACCAACGCGTCAGCGCGTGCAGGATGCGATTGCGAATCGCCGGGGCCGCCAACACACCGCCGTTGAACAGCACCAGGTCGGGTCGTTCGGTCGCCTCTTCGTCTTCTTCTCCCAGCCCACTGCGACGATGTTCGCTCAGGAACTCGGCCAGGTGTCGTGTCACCGCAGCGTCGGCAGCGTAGGGCAATCCGAATTCCTGAAAGCCACTCTGACCGCTCGCCGGCCGCTCATCCAACTCGGATTCCGGAAAGAAACCGTCCAACAATGCCTGGTCGATCTCCGCCGCCGACAACTCGACCTGGAGCGAACCGGCCAACAGTTTCGATCCTTCGGCAGGCAGGTGAATGGAGATCGTTGCCGGCCGATCTTCGCGGAGCATGGTCTCCTTGACGCCCCGCGAAGCCTGGATCAACCGGTCCCACTGCGACGCCGAAAGCGGCTCGGATCCCGGCTCGCCAATGAGTTTCTCCTCCGCCAACCGCGCGAGGGCGAGGTCCATGTTGTCTCCACCCAAGATCAGATGCCGGCCGACGGCGACCCGGTGAAACTGCACCTGCTCACCCGCCTCTCCCGCAGGACGGACGCGAATCAGCGTCAGGTCGGTCGTGCCGCCGCCGATGTCGCACACCAGGATCAACTGGCCGGCCTGAACGAGCTGGGTCCAGTCGTCTCGGTGTCGATCGATCCAAGAGTAAAAGGCGGCTTGGGGTTCTTCGATCAGGTAAACCCGCCGCAGGCCCGCCTGCTTGGCCGCCTGGACCGTTAACTCGCGGGCGACTTCATCGAACGAGGCGGGCAGTGTGATCACGAGGTCTTGGTCGTGGAGCAGGTCCTCGGGATGCGCGTGATCCCAGGCCGCCCGCAGATGAGCCAGGTAACGTGCCGAGGCAGCGACCGGCGACATGCGGGTCACGTCGCTGTCGCCGTGCCAGGGCAAGAAGTCGGCGGTCCGATCGACACCGTCGTGGGAAAGCCAACTCTTGGCCGAGGAGATCCGCCGTCCCGGATGACGCTCTCCGGCGTCGCGCGCCAGTACCCCGACACAGGCGTCCGGCCGGTCCTGCTCCGATTCCCAAGGCAAACACCACACCCCGCCAGCCGCTTCGCTGGGCGTCCATTCGTAATGAAACGAGGGCAAGGTCTCTCGCGACTCCAGTTGGCCAAAGTCAACCCACTGCGGAATGCGAAAGGTCTCCACCCGCCACGCCGGAGCCTCCGCGTCGACGAAGGAAACCGCGCAGTTGGTTGTCCCCAGGTCGATCCCCACGATGTAGCGCGAAGCCGATTCGACCGCATCGTCAGCTGTGGGCGGCGTCACGTCAGACCTCGCAGGGTTGAAACGTGGCCGGCATCAACGGTCGCGAACATTGAATTCCATTTTCCATTGCTCCTCCCCGCGGGTGTGATGACACCACAACTCGAACATCCCCAGCTCTGTCACTCGACTGACGAAGCGAACCGGCACGAAAGGTTCTTCGCCCGCCGACTCGCGCGTCAGGGTCAACTCGATCGGCTCGCTCTCGACCAGCTCGCCGTCGGACCAGCGACCAAGCTTGGTGCCGACGGTGTCTTCGGGACGAACCGTGGACGAGAAGAAGCGGAATCGCCCGGGCGCACCGACGACCAGCCCGACCTCTTCGCCCGGCACCGCCGCCTCGGTTCCCTCCTCCATTCCCTGCGACGCGACGCACAGGGCCCGCAGCGGCCGCGGGGCGCCGGGAATCGCCAGCCCAGCGGTTTCGATGCCGATGTAATAGGAACGAGCCGTTCCACCGCGAATGCGAATCCCGCCGGCCTGTTTCGACCAGCCATAGTACGCGGCGCCGATCGCGACGGCCGAGTCGAGATCGGTCTCGCCTCCCAGAACCGTCGGCGGTGACGAACACCAGCTCTCAATCACCTCACGCATCCGACCCTGCAGCGTTGCACTGCGGAACACGCCACCGTTGAATAACAGATGGCTGGGACTGAGATGACGATCCCAACCAGCTTCTTCTGTCCGCTCGCCTCCGGCGTTGCGGGGGAGAGGGTGAGGGGTCTTCCCCCGTGGCGCTGACGCCGCTTCCGCGCCGGCTGGCCTGTCAGCGTCGGTTCCAGTCGCTGCATGATCGATCAAAAAGGCGGCGACCTGCTTGGTGATCGCCGGGTCGGCTTCGTAGGGGAGCCCGATGTCCTGGAAACCGGAACTCAGCTGCCGCTCGGGCCGGTCGGTCACGCGACAAACGGGAAAGAATCCGTCGACGATTAGTTGTCGTATCTCGTCGCTCGAAAGTGTCGTCGAGATCGTGCCGCCGATCAGGGAACTGCCGCGGCCGAGCACCGAGATCGTCTGTTCCTTCGGGCCGTCTTCGCGAAGCAGCATTTCCTTCGCGTCTCGGCAGGCATGCCACAGGGAGACACTTTGCCACGGGTCCAGATCGTGCCCCTCCCCGCGCAGCCGCTCGCTGACGTGGTGGGCGACCGCCAGGTCCATGTTATCGCCCCCGAGCAACAGGTGGTTGCCCACGGCGAGTCGGCGCAGCTGGAATTCCCCCGCCTCCTGGTCAACGGTCACCAGCGTCAAGTCGGTTGTCCCGCCACCGACGTCGACGACCAGCAAAACGTCCCCCGCGGTGAGTGACTCCCGCCACGTTTCGGTATGGGCGGCAAGCCAGCGGTAGACGGCCGCCTGTGGTTCCTCCAACAGGACGAAATGTTCCGGAAGCCCCGCCTCGACCGCCGCCTGGCGGGTCAGGTCCCGAGCAGCCGGATCAAACGATGCTGGCACCGTCAATACGACCGACTGTTCCGAGATCGGAGCGTCAGGATGCGCCTCGTGCCAGGAGGCGACCAGGTGCGAGAGGAACCGCCGGGTGCAGTCGAAGGCGGAAACCTTGGAAATCTCCGGCGGGGATTGCCAGGGCAAGACCGCTTCGGTACGCCCGACCCGGCCGTGGCAGAGCCAACTCTTGGCCGCCACCACCACCCGCTGCGGATTCTCCGCCGCCTCCGCCCGCGCGTAATGCCCCACCACCCCCTGCTCTGGATCATCCACCAACGGAAAACGGAGCGCATCGAGTTCGGACTCACGCGGCAAGTACAGAAACGATGGCAGTGACCACCGGGACTCGATCTCCCCCGGCCCGATCAGCTGGGGGATCGGGAGCAATTCCAATCTCGGCTCCGAACGCGGCCCCTCAGTGGGTAACGGCGCGTAGGCGACGACCGAGTTGGTGGTCCCCAGGTCGATGCCAATGGAAAAACGTGCGGCCATGTCAGGGAAGTTGCTTTCAACTGGAGGGGGACAAAACCAGACGGCAGGGCGCGCACCGGTCTACGGGGCCTGAATCTGAGCGGGGGCGATGACCCGGGCGTCCGCGTCGTCCCCCGTCCACTGCGGCAGATCGACCTTGGTCGCCTGCCAGCCGTGATGAACCAGCTTGCCCGAGGAATCGATGCCTTCCCCGACCCACTGAAATCGTGTGGGCGAGGGGTTGTCGGGAACATCCACCAAGTCCCCATCGGCGGCATCGAGCAGGGGGCGGATTTCGAACCAACGCTCAAGGACGCCGGCGCACTGTTGCAAACAAGGCCGCGCTGCGGCGCCGATCTGAGCATCCGAATACTTGGCCAGATCTTCCTGGATCAAATCGACCAGCCGGGCTTCCCGCTGCAGCGCCGCCAACAGCGTGACCGCCGGGTCGCGCGCCGGCCGCGATGGTGCCGCCGGCCCAGCAGCTGGAGCGGCTGTCTCCGCCGGAGCGCCTTCCTCCGGCGAAGGTCGGCCGATCGCAAGTTGGCCTTGGAGCACCTGTTCGATCTGCGCCGCCTTCTCGCGATCCACCAACGCGGTCCAGAAAGCCCGCAGTGCAATCCCCAATCTCATCACGACGACCTTCCATTCAATGACCTT
>CAYWXT010000010.1:0-4903 GCA_964462125.1 uncultured Pirellulaceae bacterium | reverse complement strand
AAGCCCGCAGTGCAATCCCCAATCTCATCACGACGACCTTCCATTCAATGACCTTCCACTCGATGACCTTCCACTCCGGGGAAGCACCCCAACGAATCCGCATCAAGCGTTGGCGATTCGGCCCTGGGAGTCAACGGGTGCCGCTGAGGCGGCTCACCAACACGCCCGTCCGCTCGACCAACGCGCCCACGCGATTGTGCCTAAGGACGAGTCCTAACGGACGCCGCGGCGGATATCGGACCCGGCGAAACGTATCTGGAAGCGATAGATCTTCTTGGTTGAATGATGAACCTCACCCGTCTTCAAATCGAATCGTTCGGGAATCTGCGTGCGGTTGATGTTGGCGACTGCCCGGTAGCCTCGTTCGGCAAAGATATCGATCACCATTGCCAAGGCGAGCGAATCCTCGAACACGGGGTCTTCCGAGTTGACTACCGCGAGCCCTGGGATGGCATGCCGTTTGATGATCGGCATGAACCGATTCTCGATCAACTCGATCACCTCGCGGAACAGTTCCCCGTGCTCCAGCGCATAGCTGTCCATCCGTTTGACCAGTTCCTGGCGGGCATGCACGACGATTTCGCTGGCCAAGGCGATGTGGCGGACCGCGTCGTGAGTCGCCGGGTCGAGTTCCAGCGATGACTGGTACTCCAGTTCCTTGAGGATGTTCTGTTCGACCTCATGGAGATCGCCCTGCGCGTTGATGAAGTGATAGTGAAAGACCTCCTTGAGCGACTGCAGCGCGTCCCAGGTTCGTTCTTTGAAGACGCGGTAGCGCTGTTTTGCCGTCGCCGGATCGAGGTCGGTCGCGCGCTCCTCGAGCAGATCCGTCCCTCCCTCGGCCCGTACTTTCGCGTTGTGCTCGGCCACCTCACGGCCCCGCTTCAACTGCCGCTCGATACTGGTCTTCTCGTCGACGAACAACACCATCACATGCACCGTCGGCTTACGGAAGTTGATCGCCAAAGGGGTCGTGTGGTACTCGCGGTACAGCTGGTTCATCTTCTCCACCAGCAGTTTCAGGCATTCCACCTGAACGCGCGTCCGAGGGAACCCATCCAGGATGCAGCCATCGCGGTATTCCTCCTCGAGCAGTTTCCGGAAGACGATCTCGATCACCTCCCGGTCCCCAACCATCCCGCCGGCTTCCTTGATCCGCCGGGCTTCCGGCGTATCGAGCAAGGCGCTGACGACGATCGGCGGGCAGGTCAACCCACGGGCCTTGGCAATGAACTCGGTGTGCGTTCCCTTCCCAGCTCCGGGGGCACCGCCGAGCAGGATGATTTCCTTGGCAAAGCGAAGGTTGTCATGGCCGAACTCTGACTCCAACCGGTTCCAGACATTGGTGAAGATCAGCTGGGCGTCCTTGACCTCCAGGTCCTCGACCTTGGCTGTGCGGGAAGACCGGTCGTTCGGGTTCGATTTCATGCGCTCCTCAAATCGGGGTGACGTTCCGTTCATTGCCAGAGCCTAACACGGCCGCCAACACGAGTCAGTGGGCTGTCCGAACTGTTCACATAGCACCCGGGCGACCACTCAGTCGGCCGGATGGTTGTCGCGTTGGATGACCGAATCGCGATCGACCACCACTCCCCCCTGCTTCCCAGCGGCAACCAAGTTGTCTCGCACCACGGTTGCCCCCGCCGGCTGGCGGACTTCAATCGACGCCAACATTCGCGGCGGATCGGCGTGTTCGACGATCGTGTTCCCGGTGAGCTGCAGATTCCGGCTGCCGCTGGCCCAAATGCCCCGCACATGCGGATCGAGAATCTGGCAGTCGGCGATCGTCACCTCGCGGCTGTCAAGGACCTCCACCGCACCACCGACCTCCGCATTGCCGGCCGCACAATTGTCAAGCACCAGGCTGCTGATGGTGATCCCGCGAGACGCTTCAACGGTCACCCCGTTACTCATCCCACGCCCCTCGTTATGGCTTTGGTCAAGTGAGTTGGGACCGACCACGATGTGCCGGCAGTCGTCGAGGACCAGCGACCGCTGTTGGCCAGAATAAATGTGGTTCCCGGTAATCGCGATCCCCCGGCATCGGACCAGATCGAGGTTGACCTCTTGGTTCCCGATCACGTTGCCGCTGATCGTCCACATCGACATCGGCGTCCGGTGACTCGACTCTTCCGGTCCGACAAATCGGATATTCGCACCCCCGGGGCTCGGCTGAGCCTGGATCGTGTTGCTGGTGATCGTCCCTTCAGCGACCGTGCCGTTGGCAAGGTCGAACCAAACATCGGCCGACGCATCCGCCTCCCGGTCGTAGTTGTATTCAATGTCGTTACCAGTGATCTGCAGGTTGCGGATTTCGCCGTCGACAATCTTGATCCCCCCGCGATCGCAGTAACTGATGTGGCTCCCCTGGATGATCGCTTGGTGCAGGTTGACATGGTCAAAGTAGATGCCGATGCCGGAACAGTTGTAGATGTGACAGGCATCGATCAATAGATTGCGGTTGCGTGTCGACAGCAGGACGCCGTGGCGGACTTCACGGATCAGTACCCCTTGCAGGGTCGGCTGCATTACCCGCACAAACTCGATCCCGTCGGCCTCCGGATGGGCGCCCAGGATCTCCAGGCCGCGGATCTGCGGCATCCGTTCGTGTTGCCAAGTCTCTTCAGAAAACCCGGATGGGTTCGCGGTCGCCTGGTGCGTTCCCGTGAAACGGAAGGCAGGGCCGGGACCGTCCATCGTGACCCGACCGGTACCCCCCAATCCGTCGAGACTGATCCGTCCGAGTTGTTTCAGGTCAACCTCCACCGTTTCAGTGATCCGGTAGTCTCCCCGAGGAAATTGCAACTGGCCCGTTTCGGTTTCCGCAAGCGCCCGCTCGATGGCCTCGGTGTCATCGGCAACACCGTCTCCGACGGCGCCAAACTCACGCACGCTCTCCGCAAATCCGAGCGAATGGGGTGAGCAAAAGGCAAGAGCCATCGCAATGACCGCTGCGGCGGCGGTCAGCCGGGAGGGTTGGAGGGGTTGGGTGGAACGCATGCGGGAAATCTCTCTGGGGGGCGTCATGACGGAAACTTGGCGTGTCCGGTTTTGTGCGGTCAACATCCTAACACGACGCCGCGGGCACGGCTTGCACGCTTCCCCCTCGGGAATTGCGGCGTTCGATTTGCCGATCGGGCCGTTGAGGCGTAGGGTTCCGATGCCGCCTCACCGCAACTTCTTGCTGTTCCCAATTCCCATCACTTTATCTCCACCGATAAAGGCAAACCGGGGGTAACCCCGGGACGCAAAGTCATGGGTCCGCCCCCGCGGATCGCCAGACCGCCGAAGGGAGAACGCAACGTGATGGTGCGGCGCGCTCGTCATTTCGCGATGCCACTTTTTCTAAACTGACGGGAACCAGTCCATGCGACGAAAGGCTCTGATTCGTCTACGTACTCAACGACGCCGGATCATGCGGCGTATTCTCCCCATCGAAGCCTTGGAGACACGAAGGGTCCTCAGCGGCGTCTCATTGATGGACGTCGAGGCGGACCTTCATGAACCGGGCGACCACGACCACGACCACGACCACCATGAAGTCGGATATCACCACGACGCCGATGGGAATACGCTTCATGTGCTGCCCAAACCGGTCGAGGGGCTCGAAGCCGACACGGCCGAATACCAAGCGGCCACGCTCGGCGATGACTTGACGCTCGCCGATACGTTCCAATTGCACAGCAATCCGGGGGCGGCGCACACGATCTATCTCGACTTCGAGGGACATGTCACCTCGGAGACGATCTGGAATAGCCAATTCACCGGCGGCGAGGACATCGTCACTCCCGCCTACAGCTTCACCGGCGACTCCTCCTTTGACGACTCTGAACTGTCCCGCATCCAAGCGATCTGGCATCGGGTGGCGGAGGACTACGTTCCCTTCGATGTCAACGTCACGACCGAAGCACCGGCGCTCGATGCGCTGAACAAAGACGGAACGGATGACACTGAATGGGGAGTCCGCGTGGTAGTCGGCGGCGACGGGGCATGGTTCTCCCAAAGTTCCGGCGGGGTCGCTTACCTCGACTCGTTCAACTGGAGCAGCGACACGCCGGTGTTCGTCTTCGAAGACAACCTTGGCGATGGCCATGAAAAATACACCGCTGAAGCGATCAGCCACGAAGCGGGACACGCGTTGGGATTGAATCACGACGGACGGACATCGCCGTCAGAGGAGTACTACACCGGGCACGGCAGCGGTGAGACCGGTTGGGCCCCGATCATGGGCGTGGGCTATTACGAGGCGCTCACCCAATGGAGCCGTGGTGAGTATGCCGATGCCAGCAACACCGAAGACGACCTGGCGATCATCACGGGCCAAAATGGCTTCGGCTACCGTGCCGATGACCACGGGGATGACGTCGACTCGGCCAGTGAGCTGACCGTCGATCAAGGGACCGTAGTGGACTCGGGGATCATCGAACGCAACGACGACACCGATGTGTTCAGCTTCCTGACCGACGACGGAACCGTGGACCTCGACTTCCTGCCCGCCCCGCGGGGGCCGAATCTCGATATCGCCGCATCGCTGTACGACGCCGTCGGGACACTGCTGGTTCACTCCAACCCCATCGGCAGTCTGTCGGCGAGCCTTTCGGCCACCCTCGCCGCCGGGCAATACTTCGTGGAGGTCACCGGCATCGGCGAAGGGGACCCGCTCAGTGACGGTTACAGCGACTACGGCAGCCTCGGATCGTATTCGATTGCCGGCTCAGTGGTCGACGGTTACATCGGGCCGGTTTCCGCGAACGACGACAGCTTTAGGGTCGACCAGGACAGCAATGCGACGGAACTCGATGTATTGGCCAACGACAGTCACGACGAGGACGAATCCCTGACGATCATCTCCGCCAGCTCAGGTTCCGCCGGGGGCACGGTCTCAGTCGTCGACGGCTCGGCA
>CAYWXT010000009.1:0-42231 GCA_964462125.1 uncultured Pirellulaceae bacterium | reverse complement strand
GAAGCCTACACGGCTTGGATCCAACCATTTCTGGGTGAATCAGACCGCCTGAGTTGGTTCTCGATCTCACTCGCTACCTACGATTCGCGCCACGTTGCTGCCATGATCTTGGTGCTCTGCGGGGTCACCTGGGCAGCGGCGAGTGTCGCTCAGACGCGGAGCAAAATCGTCTGGCTCTTGTCGGCGATCGCCATCGGCGCCGCGGCGCACGCGGTACTGGGGGTTGTCGGGCTGCTCGACGCGAAATTCCTCAACGCCATGTTGGGGCAGGAGTCGTCGGGACCCCGGTTCGGCACATTCATCAACCGCAACAATGCGGCCTTGCTGTTGAACTTGGGGGTCGCTGCCGCGCTGGGGATCCTTTCGTGGCGGCTGACGGCATTGACCGGCACCGAGGTCGACGACGAATCGTTTGAACTCAACGATCTGTTTGCCCTGATCAGCGACCGCGAATCGATGATCGGCACCATCAGCCTGGTTATCTGCGTCGGCGGGTTGTTGGTCGAAGGCTCGCGGGGCGGCGTCGTGGCGGCCGTGATTGGCATGATGTTGGCGCTGGGATGGGTGCGTCGGCGGCGTGGATTGGTCAGTTTGCCGGTGGTGATCGGCGTGCTTGCGGTCTGCGCCGCGGTCCTGCTCGTCCCCACGAATTTGAGTATGGAGTCGATTCGGCGGCTGGAATTCATTTCGGACACGAATGAATCGACCTTGTTACGCAATGGGCGGCTGGACCATTGGCCCGACGGCTGGCGAACAGCGATGGCACACCTGCCGGCCGGTTCCGGGCTCGCAACCTACGGTTACGCGTACCTGCCGCACCAGCAGACGACGTCAGGACAGTGGTACCATCACGCGGACAATCTGTGGCTGGAATTGCTGGTGGAACAGGGGGTCGTCGGCGTGCTGCTGGCTCTCTCGGTGCTGTTGTTGGTCATCCGGTCGCTGGGCCGATTGTCCGAGTCCCCCGATCCGATTGATCAGGGGCTTCGGATTACCGGCTGGTACGCAATCGGCGCGATCATCGCCTCGCAGTGTTTCGACTTTGGCCTGATCGTCCCCGCCAACCTGATTGCTGTCGCGATCCTGTTCGCGGCGATTGTTGCCCGCGATGAAGCGGTTGGGGTTGCCGCGGCGGCAGAGCTTGAAAAGGATGCGGAAGGCCCCGGGGCGGTTGGCAGGGAGCCGATCGAAAGCGGTAGCGACGGTCACGCGTCCGCCACGTCTCTTACCCGGCGATTTCGTTTCCCGATGGAAATCCCGGAGCGGGCCAAGCCGTGGGTGCGTTACTTACCGGCGATCGGTGCGACCCTGGCCGCGATTTTGCCGCTGCCGGTCCTCCACGGCGACGCCTGGACCGAACGGGTTTGCCGCGAATTCGACGCTCAGTGGGAATCGATCAAGGCCGACCGCGAACTCCTCGCCGAGTGGGAAGCCCAGCTCGAGGACCAACTCGCGGACTCCCCGCGGCCGCAGTTTTACCACCGGCTCGCCGACGTCGCGTACCAACGGGCACGGCTGGCGGAAACCTATGCGAGCAATCCCCGCACGGATCACGAGTTCGCCGAGAATTATCGCCGAACGGGGCCGGCAGCACGGGCGAAGCAGCGGCTGAACGAAGCCAGCAAACCGCTTCCGGACGATTGTGGACAGGACCCGTTTGCCTACGGGCAAGCCTTGAAGTTCGCCAGCCGAAGCTTGGTGGGACTTCCCTTGCATCCTGCGGTCCGCCCGATGCAGATCGAGCTTGATTTCGTCCACTGTGATCCGCAGCGATCCCGGCTGGCGCTGGAACAGTTGCAGCGTGTCTACCGCAACTCGTCATCGCGGCTGGTCCAGGTGGGCACCATGGCCGCCGCCCGCGGGGAGTTGGAACTGGCAGCGCAGACTTGGCGCCAGGCGCTGCTGCTGTCCCCCAGCTACACGAGCCGTGTCGCCGGGCTGTTGCGGCAGACCGCCGGTATTGAACCCTGGCAGGTTTACCCCGAGACCGAACAGGTCTATCAACTGGCCGGCCGCTTTGAACTGAGCCAAGCGTCGGCCAACGAGCAGGTCATGGCAAGCGTGGTGGAGGCGATTGACTGTGGGGAGAACCGCACCCTGAAAGAACTGGCTGATTGCCATCAATTGAAAGCCGACATCTGTTACCGACTCGATCGGTTGGAGCAAGCGTTCGAGCACCACGCCGAGGCGGTGAAGCTGTCACCGAGCAACGCCCAGCGGCGGCTGGACCTGATCCGCAAGCTGATCGCCCACGAGGAGCTCAACCGGGCGCGAGATTTAGCTCGAGAAGGCAAGCACGTGCTCCCCGACCAGCATGCCCGCTTCGACGCATTCCTTTCCGAGATCGCCGCGTTGGAGAAATCGCGGGCCACCGGTAGTCGCTAGAACCAAAACATCCAACCAAATCATCGATTTCATGAATCAATTTCAGTATCGAAGCGGATTCCGAGATTCAGGAAAAGAAGCAGCTATAGTTTGAGACTGAGTTCACCGAGCAAAGCAATTGATACCCCCACCGCTCATCCGCTCACCGAGCCCACAGCCAACTGACGACTGCCCTCCCTTGATCTCCCCTTCCCTCCTCACCGAACTTTCGCGAATCTGCCCAGCGGACGGCGCTATCCGCCGGGACGTGCCGATGCATGAGCTGACGCGTTGGCGGGTTGGTGGGCCGGCCGACGTGATCGTCGAGCCGAGTTCGGCCGAGGAGACCGCGCGGGTCATCCGTTGCTTGAACGCTGCCGGAATTCCCTGGCTGGCTATCGGGCATACGACCAACCTCCTGGTTTGCGATGCGGGCATCCGCGCTGTCGTGATCCGGATCGCTGAGCGGATGACCGCGATGACGTTTCGTGGCGCTGAGGTTTGGGCTCAAGCGGGCATTTGGGTTCCGCAGTTTGCGTCCTGGGTTGGCCGCTGCGGTCTCAGCGGCATTGAGCACACCATCGGCATCCCGGGCACGTTGGGGGGGTTGGTCTGCATGAACGGTGGCAGCAAGCGAAAGGGAATTGGCGAAAACATCACCTCGGTCACCTGTGCCACGCCATCGGGCGCGATCACCGAACTCGACCAACCGGCTTGCGACTTCCGTTACCGGAGTTCTCGAATCCAGCGTGACCGATTGATCGTGCTGGAGGTAAACTTCCAATTCACCCCGCGAGAGCGCCACGAAACATGTCGGGAGATGCTCACAATCCTCCGAGAACGCGACAAGAAATTCCCTAGAAAACTACCCAACTGCGGCTCGGTCTTCGTCAGCAACCCGGCGATCTACGCCGAGCACGGCCCTCCGGGAGCCGTGATTGAAAAATGCGGGCTAAAAGGGATGACATACGGTGGAGCACAAATATCACCACTCCACGCCAACTTTATCGTCAATACGGGGAATGCGAACTCTTCGGATATTCTTCATCTGATTCACATCATACGCGATTGCGTCGGCACGTTGCTGAACCATGACATGAAATGCGAAGTGCGATTCGTAGATGAACAAGGCAGTGTGAGGCCAGCGCACGAAGTCAAGCCTCAAACATCCACCTGCCAACCGATCAATGTGCATTTACTGCATAATCGTGAAATATGATTCTCTTTGCCAAGTTCGTTGCTGATGGACAACATTATGCGTGAATCGGTCCCGCGTGTTAGTGAGCCTGCCACGACTCTCCCATTGCCGCTCAAAAGAAAGCCGGATGTAATCACGGTATTTCCATCAAAACTGTATGGGGAAGTGACTACCGGTGGTGCCAAGAACTCAACTCTAGCGCTGCTCGCCGGGAGTCTACTCACTTCAGAAGAGGTTTCACTTTCGAATTTTCCCGAACAGATACTGGACGCACAAATTCACGTCAGGATGCTCGAGAGGCTGGGTAAGTATTGCGATGTTTCAAGCAACCAAATAACGATCCGTGAACAGCATGCTCCTCCGGAGGCATTGGTCTGGGAGGACCGTTCCATTCGCACCTCGTTGCTTATTCTGGGGGCGCTAGTCGCCCGAACGGGCAGCGGCCAAGTGCCACATCCGGGCGGGTGCCCGCTCGGATCAGGCAAATCCGGCAGGGCTTATGATATTCACATCATGGTCCTCGAACGTCTGGGAGCGCAACTACGGGACGACGGAGACAATCTTATCGCGCAGGCTCCGAATGGGTTAACCGGATGCGATATCGAGTTGCCGCTCCGGTCAACGGGCGCTACCGAAAACGCGATCCTGGCTGCGACACTTGCGGAGGGCAGAACTCGAATTTGGAATCCGCACATTCGGCCGGAAATACTTGACCTGATCGCATTACTTCGAAAGATGGGGGCTGAAATACACGTTCACGGCCAGGAGCATGTTGAGGTAATTGGCAAGTCAGGGCTCTCCGGAGCACAACACCGAGTCATCCCCGATAATGTCGAAGCCCTCACCTGGGTCATCGCGGCAGTAATCACGAAAGGGGAGATCGAAATTCACGATTTCCCGTTCGACCATCTGGAACTTCCGTTGATCTACCTCCGAGAGAGCGGAGCAAAGCTTTTTCGCGGCGAAACGTCGCTCGTCGTGCGTGGTGGACGGTGCTATCCGCTTGAACTGAGCACCGGACCATACCCCGGGATCAACTCCGACATGCAGCCGTTGCTGGCGGTGTATGGCGCGTGTGCCCAAGGCGAATCCCGATTCATCGACCTGCGTTTCCCAGGGCGATACGCATACGCAGAAGAACTCGCGAAAATGGGACTCCGGTACAACGTGGAAGGAAACGTGCTTCGCGTTCACGGCGGAACGCCGCTCAAGGGGACGGCGGTCCAGGCATTGGACCTCCGAGCCGGGGCGGGACTTTCGCTGGCAGGCCTGGTCGCAGAGGGGCCGACCCACATACATGATGCTTGGCAAATCGCCCGCGGCTACTCACAGTTCAGCGAGAAACTTCGCAAACTCGGCGCCCGCGTCGATGACCATGTTTAGACGAAGATGACGCTAACCCGCGCTCCCCACAACGGAACTCGTAAACGACACCATGGCCAGTTTCGCGCGGGATACGCTAAGCGTTGGCGTGAGCAAGTTCCTGATCATTGCGTTAGGCCTTGCAAAGGCCATCATTATCGCACGCTGGCTTGGCCCCGAAAACAACGGCTTGATTGCTGGGCTCGCGATTTACCCTTCCCTGTTCATGTCCGTCGGCTCTCTCGGGGTTCGGCAAGCAACAACCTATTTTGTGGGAAGTGGGCGCTACGCGCTGGAGCAAATCAAGCAAGCCATTGTGCAGCTCTGGTTGCTATCCACGGTTGCAAGCTTGACTGCAAGTTACCTGCTAGTTCGCTATGCAAGTACCGCAGGCGAGAATCTGTGGCTCACTTGTCTGGCAGTCGCGCCCATTCCCTTCGCGTTATTCAATACGTACAACACAGGCATATTCCTCGGCCAAAACAAAATCAAGCAGTTCAATCGCATAAACTGGATACCGCATTTCTTCGTTCTTGTATTGACCATTGCATTTGTCATCTGGATCGAACTGGGAATTCACGGCGCGATGGCAGCCGCTGTTTTCGGCCCCTCCATCATGACCTGTATTTTGTTGCGACAGCATCGCTTTACCGCATCGATCACGCGGCGAATCAACTGGCGTCTCCTGAAAGCAATGCTTTCGCTCGGGTCCGTTTACGCCCTTGCCCTGCTACTCCTAAATCTCAACTACAAGCTCGACGTCATTCTGCTCGATCGTCTTTCGACCCCCTATGAATTAGGAATCTACACCAAGGGCGCCCACGTGACGGAGTACTTATGGCACGTACCCATGCTCTTCAGCACCATCGTCCTTGCCCGCAGTGCCACTGCATCTGACAGCAACGCGTTCTCCAAGAAGGTGTGCCAGCTAATGCGTTTGTCCGTGCTGGCGGTCGCAATCCTCGCAATATTGCTGGCAGTGATTGCACAGCCACTAATATCCCTTGCGTTCGGCGATGCGTTCCTAGGGAGCGTACAAACGGTATGGATCCTTCTGCCCGGAGTTGTCTTGTTGACCACACTCAAGGTGGCTCACGTGGACCTCGCCGGACGTGGGAAACCGTGGCTTTCAATGTACGCAACGCTACCGGCACTGCTCGTTAACATCGCACTCAATATAGCGCTCATTCCGGCGTACGGTGCGAATGGAGCCGCGATTGCGTCAACGGCAAGCTACTCGCTTGCCGGACTATGCACCGTGCCGATCTATGCAGCCGCGATAGGCAGCACCCTGGCCCAATTGGTCACTATCCGCCGCGCGGATTTCGCCGCGCTGTTCCGGCGGTTCCGGCTGGCCGCCGGAAACACTTGAAAACGTGTTACGCAGGGGCGATATGTCTCGCCTCTTGCGAACCGGCGGAGTGATCGCATTCCCAGCGAATCTGTGGTAACAAGTTGCCCGTTTCACTGCCGGAGTTTGAGAAACCCAATGCTTCCATAGATTCACGACGGTTTCCATAGAGTCACGACGACGGGCATCCAAAACCATGAACATTGCGCTAATGAGTATGCTGTCGCGCCGCCGGTCAACTGGCGTTGGAGGGGGGCACGTCCGGAGTTTGGCGGAAACGGCATGCGCGCTTGCGAAAAAGCACAATGTATTTGTTGTGGAGCAAGGCAATTTTTTTCCGTCTCTGGTGAAAAAGACAATCGAAGATGCCGGCGCAAGTTTCGTGCACATACCGATGTCATTTGCGTCGGCTTACACTACTCCAGTTTGCCTCCGAGATTTTTTTCGATTCGCGAACATTGACTTGGTTTCGTGCATGGGTCAGCACAGTGATATCTTCCCTTACCTAGCGCTCGAATCGAGCAACGATACACCATTCATCGTGACCAAATGCGGAGGATTTAATTCACCGCATTATGCGCACGCAACGAATCTCGTCGTGTACTCGCGCGAAAACCTGCGATATTACCGGGATGCAGGTGTGCCCAATGTTGCCTACTATCCGAACCGCGCTGCTCGCGTGATCACGGACGCCGCGGGCGTAGCGCACATAAAGAAGCAATGCCCCAATTCAATTCTGATGCGCATTTGTCGGATCGACGGAACCTACGACTATACCGTTCTGCAGGGTGCCCGGCTTGCTCGCGAATTGGCGCGAACGACGGATTTGCATTATGTTGTCATCGGAAAGGCAAACACGGCGGCGCGGCTGCAACAATTGCGCCAGGCCACGCTCGATATATACCCGCATACCCTGTTTTTCAACGAGCCTCAATTTACAGCGAACGCAGCGGAGCTATTAGATGCGGCGACATTCGTGCTGGGGACTGGGCGCGGGTTCATGGAGGCCGCATCTGTGCGCAAGCTAATGTTCTGCCCCGTGCAGGGAAGCGCCCTTCCGATGTTCGTTGACCAAAAATCATACGATGATGCATTTGAGAGCAACTTTTCCGGGAGAATGGGATTCTCCAATTGCGAAATACATTCCTCGCTGTTGCGATGTACATCCATCGTCGGCACCGCGGGTGCCCGGGAGCAATACGGAGAATGGATCGAATCCAAGTTCCGAAACGATTTCTGCTCGGACATCTTGCCGGGCGCATATGAGCAATTGCGCGAAAGCGCGCTTCCCGTGAAGCGCATGCCCACGAAGACAACGATTTACCGTATCTATAAAGCATATAAATACTGCTACATCCCGACAGGTTTCTCGCCACGGCCGCTGCTGCGAACGATTGCGTCGAGACTTCGTGCGCGTGACTGAAGGCGCATTACCTCCATTGGATCGGATCGGATCGGTTGGGCGCCGCGGTGGAGCTGCTACGAAATCGCGGTTTGGGGAAGGTGAGCATGGTCAATTTTAAATGTCTACAATCAACACGATGATTCCCACGTCTCAAGGTGCCAGCCGTGCGCGGCATAACGCGGCGCCAGATCGCGCGGCGTGGTTGTATGCGCTATTTGCGTTGTTCTGCGCGACCTGCCTGTGGAATTTGAATGGTGTTTTTGGAACGGCTTTGGGCCGGGATCGAATGCTTTCTGGCGTCATCTTAGCCGCTGGGTGCCTTTTGGGAGTTCAGTGCCGGAATTCCGTGGGGCGCGCGTTGGGGGCGCCGGGACGAGCATTCCTTGCCTTCATGGCAATCTATTTATTCCTGGGAACCGTCGCCATATGGGATCCCCCGTTGATCGTCCGTCACGCTGCGTCAGCATTTATAGTCGTGGTTGCGGCTGCTGCGACGCGGGTTCTCGTGCTACGCACGTCACTGTCGATGCTTCTGTTTTACTTGTCCGCGATTGCGTTCGCTGGTGCTTGCACCATATTTTTAAGCCCATTTCTAACCTTTGTATACGTCAATCTGGACGATGCTAGGGTTGTTCTAAGGTCAGGGCGATGGCAGGGATTTTTCATGAATGCAAACGAGGCGGGCTTCTCCGCGGTCTATGCATTAACATGTGTCCTTGCCCTAAGCAGGCTACACGAGAATCACCCACGCTGGACGGCGATATATACGTTTGCGAAGATCGTATTAGCCATAGCTGTGACGCTGACGTTTTCTAGAAGCGCCATGCTCACGTTCGCCGGGATTTTATTTGCGAACCAGATATACGAGTTGCGCCGTTCAGGGCGAGGTATTGGGAAATGGTTCGTAGGCGGAACATTGCTTGCGATCGCGTTTTGGTTTTTCTTTGGAGGGTATCAGCACTTCGAATGGAAAGAGGAGCAGCGCAGAAGACTCGAAAGCATTGAAAGAATTGGACGGTCGGAAGAACTTGACAGCAGGGATCTTGGTTCCCGGGACCGAGCGATCCAGCACGGGCTGCATCTGTGGCAAAAGAGTCCGTTTACTGGCCATGGGTTCGGTGTGATGCGAACGATGGGCGTGTATGGCCAGGGATCTCACAATACCCATATCCTCATTCTGGGGGAAGTCGGGCTAATAGGCTTTGTTTTCTACGTGGCTTGGTTGTACGTTTTTGCCTTGAAGTCGTGGCGTTGCGTTGACCCAGTAATCAAGCAGTTTTGTTTGTTACTGTTTCTCGCGCTTGTCTGTCATAGCATGGTGTCGCATTATGTTCTAATTTTCCGCCCGTTCAACGTTTTGATGGGCGTTGCGATTGGATTGTTGAGTGTAGGCAACGGTGCACTTTTGGGACGCCGTTTTTCGTGATGGATATTCTTTGTCTTATCGATAGCTTGGGATCCGGCGGGGCTCAGCGGCAAATGTCGTTACTGGTCAGGGCGCTTGTCGATCGCGGGCATAGCGTGCGTCTGGTGACATACTACGAGCGAAACCATTTTCTTCCTGACGTGATATCCACCGGTGTTACGCCTGTCGTTGTTCAATCGTCGAGCAAATTCGGTAGGCTGATGTCGATACGGAAAGTCATACGCGGAAGGGCACCGGATTGTATCATCTCGTTTTTGAGAACCCCGAATTGGATCGGACTGTTTAGTTCGCTTGGGGGCAGGCGAATTCCGATCATCGTTTCAGAGCGGAGTTTAAGTTATGGCGAGTCGCCACTGCGATATAAAATGCGGTTCAACGCGTACAGATACGCTGATCGCGTGGTCTGCAATTCCGGGACGCAGGCCGCTTTCATTGCTGAACGGTTTCATTGCTTGGTTCCCAAACTCAGGGTCGTACGCAACTGTATCGATCTCGACGAGTTCAAACCCCGCCCTCGCAACGCAAAGCTAACAGCGTTATCGCTGTTGGTAGGTGCGAGCGTTCGCAAAGAGAAGAATGTTTTGCAGTTCATTCGCGCGATGGACATAGTGAATCGGGCCCATCCTGGGGCGGTTGAGGTCGATTGGTTCGGATCACGGCGTTTGATGGAAAACGGGTCTTCCGTTCCCTCGCGGTACTATGAACAAGCAGTGGAATTGGTTCATCGATTTGAGCTTCAGGGGTGTCTGCGATTGCAGGGGCCGGTCGCGGGGTTGAACGGTCTGTTCGCGCAGTATGACGCGGCCTGTCTGCCGTCGGTGATCGAAGGGTGCCCTAATTTCGTCTGCGAGGCAATGGCGTCTGGCTTGCCTGTACTAGCGAGTCATGTGAGCGAAATTCCAGGGCTGTTGGGGTCTGCTGAGTTGTTGTTCGACCCGACGAGTCCCGAGGACATTGCTGCGAAGATTGATCACCTGCGAAAAATGACCGATTGCCGGCGAGATCAGATTGGTTTCCAAAATCGCGCGCGAGCGGAGAGTATGCTAGGAATTGACAGCTTCGGGGATGCGTTTGACGAGATGTTGAGCGAGATCGTGCGTTGAGAGTTCGGCGGTGCGTGCGAGGGGAGCGTGGTGTTACACTTGCGGTTCCGCCGCGACGGTTGGGTATTATGGGAAAGCAAAAGATCTTGTTTTTGGGCGGATTCTCTGTTGGAAAAGACGGGACCGAGGGGGGGCAGGTATATGCTTGTCGATCGCTGGTAGCTAGCCCGATTTCCGAGGAAGTGGAATGGATACTGGTGGATTCAACGCAGCGTTCCCTTCCGCCGCCGTATATTGTCGTGCGCGCCTTTGACGCCGCAATACGATTGTTCAAATGCACGGGGCACTTGGTTTTTTCTCGGGTCGACGTGGTATTAGTATTTTCTGGATTTGCACCACTAAGCATTTGCGAAAAGGGATTGGTTTGTGTTTTAGGTAAAGTTTCTCGAAAACGTGTAGTATTGAGTTTTCGCGCGCAGCCCCGAGTGCCAAGACGGTGTTCGCGGGCATATGCGGCTTGGGTACGTCTGGTTTGCGGCGCTTGTGACACGGTCGTTTGCCAAACTGAATTCGCCGCAAGCGAAATCAGGCGTCTTTTTGGTTTTTCTTCAAGTTCGGTTGCAGTCGTACACAACTGGATCGACAACAGCCGGTATGGTGCACCCAAACGTGGTGAAAAGAAGGATAAATGCGTCGAGGAAAGCGATGTCGTCCGACTGATCTATGTGGGGTGGTTGCACGCGAATAAAGGTGTCCAGTTTCTGCTCCCTGCACTGCGGAAGTTGTCTGACGCTGGAAAAAATGTGCACTTGACGATGTGTGGCGGGGGGGAGCTTTATGGCGAACTCGTGTCGCAATCGCGTGATTTGGGCATCGGGTCTATGGTCGATTTTCGCGGATGGGTCAAGAATGATGAGGTCGTTGAGTTGTTGCGGGGTTCTGACGTGTTTGTGTTTCCGACGTTCTCTGAGGGGATGTCTAATGCATTGCTGCAAGCCATGGCATGTGGGTTACCCGTCGTGACAACGGATGTGGCGAGCAATTCAGAAGTGGTTTGCGATGGCGTTAACGGAGTAATTATTGAGCCGGGTTCAGTTGACGCTATTTGTAAGGGTTTGATTAAGCTCATCGAATCGCCGCATCTGCGATGTAAGATGGCGACTAATAACCTGAAGGAAATGGAGCGGTACGACGTTAAGAATGTTTGGCCTCGAGTCGCTAGAGTTCTTGGGGTACATACGGATCGGGAGCGTTGTTGAAAGTGTGGATGGCGCGTCGCGACAGACCGTACTGCTGTGCGTGGCTACGGGTCGTGGGAAACGAGCGAACAGTTTGATGAAGCAAGTCCTGCAGAATCTCGGTAGCGGGGAGACGTTGTTGGCCGAGGTGCCGGTGCCTCGGCGTGGGGCTCGGGGTGTGGCGGTGAGAACGTCGATCTCTTTGGTCTCCTTGGGTACCGAGAAGATGCTGATTGACTTCGGCAAGGGAGGGCTGATCGCCAAGGCACGCTCTCAGCCGGATAAGGTCAAGCAGGTCCTGCAAAAGATCAAAACCGATGGGCTGTGGACCACTTTCGAGGCGGTCAAGGCGAAACTCGATACTCCAATCCCGTTGGGGTACTGCAACGTCGGCCAGGTGATTGAGGCTGATCCGGCGAGTGGCCTCGCGCCCGGCAGCCGCGTCGTTAGCAACGGCCCCCATGCCGAGCAGGTCGTTATACCAGAGAAGCTGACGGCCAAAGTTCCGGAATTGGTCAGTGATCAACAGGCGGCGTTCACCGTCGTCGCTGCGATCGCGCTGCAGGGCGTGCGGTTGATCCAGCCGACCTTGGGGGAAAAGGTCGTTGTCAGTGGGCTCGGTTTGATCGGGCTGCTGGCGGTGCAGATCTTGCGCGCCCATGGATGTCAGGTGCTGGGGGTCGATTTTGATTCGAAAAAATTGCAGCTGGCGCGGCAGTTCGGGGCCGACGTTTGTGATCTCGCAGCTGGCCAGGATCCGGTGTCGGTTGCTGACCAGTGGACTGGCGGTGTCGGCGTCGATGCCGTGCTGGTCACAGCGTCGACCAAAAGTGACACACTGATCCATCAATCGGCAACGATGTGCCGGCAGCGAGGACGGATCGTGCTGGTCGGCGTCGTGGGGCTGAGTTTGCAGCGGGCCGATTTCTATGAGAAGGAGCTGTCGTTCCAGGTGTCGTGCTCGTATGGGCCGGGGCGGTACGACGAGAACTACGAACAGCGGGGCTTGGATTACCCGATCGGCTTCGTGCGCTGGACGGAACAGCGAAATTTTCAGGCGGTGCTGCAGCTGATGGCCGAGGGGAAAATCGACGTCGATCCGCTGGTCACCCATCGGTTCCTCTTTGATGATGCCCTGAAAGCGTATCAGGCGGTCGGGGAGTCGGGGGCGATGGGGATTTTGTTGGAATATGGAGGAGTCGTTGCCGGAGGTGGTGACGGTTTGGGCGATGGTTCGGCGATGGGGGAGAAGTCAGAGCTCTCGGCGAGTTCGGCGGCAGGGAGTGGCGAGTGTTCGGCGAAGGTCGTGGGTGTGGGGCGGGCGCTGTCGTGTGCGTTCATCGGGGCGGGGGGGTTCTCAACGCGGATGCTGATGCCGCTGCTGCCCATCGATGGGGTTGTCAAACAATGTGTGGTCAGCGGCAGCGGGGTGTCGGCCGCCTACGCCCAAAGGAAATTTGGCTTCCAACACGCCGCGAGCGATGCCGCCGATGTTCTGGCGGATTCCCGCGTCGATGCGGTCTTCATCACCACCCCGCATCACCTGCACGCCAAAATGGTTTGCGATGCCTTGGCCGCTGGCAAGCATGTGTTTGTTGAAAAGCCGCTGGCGATGTCCATCGATGAGCTGGTGTGTGTCATGGAATGCTCGGCCCAGCATCCGGAGCCGCTGTTGATGGTTGGCTTCAACCGCCGGTTTTCACCGCACATGGTTGCAATCAAGCAGTGGCTTCGTTCGAGTCCTGGTAGTAAGGCGATTGTGATGACGGTCAACGCCGGGATGATCCCTGCGGGACACTGGACCCAGGACCGCGAGGTCGGCGGCGGACGGATCGTCGGCGAGGCGTGCCACTTTATCGACCTGGCTCGGTTCCTTGCCGATGCACCGATCGTGGATGCGAACATCCATTCGATGCGGGGAGGGGAGGGCCGGTTGGGGGATTGTGTCGCGATTCAACTGAGTTTCAACGACGGGTCGATCGCAACGATCCATTACCTGGCCAACGGCAGCAAAGATTTTCCGAAAGAACGTGTCGAAGTCTTCGCGGGTGGAAAGGTTTGTGTGTGTGAGAATTTTCGGGTGTCGCGCGAGATCGGCGGCAAACGGAAGTTGAAGACGCGGAAACAGGACAAGGGGCATGCGGCCGAATTGGCGGCGTTTATCGATGTGCTGCGGAACGGGGGAGCCCGGCCGATCGCGGCTGAGGAATTGTTCGAAGTGTCGAAGGTCGCGATTGATCTGCAGGCGGCGGTGTAGGGAGGCCTGGGGGTCGGATGGGTTTGGTCCGTTGGTTACGCCACCGAGATCTCCGAGATTGCAACCATTATGAAAATCGTTTTCTTTTCTCATTACTTTCCTCCCGAAGTCAACGCTCCGGCGACGCGGACGTTCGAGCATTGTCGTCGTTGGGTTCAGGCGGGACATGAGGTGACCGTGGTCACTTGCGCGCCGAATTGTCCTGATGGTGTTGTTTTCGACGGCTACCAGAATCGTTGCCGCCGGCAGGTCGAGGAGATCGATGGCATCCGTGTGGTGCGGGTCTGGACGTACGTCGCCCCGAATGCCGGGACGCTGCGGCGGATCATCAACTTTCTGAGTTACTTTCTGAGTTCGCTGTGGGTCTCACGGACGCTGTCGCGCCCCGACATCGTGATCGCGACCTCGCCCCAGTTCTTTTGTGGCTGGGCCGGGATTTGGGTAGCGCGGTTCAAACGCTGTCCGCTCGTCCTGGAGATCCGGGACATCTGGCCCGAGTCGATCGCGGCCGTCGGAGCGATGCGGCGGGGTCCGATCATCCAGTTCCTGGAGTGGCTCGAGCGGCGGATGTACCTGGCAGCCGACCACATTGTGGCTGTGGGAACGGGTTACCGTGACAAGATCACGGCCAAGTTCCCGGCGGCTGCGGGGAAGATCTCCGTAATCACCAATGGGATCGATGCGGCTAGCTTTCCACCGCAGTCGGCCGACCGGCGATTCCTGCGGCAACACGGCTTGGAAGGAAAGTTTGTTTGCAGCTACGTGGGCACCATCGGGATGGCACACGGGTTGGACGTGGTGATCGCAGCCGCCCGCGAGTTGCTCGATCGAGGTCGGGACGACATCGCGTTCTTGTTGGTCGGTGACGGTGCGAATCGCCGTGCCCTGGAAGCGCAGGCGGAGCGAGAAGGGGTCGGCGCCTTGGTTCGGTTTACCGGCCGAATGCCGAGAACTCAAGTGCCGGCGGTACTGGCGAGTTCCAGTTGCTGTTTGGTGCATCTCAAGGGGACAGAACTATTTGGTACCGTGATCCCTTCCAAGATTTTTGAGTCCATGGCGATGGAGCGGCCGATCATCATGGGTGTGAAGGGTCCGGCGCGGGACATCGTGACGTCGGCCGGTGGTGGTTTGCCGATGGAGCCGGATGACGCGCACGACCTAGTCCGCGTGGTGACGGAGATGGCGGATTCGCCGGTATGGATGCGGGAGGCGGGTCGGTCGGCTCGGCGGTATGTGGTCGCGCATTATGACCGGGATCGGCTCGCAGGAGAGTTATGTTCGATCCTGGCAACGGTGGCCGGGGAGCGGGATAGCGAAACCTTGGGGAGCGTTATCCCGATCGCGATGCACGAAAAGTCGTGATGTCCAAGGTGCGTCGCGCCATGGCGTTGGCTCGCTATCATCAGCCATCGCAGTTTGCTTGGCGAGCGTACCGGCAGGCGGAGTCCAGGATCGCGGGCCGTTTTCGGCGCCGTTACGTATTCCCTGTTTCGGGCCGCGGGCTGCGCGCCGGGGCCAAGCCGTTGCTGCGAGCGATGGCGGCCCGCCGTGAATCGTTGTGGCCTGAGCGTCAGGACGCGGCGTCGCTGCAGGCGATGGCGGCGGGACGGTTCCGCTTTCTGAACGATTGCCGCGACCTGCGAACCGGTCGGGACCGAGAGCGGCTGTCGATCGATTGGCAACCGGACGCCCCGCGACTGTGGCGGTTCCATCTTCATTATCACGAGTCTCTTCTGGAGCTCGCGTCTCAGGTTTCGATCGACGCAGCCTGGTCCCTGATAGGGGATTGGTTGCGCGAACCTCGGCACCAGAGCCCGCACGCCGATCCGGATGCCTGGCATCCGTTTTGTATCTCCCAGCGGGTTCCTCAATGGTTGATGCTGGCGGCGCGGTCCGACATCCCGAAGGACCTCGGCGGAGCGTTTTGGCAGAGTCTGGCTGGGCAGATCGATTGGCTCGCGAGCCATTTGGAGTGGGATTTGGGGGGAAATCATCTCCTGGAGAATCTTCGCACCTTGACGATCGCGGAGGCGGTTGTCGAAGGAGATTTTCGGCTCCCGCGCCAGCGGTTGCGGCGTTGGACGCATCGCGAGTTGCAGCGTCAGGTGCTGCCAACCGGGGAACATTTTGAGCGAACACCGACCTACCATGCGCTAATGCTGCTGGCCGTGATTGAGATTGCGGAAGCGGAAGAATGGGCCGACGGCGTTTCCAGTGCCGGTCCGATTGCGGCGAGGATGGCGGAGTTTTTAGAAGGCATTATCCACCCGGACGGTCAGGTTCCATTGTTTGGCGACTCGGTCATTGGGGAGACCCCGGCGCCGGAGGTGCTTTGTGGGGCGGCGCCGGCAGGGGAAGCGAATCCTCAGGCGGACGAGGATTATTGGGTCTGGCGATCGCGCAGCGGCGATGATTGTCTTGTTTTTGATACTGGTGCCGTTGCCTGTGACCACTTGCCCGCCCATGGGCACGCCGATTTGTTGGGATTGGAGGCCTCGATCTCGGGGCGGCGTTTTTTGGTCGACACAGGCACGTATGATTACGAGGACTCCGCGGCCCGGCAGCGATGCCGATCGACGCTCAGCCACAACACGGTTTCGATCGACGGACGCGATCAGTGCGACGTGTGGTCGCGGTTCCGAATGGGAGATCGCGGTCACGTGTTGTGGAAGCGGCGGGGTGCTCATGCGCAGCTTCGATGGTGTGTCGCAGCGCACGATGCCTACCGGCGTCTCGGTGTGGCGGAGACCGTCAGGGCAGTCATCATTGATGAGTCATCGTATGCGGATGCGCTTTGGATGATCATTGATTGGTTCGAGGGGGAGGGCCGACATCAGCTTTCGAGCCGTCTTCAGTTTGCCCCTGAGTTTCAGGTCGGTCTGGAGTCGGTATCGCGGGAGACTGGCGATGAAAACGTCTCGGTTCCCGAGGTTTATTCGGTTCAGTGCCGGGAGGCATTGGCGGATGCGTCGGGCGATGGCCACGGCGGGCGCCGGGTGCGATTGCTTGGTGAAGGCAAAGGTTTGCTGTGTGAATCGATCTATCACCCCGATTTCGGAGTATCGATTCGGAACGCAGCATTGGTTGTTGCGGCGTCGTTGGGACCAAGGCAACCACTGGGCTGGCTCATCGAGGCTGGGGGCGATGGCCAAGCGGGGGACCAGCGATGCTATCCGCGAGTGTGCTTAAACGACGCGGAGTTGGTGATCGAGTGGGGCGGGGCCGCGGCTGGCAGACCAGGGGGCGACGTCTGGAGAATTCCGGTTCGAGAATGAGAGGATTTATCGCTTGACGAATACAACAAAATTAGCGTTGGTTGTGGGGGCTCGCCCCAACTTCATGAAAATTGCGCCACTTTTGCGCGCGATTCGCGGGTCGGGACAATTCGAGGGTACGTTGATCCATACGGGCCAGCATTATGACGCTTCGCTCTCGGACGTATTCTTTGATCAGCTCGAGATCCCGCGCCCCGATATTTCGCTGGACGTCGGTTCGGGAAGCCAGGCGGTCCAGACCGCGCGGATTTTAGAACGGATCGAGCCGGTTCTGGCTGCCGGTCCATCACCCGGGGCGCGATTTGATTGGTTGGTCGTCGTGGGCGACGTGAATTCGACAATGGCTGCGGCGATCGCGGCGGCGAAGCTGCAGATCGCGGTGGCGCATGTGGAGGCGGGGTTGCGCAGTTTTGATCGTTCGATGCCGGAGGAGATCAACCGCATCGTGACCGACTCGATCTCGGATCTTTTGTTGGTTTCGGATCCGGCTGGGATGGATCAGCTGCGTCGGGAAGGTCACCCGGCGGAGCGGATTCATCTGGTTGGGAACTTGATGATCGACACGTTGTTGCATTCGCTCGCCAAGGCGCGGAAGCTGCCATTGTTGGAGCAACGGGGTTTGACGGCTGGTGGTTACGGCGTGGTCACGCTGCATCGGCCGTCGAACGTTGACGATCCGCAAACGTTGGCGGCGGTTCTGGAGGTGCTTGGTGAGATCAGCGGAGATTTGCCGTTGGTGTTTCCGGTCCACCCCCGCACTGCGGCCCGGCTGAACGAATTCGGGCTCGACGAGGTTTTCGACGAGCATCCGGGGTTGGTGCGGCTGCCGCCACTGGGGTACCTGGAGTTCCTGGCATTGACCAGTTCGGCGAAGCTCATCGTCACCGATTCTGGGGGATTGCAGGAGGAGGCGACGGCATTAACGATTCCGTGCTTGACGATGCGGGAGAACACGGAACGGCCGATTACCGTGGAGGAAGGGAGCAGCACGCTGGTCGGCAACGATGCGGCGGCGCTGCGTGATGGATTGCAGCACGTCATGGCTGGAACCTATGACGTCGGGCGTTGTCCCGAGTTGTGGGATGGCAAGGCGGCGGAGCGAATGATGGACGTTTTTGCCGGTGTGACGGCTGCCGGTGCCGTGGCTGTCGGGCGGTAAGCAACGGTTGGGAAATGGGAAGGCGAAGGTCTGCTGGAGCAGTTCACGTCCCGTTACAATGGTTTCATCGTGTTACTGTGGGATCGATTGAGTCGTCCATCCACCGACGAAGTAAGCATGAGCGCTGCGCAGGCGAGTACCTGGGAAGATCGGCTGGCAGATCTCGGCCACGTTCCGGCTTCGAGGATCCTTGTTGAACCGCCTCCGGGGATGGCGGCCTGCGCTGACGTCGTTCGTATTCGCGAGGTCCAGGGAAAGATTTGCGAGCTTATCGATGGGACGCTGGTGGAGAAGGCGATGGGCTGGTCGGAAGCGATTTTGGCGGGGATTCTGTTGCAGTGGTTGAACAACTATCTGGACAGCCACCCCCTCGGAATTGCGACAGGGCCCGACGGGCTGACCCGCCTGTTTGGCGACACGGTGCGCGGTCCCGACGTCGCCTTCGTCTCTTGGCAACGTTTGCCTGGCGGGCGGATTCCAACCGAACCGATCCCCGACGTGGTCCCGAATTTCGCGATCGAGGTGCTGAGCGTCTCAAACACCTACGGTGAAATGTCGCGAAAGCGTCGGGAGTATTTTCACGCGGGCGTCGAGTTGTTGTGGATGGTCGATCCGCGTCAGCGGAGCGTCACCGTCTATCGTTCGTCCCTTCAGGCGGAGGTTGTCCCCGAGGGGGGGGTGCTCGACGGCGGGAGCATCTTGCCAGGCTGGAGCGCGGATGTGGGGACGTTGTTCGGCAAGTTGGATCAGCAGGGGGAGTCGGGGCGATAGTGCCGCGGAGCGGTTGGTCGGACTGTCCCGAGCGCCGGAGATTCTGTCGGTCGACCGGAATTTCCGGAGTTCATCGGGGTTTGCTCCCCCTGGGACGCTCCCGAATCCTATTTTTCCTGGAGCTCTCCCAATAGACTGTAAGCAATGAGCGGGAAAAAGGTGTCTGGTACCTTTTGCGAGGGACTCGCCCTTGGGGTGTTTTGCACGAAAGGTACCGGACAATCTTTCCCGCACGATGACAATGTATCTGCGGCTTTGAGCCGTGCCCAAGCGAAGAAAACCAATCGATCATGAAGTCACAGCCAATGCCCCCCACGAACGGATCGATCGCAAGCTACCCGCCCGCGGTGGCGGGGGAGCTTGCCCAGTTCAACGGCGGAGAAAATCTCGACATTGCAGCTGCCGTTTGGCGTTACCGGTGGGCGGTCATCCTGCCGATGTTGCTTGGTATGGTGATCGGGTTTCTCATCTATCTCAGGATGCCGGAGACCTACCGCAGCACCACCCGGCTGATCATCGAGACCGACCACGCTGCGATCTTGGACGCGATGACGGGAGAGCTACGCGGTGGGGTGCCAGGGATCGAGATCGTCGAGTCGCAGCTGTTCGGGGATGAGGTGATCCGGACGGCGTTCAATGACCCGAACATGGCGAACTACCGGGATCGGTTTCCAGATGGGATCGGAGAGTTTGCGGATTTGGTCATCAAGGACAATGCGCTCACAATCGAGCCGGAAGTGACGGACGTAAAAACGGCTCAGTCGTTGGTGATGTTGGTGCACTTTGACAGTCTCGATCCCGCCTTCAGCGAAGTCGCGGTCAAGGCGTTTAGTGGCGCGTTGCAGCAGTTCTATAACGAAAAGCACCGCAGCTCCAAAAGCGAATTGCTGACATTGATCGAGTCGGCGACCGAGAAGGTGTACCCGGAAATGAAGGAGGCGGAGGAGCGGTATCGCGAATTTCGGAGCACCGCACCGCTGGCGTGGGATGCCGAGGGGAATGCAATCAACCCACACCGTGAGCGCCAGTTGTATTTGGTCGAGCGGAGAAGTGAGCTGACCGAACAACTGCGGCAGGTCGCGACGGAACACGCAGCGGCCAAATCCGTGATGGAGAATTCGGAAGATCCCCAGGTCGCGTTGCTCGTCGTCGGGCAATTGCTTGAAAAGCGATTCACATTGCCGGGGGAGGAGGAGCGGCAGCGGGCCACGGTGGGCCAGGACGACGAACAGCTCGCGCTGGTGAGGGTGGACGAGCAATTGGTGCCGCTGATGATCCAGCGGAATCAGTTCATCAGTGAGTTTGGTCCTGAACACCCGACGGTCAGCAAGTTGGATATGGAGATCAACGGATTGCGGGAGGAACTGTCCCGAATCTCGACTGAACAGGCGAAGCGGATCAAGGAATTGCTGGCCGGCTCCGAGTTGAAGCGTCGCCAAGCGTCCGAGGCGATCGGAGCCGTGCTGCAGGGGTTGGCAGCTCAAACGAAGATGCTGAACTCTCAGATCGAGGCGCTCGACGAACAGCTCAAGGAGGAGTTGAGCATGGCCACGGAATTGGCGGAGTCGGAGCTTGAGAACGAGGCGATGTTGCGGGAGATTGAGCAACAGCGTGAACTGATGGATCAGTTGGGGGAGCAGATGGCTCGGGTTTCGATTTCGGAGGACGAGAGCGAGACGCGGGTGGTCGAGTTGACGGCGCCTTCGCAAGCTAAATTGGTTTCCCCGATGTTGGTCAAGAATCTTGCCATCGGCGGGTTTCTCGGGTTGATGCTGGGTGGCGGTTTAGCGTTCTTGTTGGAGAAGAACGCCAACACATTCCGCGACCCGGACGACATCGCCCAATACCTCGGCGTGCCGGTATTGGCGCACATTCCATTTTTCAAGGCGCGGTTGAAGCGGTCGAAGAAGGGGGAGACCAATCCTTATCTGAGCCTGGACCAGCATCTCACGGTGCTGCATTCGCCCTCCTCAGTGGCATCGGAAGCGATTCGCTCCTTGCGGACGTCGATCTTCTTTGAAACCTCCGGCCCTGGCGGCAAGGTGTTACAGGTCACCAGTCCCTTGCCGGGGGACGGCAAGAGTACGGTCGTCGGCAACCTGGCTTGTTCGATTGCTCAAAGCGGCAAGAAGGTCTTGGCAGTCGATTGCGACCTTCGCCGGCCCCAATTGACCGACAGTTTTGCCCTCGGCGGCGAGTTCGGGTTGACCAACGTACTCAACGGTGAGTGTGAGCTTGTCGAGGCGTCGCACCAGACACCGCTGGCGAATTTGGACGTGATGCCCAGCGGACCGATCCCGGCGAATCCCGCCGATGCACTAACGCTGCCCGACATGGCGGAAATGCTGGATGTCCTTCGCGAGCAGTACGACTACATCTTGATGGACACGCCGCCGCTGCTGGTCGTGACCGACCCCAGCATCACGGCGAGCATGACCGACGGGGTGGTGCTGACGCTGCGGGTGCGGCGGAAGAGCAAGCCGAACGCGAAGGAATCGATCAACATTTTGCAGGCTGTCGGATCGAGGATTTTTGGAGTCGTGATCAACAACTCCGACGAATCATCGGCCAGCGACGGTTACCGGGGCTACGGTTATTACCGACACGGCCGCTACACGACCCGTTACTATCGGCGCAATGACAATAGTAACCGCTCGGTTTCTGGAATGAGCAACGGCCGGCGGGCGACGCCGGTGGTCGTTTCTGGGCGAGGCATCGCCACGCTCCGACGTCCCGAATCGGACACGGCCGAGGGGCCGGAGCCGATCGACGGTCCCGATCGCCCTTCGGACGTCTAGGCTTGGTCTGGAGACTCCGAGGCGCGGTCGACAGACTGGCGCAGCCTGTGCGACTCCCGCGGGAGGTTGATGGGGGACGATACGGATACGTCACGTCGTGACCGATGGCCTCCTTGGAAGGGAGAGCCCTCCTTGGAAGGGAGAGCCCAGTGCAGCGGATGCGTTCTTGTCGTCCCAGGCGGCATCACACGTCGCCCGAATCATGTAGAGTATGGATTCTCCGTCTTGGCGATTGTCGTGTCCGCCCCGCAACGTCGGCTCAGGGTTTTCTGACAGGGCCGATCAGACAGGGCCGATCAGACAGGGCCGATCAGACAGGGCCGAGTGGAGTATTTCCAAGGCATTTGCTGAGCAGGTTTGACCGTGCTTCCTTGTAACCGACCACCGTTTCATGTCATCTGTTGAAGTGATTGATCGAGATCGTTCCGAACGCCTTTTTGGGGGATCGGAGCATGCGGCGCGTTGGCGTTGGTTTTGGCTGGCGTTGCTGGGGATGTGCGTCCCGATGTTGGTCCCGTATTTGGCCGGGATGTGGGATTTTGAGCACTATCAATATTTTCCGTTCGTCTTTTTGGCGGTCGGATTTCTGGTGCATGCACGTTGGGACGGCGTATTTCGCGGCCCGCGCGGTTGGCTGGGCTGGGGCATGGTTGCCGCGGGGCTGTTGGGGATGGTGACGTCGCTATTGCTGCCATCGGCATGGATGGCGGGGCTTTCGTTCGTGATTTTAGCGCTGGCATGTTTGGACTCGATGAGCGGCACCGACGACCGGCGATTGATCGGAGCGGGGCTTCCGTTGTTGATGTTGGTGCAGTTGCCGGTGGGGTTGGACCGGATGTTGATTCTGCGGCTGCAGCGGGCGACGACGGAGCTATCGAGTGTGGTCCTCGACATCGCGACAGTTGCTCATACGGTATCGGGGAACGTGATCCAGCTCGCCTCGCGAGAGCTCTTTGTTGCGGAGGCATGCAGCGGCATTCAGTCGGTGTTCACGCTGGCCTTTCTGGCTTGCGTCATCGTCGCCTGGAACCGGCGACGGGTTTGGCTGGTCCCCGTCTATTTGGTGATCGCTGTCGTATTGGCGGTGGCGGGAAACGTCTTTCGGGTGACCGCGATTGCGGTTGCCTCGATTTGGTGGGAGACAGACCTGGCGACCGGTTGGCAACACGAGTTGATCGGCTATCTCGCCCTTGGGGTGGCCGCGCTGTTTCTGCTTTCCTTTGACCAACTCGTGATGACACTGCTGCATCCGACGAACATCGGGAGTGGGGAGATGGTTCACAACCCCTTGATCCGGGGTTGGAATTACGCGGTCGCAGGTTGGCGGTACAGCGGGGAGGAGACCGGCTACGGCTATCGACCGGAGTTGGGGGGGGATGACGCTCGGGGTGCCACGGAGCCATGGATAGAGAGACTGATGCTCGGGCGTGCCCGATTGGGGCCTCTGCCGTGGTACTCACTGCTGGGGTTTGCTGGTTTGATCACGTTGGGGGCGGTGACTCAAGCGATGCGGGTCGAGATCAACCGGGATCCCCAGCCGCTGATTCGTTCAGGCTTGCTGGTCGATCCGACGGCGGATTTGATCCAGGGCGAGTATGGAGTCCTGGCGGTCGATGGCCATGAATCGACGCGGGATGGTTCCGAACCGCGGCTCGGTCAAAACGCAGACCTGTGGGAATTTCAGGCGGGTGAGAACGAGGGCCAGCTCGTCCTCAGCCAAACCTACAGCGGATGGCACGAGTTATGTGTTTGCTATGAGAATTTGCAATGGGATCTCGTTGACCGTGAAGTTTGCGACCCCGTTTGGGATACGCCGGTGGCCGATGAAGGGGGGACGTTCGTCACCGCACGCTTCAAGCGGCCGGAAGGCCAGCGGGGCTATCTGTTGTTCACGGCGATCAACGCGGACGGGACGATTCCCGAGGCGCCTTCAAGTTGGGGTGCGTTGGGCGCTCGATTCTTCAGTCGACTTGAGCGGCATGGCGTCGTCGAGCAACAGGATTTGGCGATGTTGCAATTGTGGTTGGTGACCCCGGGAAAGGTCACGCCGCAATTCTTGGAGGATGTCCAATCTGACTTCATCGAGATTCGCACCCGCGTCGCTGCTGCGATCGCTGCGAATGGTCGGCCGTCACCGAGCCCCGGGGCGTCGACCGCAGGGACCTTGGAGTAAACCATGCTGGAATACCTGAATCCACTCAATTGGCTTCGTTGGCTCGCGCAGTTCGTCTCTGCGTGGTTGCAATCGACTCCGTGGCGTGACGCACCGAAGGCGATTCCCGCGTTGATCTTGCTGCTCGCATTGACGGTGACCGGCTCGATCGCATTGACCGAGGGGAGCGGTTTACGGTCACGGCAGATCGATCGTCAACTCGCCCATGCCTTGGAGATTGACGACTACGAGACGGCGGAGCTGGTGTTACGCCGTCAGATTCAAGCCAAGCCCGACGATTTTGATTTGCGGTATCGGTTGGCGGTTGCCCGTCGGGAGCAGGGCGCCGAGGACGAGGCTGTCGCGTTGATGCGCGAACTGGTGCGGGGGCGAAATCACGAGCAGGCCGCCAGGTGGCTGCTTCAAGAGCGATTCATCGGCCGACAGTGGGCTGATTTGACGCAGGATGATCGAACCGAGTACGGGGACTTGTTGGAACGGATCCATGGGGCCTCGCCTGAGGAGGCGGGGATCCAACGATTGCTTGCCGGTTATTACATCGACACGGGCCGTCCGGGGCAGGCGGTTCCGTTGCTGGTTGACCTGTCGCGGCAGACACCGACCTTGGGTTTGCAGGCGGCCGCGATTCAGCGGAGGTTGGGGAACCAGGAGTCCGCCGATCGCTTGGCAGAACAGACACTCGCGGCGTTGCAGGAGCGTCTTCGCGAAGAGCCGACGAATTCGAAACTTTCCCTGGTGGTTGCTGAGAACCAGATATTTCTGGAGCGGTTCAGCGACGCCATCAATACGCTGGGCAACGCCGTGAAGCGGGGTCGGACGGACGAGCAACGAGGCCGGCTTCGCCAGGCCTTGGCCAATGCGATCGTGGTTTTTGCCAGGCACCTGGAACAGTCGCCGGAACGAACCCAGGAGCAGCAGGTGCAGATCCTGCGGATGCTTGAGAAGGCGTTGGAGATCGCGCCGAACAATCCGCGTGTGTTGACGTTGATCGTCGACCAGATGTTGACCGCGGGCGAGGGGCAGCACGAGAGAATCGACCAGTTGCGAGAGTCGCTGGTCGAGGGAGCTTCGCCCGGGATCAGCCATTTCATCCGAGGAACGTCGGCACTGATAAACGACGACGCGGACAAGGCGATGATGCACTTGGAGATCGCCGCCGAGCTGTTGCCCAACCACGGTGCAATCCTCAACAACTTGGCGGTCGCCATGACGTCTCGTGAGGATGTCGACCTGGAAAAGGCGCTGCGGATTTCCGAGAAGGCGATTCAGCAGACGGCCAACGCCACGCCGCACTTTTACGAAACCCGCGGTCAGATTTTGTTTCGATTGGAGCGGTATTTGAAAGCCGTTCCTGATCTCGAACGGGCGCTCGCCGTGCCGGCGCTTGCCTCGCAGGCTCATACAACGCTCGCTGCATGTTATCAAGAACTGGGGGATCAAGAGCTAAGCGAACAACATCAACGTGCCGCCGAAGCGACGGCGTCAGCCGAAGCGAAGGTGGCCGCTGGCGAATCGCCTTAGTGCGTTGTCACAGTTCAGGATTCGGGCCGGGGCCGGAGGATGACATTCGCCGTTCGGTGAACAAAGGTCACACGGCTACAGGAGGTCGCGGAGCGAGGTGAGGGCGAGCGGTTCTCGGGTGGCGAAGGGCTCTCCGTAGTGGCGGTCGATAAGGCGGCCCCAGTGGGCGGCGTCGTCGCGGAGCCGGTCGAGCATGGTGGGCCGATCGGTGGGGCGGCCGACAATGAATTGACTTTCATACGCCTCGATCGCAGCCCGCTTCTGGTCCCATTGGTCGCTGATGTCGACGATCCAGCTGGGTTGCACGGCAAGCCGGAGGTGGATGCAGTAGTAGTAGTAAACCCGTTCGGGATGAAAGCGTTCTCCGGGCATGTCGGTCTTGCTCAGCTTGGCCCAGAACCGGGCCGCTTCGACCAGGCTGGTGGCAGCAACATGGTCGGGGTGGGCATCATCCCAATGGGGAGCGAAGATCCACCGTGGGCGGAGCCGGCGGATGAAGCTGGCAACCAGCTCACGGGCGGCCAAGGTCGGCTCCAGGGATCGATTGGGGAGACCAGCGTTGCCCCGCCAGGTGAGGCCGAGGATCTCCGTCGCGCGAGCGGTCTCCTTCGCCCGCCGCTGGACGCTGCCGTGGGGCGTCGGTTCGCCATCGGTGAGGTCGAGGACCCCAACCCGCATCCCCTGGGCGATCATCCGCGCGATGGTGCCTCCCATGCCGAGTTCGGCGTCATCGGGATGGGGAGCGACCACAAGAAAGTCGAGTGGCTGGATCGCGTCCAGGTCATGGGGGTCGATCATGGGGCGGTCGATGGAGTGGGAACGCTCAGTCCGGTTTCGGCAGCAGGTAGGCGATCGCCTGTTGATCGTTCCGAACCAGCAGCCAGCGGCCGGCCAGCGTAGGGATGTTCCAGGTCTTCGACGAGAGCCCCTGAAGACGAAACCGCTGCCGGTACTCCTCCGGATCGGCGTCGACAAACAGGATCTCTCCCGGCTCGGTCTGGACGATCAACACGTCGCCGGCGAGCAGCAACTGTCCCTGGCCGCTGCGTTGCCGCCGCGGCTGTCTCCATAGCGTCTGCGGCTTTTCCAGGTTGACCGCTTCGAGTGCCCCGTTGCCGATACCGTAGGCGACCTCTCCGTCGACGCAAGCGTGGTTGAACTTGGTCTTGAGCAAGCGGCTGGAGGTCCAGACCGCCTCGGCGGTCATCGTCTCCTTTTCGTCGCCGGGGCGGGAGACCTGGACCAGCGCGCTGCCGCCGCCGTAGCCTTTTCCGATCAGGAATCGGTCGGGTCCGGCGGGGATGGCCGAGGCGCAGCTGGCCGCTGCATTGCTCTGTCCCGGCCAGGGGAACGACCACAGCGTTTTCCCGGAATCGGGCGCATGGCCGGTCACGGACTGTTCGTTGACGATCACGATCTGGCGTTTGCCCGCCAGCGTTAGCAGTTGGGGGGAGGCATAGCTGATCTGGTCCTCGCCAGCGGTCCAGCGAATCTCGCCGGTGGCGGCATCGAACGCAATCAGGCTTCGCCCCTCTGCGGTTGCCTGTCGGTGATCATCGGCCTGACCGTCGGCCAGGCCGCTTTCAGTGGGGGCGCCGAAGGGAACGACGCAGAGGCCATCGACCAGCAGCGGCGAGCCGGCTCGGCCCCAGAGCACTGCCTCCTCCGATTCCTTTTGGCGCCATCCGGCCAGTGACAGCAGGTCTTGCTCCCAGAGCACCTCACCGCTGGCGAGTGACAGGCACCACAGCTGCCCGGTCGCTCCCTGGGCGTACACACGCCCCTGCTCGATGGACGGTGTCGACCGTGGGCCGACACCGCCGAGGGGATGTTCGTGGTGAGCGTCCCAGCGGTGAATCCAACTCATGGTGCCATCGGCGAGCCGGTACGCCGTCACGCATTCCTGCTCGTCGCGCTGTTCGAGAGTCACCGCGAGTTCTCCGCTGACCGCGAACGCCCCCCAGCCTTGGCCGATCCCGATGTTCCACACAACTTCGACGTCGCCGGAGGCTTCGGGGACGGAAAACTGCCGATCCTTGATGACGCCGTTTCGATTGGGTCCGAGAAATCCTGGCGAGTCGTCACGTTTGGGCTTGGCATGCTTCGCTAACGAATCGCGCTCGTTCACGCCGCGTTTGTTGTCGCTCCGATGGCGGCGGGCCACGTCGGCATCGGGCGTCGTCTCGGGTGTTGCTCGGGGGGGCAAAAGTTCGGTTACCAGTGGCGGAGGTTGATGCCGTGCGAACCGCCATTCGAACTGGGGGACCAGCTCGCCGGAGAACGAGTGGAAGCGGAGTAGGCTGGCTGTTGTGAGCAATACCAGGACGACCGTCGCAGGAACGCTCCACCGGTGGCCGATCGCGGCGGCGGCGCGGTGCAGTTGGTACAGCGCATACAGGGCGCCGAGGAAGCCGACTGCGGCGGAGGCGAGAAAGGCGAACTGGTAATCGGTGGCGGGGGCGAGCCACTGCAACACCGCGATCGCGGCGGCGGCGGCGAGGGTACCGAGCAGTGCCCGGCGGAGCCGCGCCGCGGAGCGGACGCCAAGTCGCGGTTCCGATACCCGATTCGATTCAGTCACGATCAATCTCCCCCCGATGGTTATCCTGAGAGCGCCTTGGCAACAATGAAAGCCAGGGTTCGTTTTAACAGCAATTGGTTCCATCACGAAGCGCACGATGATTCAGTATTGGCCGACGGAGCAGGAGCCTCGCCGGATCGCCTTCATCTCCGATTTGCATCTTTTTTCCCGCCGCTGCAACGCTCACGAGCATGAACTGCGGATCGAGCAGGCGGTGGAGTGGGGGGAGATGTGCGTTTGGGGGGGAGATTTGTTCGATTTTCGTTGGAGCGGCGATCGGCAGGGGGATGCGACCATCGGCCGGGCGCTGGATTGGCTGCAGCATTGGTACGACCGATTTCCCGGCAAAACGTTCGTATTTCTCTCAGGCAATCACGACGCCCATCGGCCGTTTATCGAGGCATTGCGTTCATGGTCGGAGCGACGGGAGCGATTTTTCAGTGACCTCGACTGTTTGCGGGTCCGCGACACGCTGCTGGTCCATGGCGACGTGATCGAAGGGGATGGGTCTCACGAAGCGTTCACCCGCTACCGCAACCGCTGGCATGGCAAGTCGGCGGCGGGGCCGATCCAGAACCAGGCCTATGACGTGGCGATCGCCACCCGAGTGCACCGCGCCGTCGCTTCGGCCGCCCACCGAAAGCGGCACACCTGTTTGAAGCTGTTGCGGTGGATGAACCACCAGCCGCCGGAGTCGATTGAGGGCGTGCGGCGGGTGGTGTTTGGGCACACCCATCGACTGATCACGGGGATGCGGATCGATGGGATTCGCTTTTACAATGGAGGGGCCGCGATTCGACATGTCCCCTTTTCACCGGTGATGCTTGAGCTGCCCCGGCCCTCCAACGGCAAGGTCGAGTCGATCGAGTAGAATGGCGGACGCCTCCCCGCGACGCGGGGAGGGAATGGGGCCCCCGGCGTGAATCTTCTCCCCGAATTGACTCCACAGCATAAGTTCATAGGTTGCCGATGCCGCAGGAAGCGTTCGAGACGTCTCGGTTGTTGCGTGAAAACATCGAACGGGTGGTATTGGGGAAACCCGATCTGGTCCAGTTATTGGTCGTCTCGCTTCTCTCCGGGGAGCACGTGCTATTGGAGGATGTCCCCGGTGTGGGCAAGACCCTTGCTGCCAAAGCGCTCGCGCGTAGTATCGCCGTGGAGTTCGCGCGGCTGCAGTTCACCCCCGACCTGTTGCCGAGCGACATCACGGGCAGCATGATCTATCGCGCCGCCGATCAGCAATTCGAGTTCAGTCGTGGACCGATCTTTTCGAACGTCGTATTGGCTGATGAAATCAACCGGGCGCCGCCGCGGACTCAATCGGCATTGTTGGAGGCGATGAGCGAGGGGCAGGTATCGATCGACGGCAAGACCCATCTGCTTCCCCGCCCCTTCATCGTCGTCGCGACGCAGAACCCGTTCGAATTCGAAGGGACCTACGCGTTGCCCGAGAGCCAGCTCGACCGCTTTCTCGTCCGCGCTTCGGTCGGCTATCCCGAACGTGAATTCGAACGTCACGTGATGACCACCCACCGGGTGGGCGAGCCGGTGGACAAGCTCGCTGCGGTGGTGACAACCGCTGAGGTGATGGCCGCCCAGTCGGCGGTCCGTGAGGTCGTGTTCGAGGAGACCTTGGTCGAATATCTACTCGATGTCGTCGAAGCGACCCGCTCGCATGACGGCTTCGAGGTCGGCGTCAGCACCCGGGGGGCGCTCAGTTTTTATCGTGGATGCCAGGCCCGGGCAGTTACTGAGGATCGCGACTTCGTGACCCCGGACGACATCAAACAGTTGGCGGTGCCGGTGTTGTCCCATCGTGTGCTACCGGAAGGAATTTTCCAGGGGGCCAACCGGCGAGCGGTGGAGCAGCAGATTGCCGACCTGCTCGAACAGGTCCCCGTCCCCGTGTGATCGCATAGAGTGTGATCGCGTTCCGTGCGATTCCGGTCGTCCTGAGCGAGGAGCGAATCCCGTTGGTCCAGAGTGAACCACGCCAACAGCATCGGCTGACGCGACTGGGGCTGCATTTTTTGTTCGTCGGCACCTTTTCGGTGCTCGGCGGCGCCTTGCGGGGGCTGAACCTGTTGTTGCTCCTTGCCGGCGGGCTGATGGCGGCGTTGCTGGTGCAGTGGCGGTGGTCGCGGCGGTCGATCGAAGTGTTGTCGCTGCGGCGGCGGATTCCTCCGGAGGCGTTTGTGGGCAAGCCGTTTCGGATTCGTTTTCGGCTGACGAACCACGCCCGTTTTCTGCCGGTTTGGCTGCTCCGGGTGGACGATGAGATTCGGCCCGTTGACGGGGGGGCGGGGTCGATGGCCTCGACCGGAATCTCGGTGGTTCCCGCTGGGCGGACCCAGACACCGAGTTACGGCTGTGTGGTCACCCGCCGGGGGCGATATCGTTTGGGGCCCTCGTCGGTCGTGACCTCCTTCCCGCTTTGCCTGATGACCTCCCGGCTGGTGATGGACGACCAGGTCGAACTCGACGTCTATCCTCGGTTGCTGGAGTTGAGCCGCAGTTGGCGGTCCCGTTTGCTCACTCGAACCGAGGGGGCGGTGGCGTCGGCGCGGCGGAGCGGGCCGGCGGAGGGGGAGTTTTTTGGGCTTCGTGAGTGGCAGCCGGGAGACCACCCGAGACTGATCCACTGGCGGACCACGGCGCGGATCGGCGAGCCGGCGGTGCGACAGTTTGAGCAGCAGCGGCGTTTCGACGTCTGTTTGCTGGTGGATGCCCTCCGCAGCCCGGCGGCGGGTCGTGTGCCCGCAACGCGGGGCGAGTTTGAGACCTCCGGGGAGGCACATGAGTACGCGGTCGGTGGCGAGGACGAAATCTTGGAGACGGCGATCAGTCTGGCCGCAACCCTGCTGGTGCACTTGGTGGCGACCCCTTCGAACCGTACGATTCTAGCAGTCGCATCGCGCGACGCGGAGGCCGTCATCGGGGGCGGATCGTTGGAGGGAAAACAGAGGATGCTTGGACTCTTAGCGCGATTGGAACCATCGACTGAGTCGCATTTGGCCGAGGGGCTGGGACGGGCGATTGACGTCGCGCAGCACCCGCGGGACTTGATTGTGGTCAGCACTCGTTCGATGCAGGAGGCGGTGGCGCGGCGATCGGAGCTAAGCGGGATGTTCCAGCCGTGGACGCGGACGGGCACCCTTCGCTGGCTCAACGTCAGCGATCCGGCGGTGGTCCGCGCCTTCGTCAAGAACCCGGAGGCGGACGGGATTCTCGCGGCCGGGAATTCACGGCCAACACCGGAGCCGGGTGGATCGGGGGAGGGTGACGACGGGTCGCCAGGAGGTCGCCATGCCGACTGAGGGCCTGGCGGTGACCGGCCGGCTGAATCTTTATTTCGCCTTGCTGTCGTGTCTCGGCGGGGTGGTGCTGGGGACCAGCCCGGAGACCGAAGCGTTGCCGGTCCTCGCTGTCTTTTTTGCTGCCTTCGGCTTCGTGTTCGTCGACACTTTGAAGCTCTTTGCGCTGCCACTGCCGTTGGCCTATGCGGCGATGGGGTTATCTGCGGCCTACTGCGTGCTCAACTTCACCGACTTGGAACGCCCCGGCAATCCGCAGATCGTTTCGGTCGCCGAATTGTTGGTGATGGTGCAAGGGATTTTGATGCTGCAGAAAAAGAACCGTCGCATCTACGAGCAGCTGGGCGTTTTCTGTTTGCTGCAATTGGTCGTCGCGGCGGTTTTCAGCGACGCGATTCACTATGGGTTGATGTTGGTGCCGATCGGCGTGGTGGGTCTATTGGCACTGGGGGCGCTCGCGGTCCTGGCGTCGGTCGAGCCCAGCGATGGCGAATCGCCGAAGTTGCGCTCGGGGACGATCCGTTGCAGCTCGCATCCAGGCGCTGAGGATTTATCGGAGACTGATTCTGGCAGGGCTTGGGTCGGTATACTCGTGGTCGCTCCAGCGGTGGTACTGATCGGCTCGATCTTTTTCTATGCCTTGCCGCGGACGATGGAGGCTCCAGCGGCGGGACAAAGCGGAAACGTGATGATCGGCTTCAACGATGAGGTGCGTTTGGAGCAGTTTGGCCAGATGCTACAGAAAGACGATGTGGCGTTGCGGGTTCGGCTAACCGATCGCGAGACCGGCGCGGAGTATCGGGTCGCCGATCGTCTGTACCTGCGGGGCAAGGTGTTGGAGCGTTATCAGTCGACGGTCGTCGCGGGCCGTCCCACGGCGAACTGGTCGGCGGTTCCGTTGGGGCGTGTCAGCCGGGCGTTGAAGTTGCCACCAGAGTTCGTTCCGCCTCGCAAAACCGACCGCAACTTTTATGATGCGGTGATCGCGACGATCACCTGCGAGCCGATGCGGAGTCCCGCCTTGTTCACCGTGGTTCCCTATCACGGTGTCGATGCGACGGCGGAGTTGTCGCATGAGGCCGACCGCTGGACGATTCACCGGCGGCTTGCCGAGTTGGAGGGGATGCAGTGGAGTTTCCCACGGATGAAATACCAATTCGGAACGAACGCGTTTCGCAACGGAATTCAAACGGAATTGACGCGCCGCTTCGCGCACCGTGACCGCTGGATGAGCGCGGCGAGCAATTTTCATCGAGGGGGCGGGGGATCGCCGTTGGAGCAGGACCGACGGGATGGTCCCTATCGCGGCGAGTTACTGCAACTCGACCGGGACGCGATGCCGACGGTGGTCGCCATGGCGAAATCGATCGTCGAAGAGATTCCGGCCGAGGAGCGGACGACGTTCCGGTCGTCCCAGCAATTGGAGCAGTGGCTGAAGTACACCGGCGGCTTCGAATACACGCTCAATCTGAATGCCGAGCCGGTACCAGGAATGGATCCGATCGAGCAGTTTTTGTCGGTCGATCAGCAAGGGCATTGTCAATATTTCGCCTCGGCCCTGACGATGATGCTTCGCAGCCTTGACATCCCGGCGCGGCTCGTCGTTGGCTACCAGACGGACGAGTACAGCGAACTGGGCAAGAGCTACCTGGCTCGCCAGTATCACGCCCATGCGTGGGTCGAGGCTCTGATCGATCGCGACGAATTGCCGGAGGGAACGATCGTCTACGGGCAAGCACCGTCGAACCGCTATTGGCTCCGGCTCGACCCGAGCCCTGCCGGCGGCCCTGGGAGCCAACAGGATCCCCGGCGGGTCGGTAGCACTCGCCAGGTTTTTGACATGGCCCAGAACCTGTGGGACGAATATGTGGTCGAGATGGATCGCGATCAGCAGCGGGAAAAGGTGCTCGATGCCCCCGGCATGGCGCCGCTGACCGAGTCGTACCGTGAATGGATCGATTCGATGCGGGAAACGGCACAAAAACTGCGCCGCATTCAATGGTGGGAGGGGGCGTTCACCGAACGGCCCCAGTTTTCCTTGCCGGCGGCGATCGGAGCGGTATTGTTGACGTTGGCCGTCATGGCGTTGTTTCGGATTCGCATTTACCGCTGGATCCGCCGGCATGCGACGAGCCGCGGAGCGGAGCAGGTGGCGGTTCCGAGTTTATCGTTTTATGCGGAAGCGATGGAGCAATTGGCGCGGCTGGGCTTGTACCGTCGCCGCGGGGAAACGCCTGCCGAGTTCACCCGCGAGGCGTCGGCGACGGTCACCCGTCAGCATCGCGCCTCGTTGGCTGACCCGCTCGATCGATTGACCTCGACGTTTTACCGCTTGCGGTTCGGCATGGGGAAACGTGGAGGGGGGTCAGTCGATGACGTAACCCGAAAGGAACTCCGCGACCTCAAACGCCGGGTGGACCTGCTGTCTCATCCGGTCGATCGCGACCCCGCTTGCCCACCGCACGAGGATTCGACAACGTGATCGTGACGATTGATGGGCCCGCGGGGGCGGGCAAAAGCAGCATCGCCAGAGCAGTGGCTGACCGGCTCGGATTTGAGTTCCTCGACACCGGTGCCATGTACCGAGCAGCGACGTATGGGGCATTGCAAGCGGGCCTCGACATGACCGATGTCGAGGCATTGGTTGGCTACGTTGGCGCGATCGAGTTGGCCTGGAACGACGACCGCATCTTCTTGGACGGGCAGGATGTCACCGACGAGATCCGGACGCCGCAGGTGACCGCTGCGATCCGGTCGATCGCCGACCCGCCGGAGATCCGGGAGCGGCTGAGTCGGCAGCAGCGGCAAATCGCGTCGGGCCGGAACATGGTCACCGAGGGACGCGACCAGGGGGCGGAGGTGTTTCCCGATGCCGAATGCAAGATCTTTCTCACCGCATCGCCAGAGGAGCGGGCTCGCCGGCGACAGCAACAACTGATCGAGTCGGGCCGCCCGGCGAGTTTCGAGGAGGTCCTGGCCGCTCAGAATCGCCGCGACCTGGAGGACCGTTTGCGGCCGGTGGGGCGATTGCGTGCCGCCCCCGACGCGGTCGTTGTCGCCACCGACGGTATGACCTCCGACGAAGTCCTCGCCGCGGTGTTGGAGATCGTCCGGCACCTTTGCCAATCGGCGACCGGACCGTCGAAGTTGTCGCGGTCGGAGTGACCGGAACGCTCAGCCGACGCCGCGGGACCCCGGTCGGTCAGCGGCGGCGGAGAACGAATAGGGCGTCGGTCAAATCATCATCGAACTGGCGCGGGTTTTCGATGTCGTAATCGAAATCGTACACGCCGGCGAGTTCGAACAGGTCGTCCACCTTCTGGAGCAACCGCTTGGCTTGCGAGGTGGTGTAGACCCGCAGGGGAAACTCGCTCCGAATCCGCTCGACGCGGCCCGATCGCGTGGTTGCTTTGAGGCTCACGCGGATCTGTTCCTGGCGTTTGCGGCGATCGAATTCGGTCACCCGCAAGGTCACATGGAGGTGGGTTCCCGCGTGCCGCGCCGTCCACCGTTCGGTGCATTCGTCGTCTGCATCGGTCGGGATCAAGTGAAACCCCAGGATGTAGAGCCCGCCGCGGCGCAGGTTATTCGCCATCGACCGCAGGTGGCTAACCGCGTCGGCCTCGTGCATGAGATGCCGAAAGGTATTGAAGGTACAGAACGCCGCGTCGAATTTGGGTCGGAACGTCATGCGAGTCATGTCGCCGCAGACGAGTTCGGCCGAGAGCCCACGTCGGCGGAGCCGCCGTCGGAGGTACGCCAGCATCGGCTCGCTGAGGTCGAGCGCGGTCAGATCGTAACCGCGCGCGGCCATGGCTGCCACGAGTCGCCCGCTGCCGCAGCCGGGTTCAAACAGTCGCTGCACCTTGCGGCCGGCGAACCGCTCGAACGCCTGTTCAAAAAAGGTGACTTCGGCAGCCGTTTCGTCGCGAAACACCATGTCGAAGTATTGAGGGTGATCGTACCAGGAGGGCATGAGTGGTTCCGTGATTGTCAGGTTTCAGCGGGCGGTTTCGGTGAATCGGGATTCACGAACGACCGTGACCTTGATTTCCCCCGGGTAGGTCAATTCTTGCTCGAAGGCTTGGGCGATGTTGCGGCAGATCGTGGCGGCATGTTCGTCGTCGGAGTGATCGCTGTTGACGATCACCCGTAGTTCGCGTCCGGCGGAGATGGCGAAGGCTTGTTGGACGCCTTCGAAGCGGCCCGCGATTGCTTCCAGCTCTTCCATCCGTTTGATGTAGCGTTCCAGCGATTCCCGCCGGGCTCCCGGGCGGCTGGCGCTACAGGCGTCGCCGGTGGCGACCAACATGGTGTAGGGGTATTCGGTGATGACTTCATCGTGATGTCCCAGCGCCGCATGGACGACTTCGGGGGCTTCGTGGTGCCGGCGGAGCAGGTCGGCACCGATTTTGGGATGGCCTCCCTCCAGTTCATGATCGGCGGCTTTCCCGATGTCGTGCAGCAGCCCACAGCGGCGAGCCAGATCGGCGTCCATGCCCAGCATCTCGGCGAGCAGGCCGCTGATGAAGGCGACTTCGACGCTGTGTCGCAGCACATTCTGGCTGTAGGAGGTCCGGAAGTGAAGCCGGCCGAGCATCTCGAGGACCCGCTCATGCAGCCCCGATACGTTGACCTCGTCGGCCGCCTCCCGACCCTTGCGGAGGACGAAGGCGTCGATCTCTTGCTTCGTCTGTTCGACGACTTCTTCGATTTTCGAAGGGTGAATTCTCCCGTCGGCGATCAAGGCATCGAGGGCCTGACGTGCGATCTCGCGGCGAACCGGATCGAAGCCGCTGACGATCACCACTCCGGGTGTATCGTCGATGATGACATCCACGCCAGTGATCTTTTCGAACGTCCGGATGTTGCGCCCCTCGCGGCCGATGATGCGGCCTTTCATGTCATCGGTCGGCACGTCGACGGAGCTCGTGGTCGACTCCGCCGTGTGGGACGAGGCGTAACGCTGCATCGCCGTCAACAGCATCTGGCGCGATTGTTCCTGGACGGTTTCCGACAGCTGCTTTTGGTGCCGTAGCAGGGCTGACCCGATCTCGTGCTGGAGCTCCTGTTCCAACGATTGCATCAGGCGTTGGGCGGCTTCGTCGCGAGACATGGCGCTGGCCTGTTCCAATACTCGCTGCTGTTCCTGGAGCGTGTGTTGGAGCTGTTCACGTTGCTCGGCCAAGTCCCGCAACTGGGATTCCAGCCGTGATTGGCTTTCCTCCAAACCCCGTTGCTGTTTGCGAAGCGATTCTTCCTGCTGCGTCAGCTGTTCGTCGCGCCGATCGAGCTTCTGATCACGTTGCAGTTGGGCTCGTCGAAGTTCCGCGATTTCGTGGTCGGCCTCTGCCTTGAGCTTGATCACCGATTCTTTCGCGTCGACCAACAATCGATTCCGCTCCGTCTCGCTGTCCCGGCGTGCGGCTTCGAGGATCTGGTCCGCCTCGGCCTGCAGCTTTTGCCGGTTCTGCGAGCGATAGACGAGCAGGCCCGCGAACATCGCCGCGGCACCGAGCATGAAAGAAACGACGCAATAGAGGATCGTGGTGGCAGTTTCGGCCGGCATCGAGGGTTCCTTGGTCTCGCAGACGCAAAAACCACCGGCGAGGCGATCGGGATCATCAGGGAACGCAGTATCCACATCCGGAGGAGTTGGTAAGCTGTGGAGCATCGCCGTTCGCCAAGGTCCGCGGAGGCGACGGCCAAGAGCCTAACAGCTATGGAGACCGGGCGAAATCACCGGTCGCGTTTCGGGTACCGCCCCGCTCCCCCCATCCCCGCCGTGCTAGACCCCTGGGACGAGATTAAGATCGAGTTGAGCTGGCGTTGGCCGGTCCGGCGCTGGGGCGGGGTCGGCGTCGTTGTCGGCTGCAGTGGTGGGGCCGACAGCGTCGCACTGTTGCGTGCCCTGGCCGAACTCCGGCAGCCTGGCCGAAACGGGTCGGGCGGGGAGCCATGCCCGGTCGGGGGTGATTCCCCGCCGCTGGGCTTTCTCCTGGCGGCGCATTTCCACCATCGGATGCGGGGGGCGGCGGCTGATCTTGATCAGTCATTCACCGCCGAACTCGCCGGGCAACTCGGCGTTCGCATCGTTGTCGGCCGCGGCCGGGGTAAAGGGACCGACGAGGCGTCCATGCGCCGGCAACGGCTGGCATTTCTCCGCCAGGTCGCCGAGCGTTTCGGGGCTCGCTACGTCGCCTTGGCCCACTCGGCCGACGATAATGTCGAGACACTGCTGCATCACCTGTTCCGCGGCACCGGTCCCATGGGGCTCTGTGGGATTCCCCGCTTTCGAGAACTCGGACCCGAACTCGTGCTGGCTCGCCCCCTGCTGTCGGTCCGCCGCGAGTCGATCCGTCGCGCCCTCCGCCGGATCGCTCAAGATTGGCGCGAAGACACCAGCAACCAGGACCCCAGTTATCGCCGCAACTGGATTCGCACCCAGCTGATCCCCGAACTCGAATCGCAATACCCGCGCGCGTCGGAGTCGATGATCCGCACGATCGAATCCCAAGGGGGCTGGCGAGAATTCATTGACGAGCAAGCGATGCGATGGCTCGACACGGCGATCTCGTTGCCCAGGGTCAGGGCAAACGGCGGCGATCCGGTGAAGGGCGAGACTCAGGCGAGCTTGCGACGCAACGCCAACGGAGGCGATCCCGTCCACGAAGCGGTGGTGATTCGCGGCTTGCAGCGTCTGTGGGACCGGCACGTGTGGCCGCGCGGGAAGATGACCGCCAGCCACTGGAAACGTCTGGCAGGGACGATCGCATCGGACCAGCCGCAACGCTACACGCTGCCTGGCGACCTGCAGGTCACCGCCAGCGGCGACTGCGTCACGATTCGGCCCGGCCGCTAAGTGCCTCGTGTCTCTCCCGCAGTGCCAGGGGCGAAGGGGACAGAAAAACGGGGCGTGAAGGATCGATTCCCTCACGCCCCGTTTAATATCAGGGTTGGCGGATCGCGGAACAGTTTCCCGGACTGCTTGCCCGTGATCCGCTGCCGATGGTGGATCGAAACGCTCCCGCCTGCGGTGCCTAGAAATCGAGTACGAAGCCGAGGTCGATCCCTTGGACCCAGAGGCTGGAATCATCGAACTCGAAATCACGCTGGCCGTGCGGACCATCGGTGAGAATCGTCGTCCCGTCGAACAACGGATCGACGTGGTCCCCGGCGAGCAGCACGTTGTCGAAGTACATGAAGCTGTAGCCGACGCTCAGCTGCACGTTGCGTCGGAATTGGTAGGCGAGCTTCAAGTTCAACTCGGGCGCGAACGCGAACTCGTCACGCTCGAATTGGCCCTGGGCATCGAGGGCCAACGCTCCGGCGTCGAACCGCTCGGTCGTCGGTGGATCAGCCGCGGTGACTCTTCTGCTGGCCCCGTCGATGGCGATCGACTGATTCATGTTTCCGAAGTGCACCTTGCTCAGCGAGGTGAGGGCCCAACGACCCTTGGAGACGGTGGTCTCGAACCCGAGTTGGCCACCGTGAAACTGGTTCTCGGCGTCGAAGTCATCGAAGAAGGTGCTCCTCGTTCCGGAATCGGTGTCGACCGTCGTGCTCGACGCCAGCAGTCGGTCATCGATATTGAAATGCGTATAACCGCCGATCAAATCGACCCGGTAGTTGGCCCCACGACCGAACTTGAGCCGCCCGTACGCCTCGGCGGCCAGCATTCGCAGTTCGCTCTCGAACGCAACCGACCCAGCAAATTCTCCGTCGAGGTTGACCAAAATCGCATCCGGGCCCGGTTGATCTGTGTTGAAGAAGGGGCGCCCGATTGATGTTCCCGTTCCGCGGCCGCTCATGGAAAAATGTTCCCGATCTTCGTCGAGCATCCAGAACCGACCGCCGATGCCGAAGTTCTCGGTGAGATAGCGTCCGGCATCGAGCCGAAAGCCGGGGGTCAGGTCATCCCCGACGTCACCTCCGAATGCGATGTCCATCCCTGGTTGACCGGGCACCGGCTGCACGCCCTCCGGGGCTGTGCTGACCAAGGCTGGCGTCCGCCGCTGCTGAGGAAACCACAGCAACAGCTCGGCTGAGGCCCAACGGTCCTCGCCCCCGCCGAACAGTCTGCCAGCTGGGCCACAATCGCCGTCGCAGCCGCTGTCGCAACCGAGACCACAGCTGGCGCCGCGACCCCAACCCGACCCACCGGCGACGTGGCTCGTGACCGATTGCGGGTACAAGTCCGAATAGGACGTCGGAGGGTGCTCGGGGAGAGTCTCCGACCAAGGCCCTGCATTGGCCCCGGCATCATTGGCCCCGGCATCATTGGCCCCGGCATCACCGACAAACGTCGACGGGACGTCATCGAAACCGGGAAGATCGCCCACCGTCGAGCCGACTTCCTCCTCCGAGGAAGGCACATCGTCCCACGCAGGTCCCTCGGCCCACGCTGGCACAGCGGGGGCCACGAGGAGCGGCGTCGCGAGCAGGGCTGCCAAGGACAGCCCCTGTAATTTCATGTTCATCAGCGTTCTCACTCAGTCCGGGAAACTGGATTGACCTACCCAAGGGGATCGACCGGGCCGAGCGGTAGATAAAGTACGTTCAGATTTACAGGAACAAACCACCCATTCGCCCCCTCTTAACATCGTTGTTGATTAACCCTCCGAACCGGAGATTGATGCACTAGCGAGCGAAATAACCGCGTTAGAATGGGAGCATCACGGACTCCAGCCTCTGAAAAGCGTGGATGTCGATGTCTCGCAGCGACACCGAACCCGAAACGAAATTGAATCCAGCGACCGACGCCGAGTGTTCCTCCCGCTCATTGGGGGACAACGCCGCGGCCGACGATCCGTTGGGAGAACGGAGCGACCGCGCGGATGATCTGGCAACGATCGAGCCGGCGGAGGCGGTTTCGCCAGCGGAGCCACCGCCCGCTGCCCCGCCTGGACCGATGGCTCCCAATCGCGACGACAGCCCTCCGGTCCGCCAAGGGGAATCGGAAACCAATGCTCGGCGGTTGTTCTCGGGACGCTGGTTCTCGGGGCGGGCGCCGCGGGTTCGAGATTTTCGCTGGAACCGCCAGCTGGATCAAATCAATCGGCTGGAGCCGCAGATTGCCTCGGAGGGCGATGCCTCGCTGCGAAAGCGGTCGCTGGCGCTCCGTTACCGTGCCATGGCGGGGGAAAAACTCTCTTGGCTTCTTCCCGAAGCGTACGCCTTGGTCCGCGAGGCGGGCCGCCGCAAGGTTGCCATGCGGCACTATGACGTGCAGCTCATCGGCGGCATCGCGCTGTTCGAAGGACACGTCGCCGAGATGCAGACGGGGGAAGGAAAAACGCTGGCCGCGACCTTGCCGATGTACTTGCAATCCCTGATCGGCAAGGGAGCTCATCTGGCGACGGTCAATGACTATTTGGCCAAGCGTGATGCCGAGTGGATGCGGCCGCTGTACGAGCTCCTGGGCGTGTCGGTCGGGGTGATCCAAACCAGCAGCGATCAGGGAGGGCGCCGCGAAGCGTACGGGGCAGCGGTGACCTATGGCACGGCCAAGGAATTCGGTTTCGATTTCCTGCGGGATCGCCTGCTACTGCGCGCCCAGAACCGGCTGCAGACCGACATGCTCGGTGACGGTGGGAAAGGGTTCAACGCGACGGGAGATCAGCCCGTGATGCGAGGCATGCATTTCTGCCTGGTCGACGAGGCGGACAGTATCCTGATCGATGAGGCTCGCACGCCGCTGATCATCGGCAGCATTGAAGACACCGTCCGCGACCAGATCATGGAGACCTATCGCTGGGCTGCGGAGCATGCCGAATCGTTCGTGATCGATGAACATTACGAGATCGACAACGAGACAAAACGGTATGAACTGACCGGCCGGGGTCGACAGAAGGTCCGCTCGCTGCCCAAACCCGACCTCGTCCGCACCATGGGATTGGTCGACCTTTACGAGTACACCGAACGGGCGATCAAAGTCAGCCACGAGTTCCTGCTCGACCGCCAGTACGTCGTTCGGGCGGGCCAGGGCGGCAAGGAAGAAATCGTGATCGTCGACGAATTCACGGGACGACTCGCCGAAGGCCGTAAATGGCGGGACGGCATCCACCAGGCGGTCGAAGCCAAGGAGCAGATCGAGATCAGCGTCCCGACTGGCCAAGCCGCCCGGATCACGGTCCAGGATCTGTTCCTGCGTTATCCGTGCTTGGCCGGCATGACCGGGACCGCGGCCACGAGCGCTCGGGAGCTGCGGCGAATCTACCGGACCCCGGTGGTCCGCGTCCCCACCAACCGACCGCCCCGCCGGGAACGACTCACCGATCGCGTGTTCGGTTCGATGGAGGCCAAGTTCCACGCAATCGTCGAGGAAATCCAACAGGTGCATGCCAGTGGCCGCCCCGTCCTGATCGGCACCCGTTCGATCGACAAGAGCGAGATCCTTTCGCAATTGCTGGAAGGCCTCGGGATCGAACATGAAGTCCTCAACGCCAACAACGTTGAGCGAGAGGCGGAGATCGTCGCCGAGGCTGGCGGACGCGGCAAGGTCACCGTCGCCACCAACATGGCTGGCCGGGGGACCGACGTGAAACTTGCCGACGAGGTGGAGCAGCTCGGTGGCATGCATGTCATCTGTACCGAACTCCACGACGCCGCCCGCATCGACCGCCAACTCATCGGACGCTGCGGCCGCCAAGGCGATCGCGGTTCGTACCGGCAGTTCCTCTCGCTCGACGACGACATCTTGAAATCGGGCTTGGGACCGGACCGAGCAGCAAAGTTGAAGAGCCGCGGAGAAGTCCTGCAAGGTTCCGCCAACAACCAAGCAAGGCTGTTCCGCAAGGCCCAACGAAAGGTGGAACGCAAACACTTTCGCGACCGCATGGTGCTCCTGCACCACGAGAAGGAACGCAAAAAAGTGCAGCGTGAAATCGGCCAGGACCCCTATCTGGATACCCCCGATTGAGGCTCATGCGGCCGCTGGGCTGATCTCCTGACGCGGGCCGAAGAACTCGAAATGGATCTGCGCCTCGTCGACCC
>CAYWXT010000008.1:0-43040 GCA_964462125.1 uncultured Pirellulaceae bacterium | reverse complement strand
CTCTCAGACTTGACTCAAAGCCAGCTTCGCACGCTCCGGTGGCCGACGCCGGAGCAAAATCGCACAAACGTTGCGGTCTGAATCCGGCTGCCTTCGTGCCCCAGGACGAGCCGTCCTGTGTCACGAGTGCTCGCAGCCCAGTTTACCAGGGTCCCGTCGACCTGCGTAGCGAAGCGCCATCAGATCGAAATCCGCTCGACGATGTTTCGGGTGAGTTGCCGGTGGCGGCGGTCGTAGAGACGGGTGGTTCGGGGATCGGCGTGGCCGGCGAGGTTTCGGACGTCTTCCAGGGGGACTCCTTGGCTGAGAAGATCGGTGATCGTGGCGACTCGGAAGGAGTGGGGGGAGAGTCGCTCGGGCAGACCGGCCGCCCGCATCCGTCGCTTGATCATTCGCCCGATGTCGCCTGCAGTCATGGGCCGGTCGGTGACCCGCTTCGTTCTCCGCACCACCGTGCGAAATAGGGGACGGTCGGGGCCGACCTCGGTCTGAACCGATGCCGACTGAAGGTATTCGGTGAGGAGTCGCTGCAGGTCGTGGCGGACGGGGATCTCGCGTGATTTGCCCCCTTTGTCGTGGAAACGCAGACAATGTTGATCCCCGGTGTCGTACAAATCCTTGCACTTCAGCTTGGCGACCGCACCGACTCGGGCAGCGGTGTAGATCAGGATCGCGATGATCGATTTGTCCCGTAGCCCGACGACACGGCTGGTGTCGATCGAGGTGAGCAGCAAGCGGGCTTGCTTGACGCTGATCTCCGGCGTCTTGCCTTCGATCACTTGGTATCGTTCGGCACGGACTGACGCGGCAGGGTTGAGCACCACGGCGTGGCGAGTGACGAGGCCGTCGAAGAAGTGACGTAGGCCGGCGAGCACCTGCTTCTTGCTGGCGGTCGCGAGCTGGAGCGAATCGAGGTAGCTGCCGACGTCGGCCGGGGAGATCTCTCGCAGCTCGAGTCCCCGCGTCTCGCACCAACCGAAGAACCGCTTGACGGCGCGGTGGTACGCCCGTCGCGTGTGGTGGCTGCGGATCCGGCCGAAGAAGAATTCTTCCCAGGCAAACCGCGCGGTATTGCCGGAATCGGTCACAATCGAGACCATGTCGTTCCGACTCGCACGGCTGCAAATCGGCACCGACGACGAATCGGGCGAGAACAACCATCTCGCTCCACGGGAACCGACTGTCATGCGGAGTTGAATTCGCGGTAGACTCGTTTCCCCACTCGTTGCCGGGTGCTCTCGAGAAGTCATTCGGGAAAACACCCGCCCATGTCGCCACCGCCGGAGGGTCCGCGTTGACTGCCCACGCTAGCAGCCAGTCCGTGCTTAAAATACTGGAGGACGTGAGCGGGAAGTCCGTGATCGTGAAGGTCGATCCCGAGATCGGTGGTCATGCGACGATTAGGCTTCCGACGGGGGATGGACCGGCTCATTTGCTTCGTTACAAACCGGAGCATGAGAATGCGCGGGAGTACCTCGTCGCGTTCCAGTGCAGATTGGCGTTGCGAACGGTACAGACCGATCCTGGGAATCGATTCGACGTTTCCGAAGGGTCCTCTACCCAGGATGAAGCGACAAAGATGGTTCGGGAAGGAACACGCGACGGTGAGATCAGAAACTCGACGTGCAGGTGAGCGTCGCCCAAGCTCACCTGCACGGATGTGCAGATGGCGAGGCTAAGCTCTCCGCACGGCAACCGTGGCGGTGCCGGGAATCCCGCCACCGAAATGCGACCGTCCCGCGACACCTTCCCGCAATTGACCTCCTTCCTCTCGGTTCTGGTTCATTCTGAGGCCCACCACGCTATGAGCATTCGCATCCAAACCGCGACTTTGGTGAGTCTGGGGCTCGTCGTTGCGAGCGCCTCACCGACGCATGCCGATTGGCCGGAGTTCCGCGGACCCTGGGGGGACGGCACGGCAGGCAACGCGAACCTTCCCACGGAGTGGTCGCGCCAGCAAAACGTGACATGGCGGACGGAACTGCCGGGCGAAGGTTGGTCGAGCCCCGTGGTACTCGGCAACAAGATCTATCTGACCGCCGCTGTGCCGCAATTGCCTGCGGAACCCGATTCTGGTTTTGACCTCGTCCTACTGATCGTCGACGCTGATTCGGGAGAACTGCTTCGTCAGGTAATACTCTTTGGCGAAGGACCGGATGCCCCCCGGATCCACCAGAAGAACTCTGGGGCCAGCGCCACCCCTGTGTTCGACGGGAAGCGGCTGTACGTACATTTCGGGCACCACGGAACCGCGTGTACAACGATCGACGGCGAGGTGATTTGGAAAAACGATTCACTCGCGTACCGGCCCGTGCACGGTAATGGCGGATCGCCGGTTGTCGTCGCTGGCAAGGTGATCTTCTCGCGCGACGGTGCGGAAACGAGCGAAATCACTGCGCTGGAGGCGTCTGCGGGCGAGTTGGCTTGGCAGACGCCGCGGGACGTGGAAGCCCGCAAGACGTTTTCGTTTTGTACGCCGCTCGTACTGGACGACGGAAAGCTCACGCAGGTCATCGTTCCCGGCAGCAACGTCGTTCAGAGTGTTGACCCAGAAGCCGGCGAAGAGCTATGGCGGGTGACTTACGAGGGATACTCCGTCGTGCCGCGACCGATCTATCACGCCGGGCTCGTGTTTGTCAGCACCGGCTTTGACCGCGCCACGTTGCTGGCAATCGATCCATCCGGCCGCGGTGATGTGACGGAGACGCACGTACGATGGCGGGCCGATTCGGGGATTCCCAAAACGCCCTCGCTGGTCGGCTTCGAAAACAAGATTGCCATGGTCAGCGACGACGGGATCGCCAGCTGTTACGACGCCGAGACCGGCAAAAGACAATGGATCGAGCGAATCGGAGGAGATTTTTCGGCTTCACCCTTGCTCGCCGACAATCGGCTCTATCTGGTAAGTGAAGAAGGTGTCTGTACGGTGCTCGATGTGTCCGGAACGCCCTCCGAAATCGCGGTCAACGACTTGGGCGAGCGGACTCTGGCTTCGCCCGCCGTGATCGACGGCGACCTGTTGATTCGAACGGCCGAAGCGTTATACCGAGTTGGGCGATAGCAAGATCGAGTAGCACGACGACGCATCCGGGATGACCACGTGAAGAAGAGAGGAGTGTTGTGATGGAAGCACGCACGCGAGTCGGCTCAACCATATCGACGGTGTGGAGCATCACTCTCGCCTTGGTTTCGTTCGGGGTGCAGGGCGCGCCGGTTCGCGCCAAGTCCGCGATCGTGGCGGATGGGGTCGGGCGGGCGGAGATTGTGATTGCGGAGCGGCCCGCGCGGGCCGTGAGCTTGGCAGCTCGGGAGCTTCAGGGCTACATCGATAAGATCACGGGCGCGCGTCTGGCGATCGTGACTGAGCCGAGCGTCGACATGCCCGGGCAGATTTTCGTGGGCGAGAGCCCGCACGCTGAACGCATGGGCGTAACGGCCGCGGGGCTTGAACACGATGCGTTCCGGATGGTGTCGGGCGAGGACTGGCTGGCACTGGTGGGGAACGACGACGACTTTCAGCCGATCGAGCCTTGGGCGCGCAGCCGATCGCAGTGGCAGAACCAGAAGCAGGCGGAGTGGGACGAGCTGACCGGTCGCTACTGGCGCGACCCGGTCGGTGCGGGCCTGTACCGATATTCCAGTGACGCGCTGGACCTGTGGCGCTACGACAAGCGGGGGTCGCTGAACGCGGTGTACGAGTTTCTGCGCAGCCTGGGCGTGCGCTGGTACATGCCAGGCGAGTTGGGCGAGATTCTACCGGAGACCGACACGATCGCTTTGCCCGAGGTGGACCGGACGGTTGAGCCCGACATGGAGATGCGCACGATGAACTTCGCGCGTTTCGGCGCCAACGTGCCGACCGAGGACATCCTCTGGTACCTGCGCCTGGGCACGAGTCGGGCAAACCTTAGACGAGCAAAACGATGAAACACAATTCTGCCATGCCGACCACGGTCAGCTTGCTTGCGGCCATGCTGTACGCCGTCACGTTCAGCCCTTCCGCGGCGACCGCACAGGAGCTGGTTCTGGTCGAGAGCGGTGCCGCTCAAGCGCCGATCGTCCTGTTCGAAGGCGCCCCGCCGCGGACGCGCGAGGCGGCGGAGGATCTGGCGAGCTACATCGAGAAGGTCAGTGACGCGCGGCCGGAGCTCGTCGAGAAACCGACACCGCCACTGCATTCCGCCGTAGCGGACATGACTGGGGCAATGAGGCAAGGATCCGCTGAGTCTCGCTGCCTTGCCCGCTTCTCGCCGATCCGTTGGTCCTCGGCCTTCTCTGGGGGGGACTTCACCCAAACATACGAACGTAGAGTCTCGTAGGCCGGCCCTCCGGCGAACAGTTGGTCGAGCACGTCCTTCACGAACGCGCCCACGTCCACGTCGTTCCGACTCGCACTGCTGCAAATCGGCACCGACTGTCATGCGGAGTTGGATTCGCGGTAGAATCCGTTTTCCACTTGTTGCCGGATGCGTTCGAGTAGTCCTTCGGGAGAACACCCGCTCATGTTGCTGCCGCCGAACGGTCCGCGTTGACTGCCCACCGTGTGCCGGTTTCCGCTTGAAGAATTGGAGAAAGTGAGCGGGAAGTCGGCAAGCGGGAGAACTGCACCGTTACCGTACACTTGGGAGTCGCCACGGAAGACTTTCACTGCCTGCTCGACGGCGAGTTGTTTCTCCCGGAAAGCTGGAGCAACGATCGCGAGCGTTGTCGAGCCGCGGGCATCCCAGAAGAGATGGTATACCGCCCAAAGTGGCAATTCGCTCTGGAGTTACTCGATCGCAGCAGTAGCGAGGGAGTGCGGTTCCCCTGGATTACGGCTGACGACAGAATATAAGACAACCGTCTACTGCCACCCAAGCCAGAGGGTGTTTTTAGCCGAGGCAACCAATGCAGAAGAATACCGACAAACAGGACCAAGAGTGCGCTCGTCTCGCCTGCCCTGTTTGCGGCGGTAAGCTAATTGAAATTCGTGCTAAACTTCAGTGCACCCGATGTCACACGATCTGCGAGACTTGCTGCGAAGGCGGTCGGGGATAAGCCAGACGCTACAAAGGAGCGTGTAATGCGATGGAGCCGACGATCCGCCATATCCCGACCGGCTCGCCCCAAAATGCGGCGTCTGGAAAAGGATGAGCGAGAGAAACTTCTGCAATCGCTGACAAAGGCAATCGAGTGTTCGCCGGTGCTACGAACGTTCCAGGTCGATGCGCAGCCCTTGCGTGGGCGGTTCTATCTGCGGTGGAACTGGATGCTGCAGGACCAGGAGCCGAAGATACAGACATGGGGCCGGATCACCCCACTCGACGATCCGAAGGGGAACTTGCTGCTGGAAGTGGAGTTTCGTGAGGGACGCTGGTCGGAGATCGTCCGAGGTGATGTTGCCAATGTCATCAATGCAGTTGCCGGTGACGAAGCCGGAACATTTCATGGCTTGGGCTCACTCGACAAGTCGCTTCGAAAGTCAGGCGGAGACGTAGAGCGGCTTCGAGTGAAAGAGAGTGGTAAACGCCGATTCGTCTACACCGATACGGGTGAAACTCTCTCTGTGCAGGAAGCTCTCTTCCACTACTTCGGGATGCCTATACAGACCATTGCCCAGCCTGCCGGTTGGTACTCACGTCACCGCACTCCCGACATCGCCGAATATTCGAAGGATCGGACACGGGTGCTGGTACGGTTCATGGCATCCAGCTTCTCGGGCGAGTCCTTTGGCGGGACGTGCTTGTATCTAAAGCACGAATCCGGCTGGAAAGCCTACACCATCAGGCCGAACCAGAGTGAGGACATCGCCACTGCTGAAAGCTGGCTGGTCAAGCGAAAGTGGAGGTCGTGGTGATGATTCCGCAGGCGAGGTCAGCGTCACCATCACGTCCAAAGTACACGCGATATCCCGGCCCGAAGTCGATGCGTCGCTCTGAAACGCCTTGGCCAACCGGCTTCACATCGCCGGGATTGCCTGCTTCGAGCCGGGCAATCGCGACAGTCACTTTTACTGCCGCCTTCGGATCTACGTTCTCAAACCACCCAGCAAACGGAGATCGGCCATCATCCGTTTCGTACTCTCGGATCTCAGGCATTGAGCTGGTTTGCTCCGCTGTGCCGCGATTTTCTTCGTCATCACAGGGCGCTCCTGCTTGCCAGACTCAAGAAAGCTCTGACGTGGCGTCAATAGTACCACATGCGGCACCTTCGATCAAGTTCGCCTATGTCGTGGTGAGGCTCTACCATCGGCTCCCGCGCTGGCCCGGGGCCGCGCCGTCCTCTCGACTTCGATAAGTCTCGCACGAGCACCTCTGCCCAGCAGCGACCGTCAGTAGCGGGTCGCCTATCGGGTCGGAATTTGGCCGCGTCGCAGTCCGGCTCTTTTCGTGTCACTTCTTTTTACTCCCTCGCTTTCCGGCAGGAGGGTGGTTCGTGGAGCGTGAAGATAACGACTTCCTCGTCGGCGACGGTGCTGGTGTCGTGATGCATACTGATCACTTTGACGCCGGTGATGAGTTGGATCATGGAATCTATCTGCAGGCGCGCGGTTTCGATCAGCAGGGTCCTCATCTGCTTGATTTGATCTCGGCCCTGTTCGGCAGGGCAGGTTTCCATCAGATGCTGCTCCGCGGCGGTCAAGACCCCGCGCAGGCGAACCACGAGAAGATCTCCAATCAAATGCACACGCACGTCGCTTGGCCCTCGGCCGAAATATTCTTGCTGGAACTGGCACATTCCCTGGCAGACCGCTGCTTCGAGTTCACCCTGTGTTTTCATCGGCGTCTCCGGAGAATGCTGCGTAGCCAACACCGGCTGACGCGTCTGGGCGGAGGAAGCCGATCTTCCGCCTTCGCTGCGTGGGCACAAGACCGTGCGCAGCATCGGCTCCAGCGCCTCGCGGTCGAAGGGCTTCGCCATTTGCGGCGCGTCCGCCAAGTCGGGTCGAAGTTGTCCCGCGTCGTAGCCGGACATGATGATGAACGGAACATTTCGCTCGCGAAGGATGTCGGCGACGGAAAAGGTGTACTGCCCGGCGAGATTCAGATCGAGCAGGACGCCGTCCAGTGTTTCATGGCGCGCCAGTTCTTCCGCTTCGTGCAGGCGCGCCGCCGTTCCGACTACCACGCAGCCCAGCTCTTGGAGCATCGCCTTCAAGGACATGGCGACCATGCCGACATCTTCGACGACTAGGATTCGCAGGCCCTTGAGCATCTGCATGTTGCCCGTGTTCATCGATTGCTGTGGCGATGCTCGATTCGGTTTCGGTGCCATATTCATTCCCTCTCTTCGTTATGTGTAAGTGGAAATGCGATGGTGCAGTGCAGGCCCTGCGGTTCGAACTGCATGTCGACGGTGCCGCCCAGATCGTGCGACACGCTGCTCTGGATCAACAGTGAGCCGAAACCGCTCTCGCGTTGGGGTTCGATCGGAGGGCCGCCCGATTCGACCCACTCGATGCGCGTGTGCGCGCCGTCGGCGCGGGCTGCGCGTTCGCAGCGCACGGTTACCGTGCCGGTATCGTTCGACAGCGCGCCGTACTTCGTGGCGTTGGTGACCAATTCGTGGAACACCAGTTCCATCGCGATCGCCGACTCTCGGGCGAGAGTCAGCTCGTCGCCTTCGATCCTGACGCGCTGTGAATCCTCACCAACGTACGGCGTCAGTTCACGCTTGAGCAGGCGTCGCAGCCCGACGCGCTCGTCGCCGGGCAGCGTGAGGATCGAGTGTGCGCGCGCCAATGCGGCCAGCCGGGGCTCGAACGCCGCGAGGAACTCCGGCAGCGAATCGCACCGTTGCCCGAGCCCATGAACGATCGCTTGCACCGTGGCCAGCGTGTTCTTGATGCGGTGGCTCAACTCGTGCATGAGCCGCTCGCGTTGTTGCTCCCCCCGCTTGCGTTCCGTGATGTCGACGAACGTGGCCACGACGCCGTCGATCCGGTTGTCCGCGGTGCGATAGGGCAGGATGCGACGGATGAAGTGCCGTCCCTGCTCGCAGACGACTTCGGTCTCGACGGGAACCAGATTCTTAAGCACCTTCTGCGCTTCCGACTCGAGTTGCGACCCGGTCACCGCGGAGGCGAGATCACGGATCGGTCGGCCGACATCGGAGGGGATCAGCCGCAAGACCTGCCGGGTCGCCGGCGTGAACCAGCGAACGCGACAATCCATATCGAGGAAAAGCGTTGCAATTTCCGTGCTGGCGAGCAGGTTATTCAGGTCGCTGTTCGTCCGCTCGACGGCTTGGACCTTGCTGTGGAGTTCGTCGTTGAGCGTGTTGAGCTCCTCATTCAACGACTGAAGTTCCTCCTTCGAGGATTCCAACTCCTCATTCGCGGACTGGAGTTCTTCGTTGATCGAGAGCATTTCCTCGCCGGACGTGCTGTAGTCTTCGAGGAGCCGGTCATATTGTTCGGAGACATCCTGCAGTTCACGGCGCGTCAACTGCAGTTCCTCTTCGAGTTGGTCCACGCTCTGACCGCTGCGGTCCACCTGCTCTGGCTCGCGCTCGCTCACCGTCTGCGGCTCCGCCGGCTCTTCAAAGCTGACCAGAAGCAAAGGGGACGCATCGCGCGCCGGGCCGATCGGATGGATCGTCAACGTCACGGGCCGGCGCACGTCTTCCTCCTTGATGTATCCGCTGGTCGTAATCGCCTGTCGCTTCGCGCTGAGCGCTTCGTTGATCGCCTGACGCAGTGGCGGCCGCAGGCCAGCCGAGATCAGCGCGAGCAGATCGCGCGTCGGCTCGCCGCCTGGTTGCGTGAGATACCGCGACGTAATGCCGCTATAGACCAGCACCTGGTGGTCGGTATCGATGACCACCGACGGCGGTGCGTAGCGATCCAACAGCGCCCGCTGCGCCAGGCGGAGGCATTCGTCCTTGACCGGCCGGTCGCGCTGCGCGGCGGAATGCGCACCCAGCCGCTGGTGGGTCACCGTGAAGCGCGGAAAATCGAACCGGCCGGTGTGCACGATGCGGCGCGAGCGAAAGATTCGCCACTGTGCGGAGATCGGTGAGAACAGGTCGGTCTGCATCCCGATCGTCTCTGCACTGCCGAGCATCAGCGTGCCGCCGTCGCGCAGGCCGAAGTTGAACATCCCGAGAATCTTCTGCTGCGTTTCCGGCTCGATGTAGATCAGCAAGTTGCGGCAGCAGATGAGGTCCATACGCAAAAACGGCGGATCGGTGATCACGTTGTGCCGCGCGAAGACGATCAGATCGCGGAGATGGCTCTTCACTTCATACGTGGGACCATGATTGACGAAAAACCGATCGAGGCGCTCCGCTGAAAGCTCCATCGCAATCGTTTCGGGATACACGCCCGCGCGGGCCGTCTCGAGACTGTCCGAAACATCCGTGGCGAAAATCTGCGGCTGAATGCGCTTGCCCGACACCTCGATCCGCTCGATGAGCAGCATACCGATTGTGTACGCCTCTTCGCCCGTCGCGCATCCGGCTGACCAGACCCGAATCGTATCGCCGCTAGCTCGCTTGGCAATCAGTGGGTCGATCACCTCACGTTGCAGCTCCTGCCACGCCTCTCGGTCGCGGAAGAAACTGGAGACGTTGATCATCAGATCGCGAAACAGCGAGGCAGCCTCGTCGGCGTCTTCGCGCACCAGCGACGCATACGCAGCGAAGTCATCGACGTTGCGCAAACTCATCCGGCGCCGTGTGCGGCGAAGCAGCGTGGGCCGTTTGTAATCGGCGAAGTCGTACCCGAAGCGATCCCCCAGCACGGTGAGAATGCTTTGCAAGGGCGCCGCCTCGACATCAAAAGTCTCGTCATCGGTCGTCGCCGGCAAATTCTCGAGCGGATGCGTCGCCAGTCGCACCAGCACCTCCGGTATCTTCTCGGCTGGCAGCACGAGATCGACCAGTCCCGTATGGATCGCGCTGCTCGGCATGCCGTCAAACTCCGCCGTCTGCGGATCCTGCACGATCACCATTCCCCCGGCCGACTTGATCTCGGAAATCCCGCGCGAGCCGTCCGACGCCGCGCCGGAAAGGACGACCGCAATCGCGCGGTCGCCGTACGCCGAGGCCAGCGACTCGAAAAAGCGATCGATCGGGCGGCGCAGGCTGCGTTCCGTTTCTGGATCGAGCAGCCGCAAGCGGCCGTCCCGCACCACCAGATCGCGATTGGGGACGCAGACGTACACGTGATCCGGTTCGATCTCCAGCCCATCCTGCGCCGGCCGGACGGTCAGTGATGTGTGCTGGGTGAGCAGCGGAACGAGGTGACTTTCGCTCTTGGGATCAAGGTGCTGGACGATGACCAACGCCATACCGTCCAGCGCCGATTCCGCATCGAACAGAGCGGTCATCGCCTCCAGCCCCCCGGCGGATGCGCCGATTCCCACCACTGGATAGCCTGCGTGTTCCATCAACTTATACCCACTCAAATTCCAGCCTCGCTGGGGGGAGGCGAGGGAGCCGTTGCGATTCGTTGTATTCGCTGCCTGTGACGCCTTTCGTGACGTTCACTGGCGGGATGTTGCGACAAACCGGGGCCGACCGCCAATGCTCTGGTCACAGTTTCGTTCATCGTGCTCACTCTTGCAGAATTCAATGTCCCGGATCTGGAGGCACCAGTTTACCAGACCGCCCTTGAGTTGGCCGTTGCGGTCGCCTTGGACACGGCGACGCAGCCCCTTAGGATAGTGAAAATGCATCGGTAGGCTCTTTCAAAAAACGTAGTGAAAGTTATCGAGGCTTGAGCTGTCCAGGAAACTGAAAGGAAACGTCGTGATAAAGAATGTTGTGATTCGCCGAAGCGTACCGAGCCTCTGTTTCTTGCTTTTCGTGAGCTGTTCCTTCGCCGCCGAGCCGACGAAGGACTCGCTCAAAAAGGTCAAGGAGAATTTGGAGGCGAAAAAAGCGGTGCTAGTCGACGTCCGGGAGGAGAACGAATGGAAGTCCGGTCACATCGAGGACGCCATCTTCTTGCCGCTGAGCGAACTCCGCGACGGAATTTCCGCCGAGGAGCTTGCCGAACGATTGCCGAAGGACAAGATCGTCTATACGCACTGCGCCTCGGGCTTCCGTTCCCGCACCGCTGCCGATGCGCTGCTGAAGCACAAGTACGAGGACGTCCGGGCACTGAAGCCCGGCTATGACGATTTGCTTGAGGCTGGGTTCAAGAAGGCGGAGGACGACCAGAATAGATAACCTGGATGGCATTGGGCTAGCGCCGCCGGCTCAGATCATTCTCAACGCAAGAAAGGGACTGGGTGTCTGAGCAGGTTGAACTCGCCGTACGGCTGGGGTGCTTCGCAGGTGTGTTGCTGTTGATGACGCTGTGGGAACTGCATGCCCCGCGGCGTCGATTGACGGTCCGCAAGTCGCCTCGCTGGGCCAGCAACCTGGCGCTGGTGGCGTTGAACATTGTCCTTGCGCGGCTGTTGGTCCCGATCACGGCGGTGGCCGCGGCGGTGGTGGGTGAGTCCCGAGGGTGGGGATTGCTGCATCTGGTCGACTGGCCGGTCTGGTTGGAGCTGATACTCGCCGTACTGGCGTTCGACCTGGCAATCTATCTGCAACATGTGATGTTCCACGCGGTTCCTGCACTGTGGCGGCTTCACATGGTCCATCACGCCGATCTCGATTTCGACGTGACGACCGGTTTGCGGTTCCATACGCTCGAGATCTTGCTCTCAGCACTGATCAAGCTGGCCGTGCTCCTCGTCATCGGCCCGGCTGCCGTGGCGGTGGTGATCTTTGAGGTCCTGCTCAACGCAACATCGATGTTCAACCACAGCAACGTGCGGATGCCGAGCTGGCTCGATCGGATCCTGCGGTGCATCGTGGTCACCCCTGACATGCACCGCGTCCATCACTCGGTGATCCGCCGTGAGACCAACAGTAACTTTGGCTTCAACCTGCCGTGGTGGGATTATCTGTTGGGGACCTACCGGGCGCAGCCTCGAGAGGGCCACACAGGGATGACGATCGGATTAACCTCAGCGCGCGACGAGCGCCAGGTCGATCGGCTATGGGGAATGCTGTTGCTTCCTCTTCGCGGACTCAGCGGCGGGTATCCGATCAATCGGCAGGGGGATTCGAACGGGTCGGAAGATTGAGATTGATTTTCGATTGGGGCGTGAATTGTTCCACGATCGACGTCGCAAGGCCGCTGGCTAGGCTCTGTCAACTCAATGATCAGTCGTGCATTGCCGCCCTTTTCCCTGCAAAGCCGGGGGGCAAACTCACGGGGCGGTGGTTTCGGACGCCCGTTGGGCCCAGAAGGCACGGGCGGCGCGGACGTAGGGGACGTGGCGGGTCAGCTCGTTGGGGGGAAGTTGCTTCAACCGGTCTTCGTAGTCGGTGAGCCAGCTGCGAAAGAAATCGACGGCCGAGCGGGAAATTCGCGGGCGCCCCTCAAACTCGATATACCAGGGGGCACTGATCGCGGCGCGGAAGTGGTCGGGAAATTCGGTCACGATCCGCACCAGCACCCAGCCGCTCTCCTCGGCGAGGATCGCTGGGATCTCGCCCCCGGCGGCAGCAAACTCGTCCAGCCGGGCGCTGTAATGCACGCGACCGTTGTGCATCACCTCCAGGTACTGCACCGGGTCGCGAACGGTGAGTGCCAGCTCGACGCTGAGCTCCAGCTTTTCACCCTCGCGCCCGTGAAAGTGGTGGCCGGGAAGCCGGCCTTGCAGTCGCGGGCGGAGCAGCGGTCCGTTGGTCGCGACGCTGTGCCCTTTCCAGGCGGCATCCCACCACTGTTCCGGCGACGTCACCGGCTCCGCTTCCCGTTCCTCGTCGGCGTCGCCCTCCAGCGGCATGCCCACGTACAAGCGGTTGTAGCCGACCGGGATGCCGGCGCCATCGGAGCCGGATCCGGCCAGCGGTGGAAGTTGGAAACCGGCTTCGAGCAGATTCCAATAGATTTCTTCGGCCAGGTAACCGACGGTTCTCGCGTCGCCCGAGCCCGCTCGGTCAGGCTGCCGGCCATCGTCGACACGGAGCACCTTGCGGTCCAGCCGCAACCAGTCCCCGAGCACGAAGACGCCGTCGATCCGGCCGCTGGCGAGCCAGACAGGCAGGGGCCACGCGAACGGGTTCTCGATCGCCACCGGAGTCTCTGAGGTGCCGGGATCGATGGCCGCCAGCCGTTCCACCGGCAGCCGAGTCTCGCTGCCGGAGTTGGCCGCGGCGGCGCCCGTTGACGGGGCACCGTAAACGACGAGTCCCCCATCGTGGTCCGCCTGCTCCACGATCCAGGACGGTTCATGGTCGACCGGGTCGTTCGGCTTTCTGCCAGGGATCGGGCTCGGCTCGAGCGGGCCGAGCGTGGTCGCCAGGTGTAGATCCTCGGCCGCCATCCGCAGCGGCAGGTGTCCAGGGGAGAGCGGCACCAGGCAATCGCCGCTGGTCCATCCCCGCCGGAGCATGTCGACCATCCGCGGCAGGCGGACCGTGTGCTGATCGAGGCTGTCCCGCTCCAGAGTAAAACTGCCGCTGACGATCCGGTACTCGGGGCCACGGATCGCGCGAAATGCGTAATGGCCATCGCGGAGCGACAGGTCGACCGAGCGGTCCAGGACGACACCGACTCCGGCGGGCGCGGTGCGACGGGGGGCTATCAGGCGTCGCGTCGCCGTTGCCCCGCGCGGGGGCCTCGGGCGGCCTTCGGACTCAGCCCGCCAGAGCTCGAGCCGGGTGATCGCCGGTGATTCTGACGACTCGTCTTCAGCCTCCAGGGTCAACGTCCCCCCGGCGGCGAATGAGGGGATCGCCCCGACGATTTGACAACCCATCATCACGGCCAGCAGCAGCCCGAGCCACCGCCCCCTCAGCCATCCCGCCCACGCTCCCCTTTGGTTTGCGGTTTGCTTGTGGGTAGCATCAGAAGGCGTGTTGTGCCAAGTTGGCAAGCTGTGCGAGGCAGCACGGTGAGATTGATTTCGCCTGCTCGCTGCCGGATGTGTTGACGCTGCGAATGACATGGGAGCCGATCAGATACCTGTGGCAGAAGACTTATATCAAACGTTGGGTGTCGGACGAGACGCCTCGAAATCGGAGATCCAGAAGGCCTACCGTAAACTGGCGCGCAAGTATCATCCCGACATGAATCCGGAGAATGATGCCGCGCGGGACAAATTCAAGCGGGTTCAGGAGGCTTATGACGTTCTGAGCGACTCGGACAAGCGGGCCGCCTACGATCGGTACGGGGCAGATTTCGAGAAAGTCCGCCAGGGGGGCTGGCAGCCGGGAGCCGGCGGAGGTCCGAGCTTCGACGGGCTTGACCTGGAGCAGATCTTTGGCAGCGGTGGCGGTCAACACAGCCGAGGCGGGTTCCAGTTCGAAGGGGGCTTTGCCGACTTCTTTGACCAATTGATGGGCGCCGGGGCCGCCGGCGGCCGGCAATCCGCGAGCAGGCGGCGGCAGGCACCACCGCGCCGCGGGTCGAACATCCGTCACGAATTGGAGATCCCGCTGGCCACAGCCGTTCGTGGTGGCAAAACCGAGTTCTACCTGGAACGGGGGGGCGAGCGAGAAAAGCTCTCCGTGACCATCCCGCCCGGTGTCGATACCGGTTCCAAGATTCGCCTCCGCAATCAAGGACACCTGTCCCCCACCGGCGGACCGCAGGGAGACCTGATCCTGCTGATCAAGGTTTCCGAGCATCCCCATTTTCGGCGAAGCGGGCGGAACCTGGAACTCCGGCTGCCGGTGACGATCGGCGAAGCGACCTTGGGGGCGAAGGTCGATGTCCCGACGCCCGGGGGCACAGTGACGTTGACCCTCCCGCCCGGAAGTGGCGGCGGAAAGCGATTGCGGCTCAAGGGCCAAGGCGTCCGCTCCCCCGACGGATCGGCCGGTGACTTGATCGTCGAGCTGCAGATCGCGGTCCCACGCGAGATTGATGAGGCATCGAAGCAGTTGATCGAGGAGTTCGAGCAGCGCAACCCGATGACGCTTCGCACCAACCTGGGCTTTTAGTGGACCATCGTTTCGGAAAAAGCCGCCGGCTCCGCTCCGGTCGCCAATTTGCCGCGGTGATCCACCAAGGGAGCGTTGCCGCCAACGGCGTGCTGGTGCTCTATGCCAAACCGGCTCCCAATCCCCGCTCGCGACGGCTGGGGATCACCGTGCCGCGGCGGGCGGGCACGGCAGTCGTTCGCAACCGTTGGAAGCGGCACATCCGGGAAGCATTTCGGACGCAGCGCGAGCAGCTGCCAGCCGGCTACGACTACGTCGCCCGCCCCAAGAAGGGAGCGGCCCCCGACGCGGCGGCTGTCGCCGCATCGCTGCTCGGCCTCGCCCAACAGGCGGCCCGCCGACAGGTCGGCAAGCGACGGCCGCGCTGACGATTCGGCTCGGCGAATGCAATTACGAGGTGGCCAAGTTGATGGCGTACACGCAGCAATTGAACCATGCCGTTCTCGGCCAGAACGGATGGCAGATACGATAAGCCGACGATGCCGAACCCTCGGGATGCACAAACCGGCGCCAGCGCGCCGGTCGGCCAATACTTAACCGTCTGACTGTGCGTCGCGCTTTGTCCATAGCCTGACGTTGGAGTTGTCCATAGCCTGACGTTGGAGTTGTCCATAGCCTGACGTTGGAGTTCAATCCACGGGGACGCTTGCCCCCGGTCCCTCCCACCGTTAACCGAACGGCGCAAGCCGTCTGGCCCCCAAGCCTCATTCTTCACTGTGACCGAGCGTTAGGGCTGCAGGCAGTGCCGGTTGGCCATACTGATTCCGCTGACGATGGCGCCGACAATCCCGACGAATCCTTGGTCGGTCCCACACAGGAAAACGTTTGGCAGGTGGGTCGTGCCGTCGAGCTGCTTGTCCGGGGCGCCGTACACGGCACCGTTGTCGTGCCAGGTGAACCGCCGGATCGTCTTTGGGGTGAAGATGTCGGTGGCGATCACGTGGCGGCGGAAATCGGGCATGAAACGAACGGCCGAGTCGACCGCCGTGTCGTATTGAGCCACCTTCTGCGCGCGGTAATGGGGCTCCGACAGCTCACACCAGCGATCGTGGTGGGCGAGGGTCGTGATCCGGATCACCCCTTCGGGCAATTCCGTCTGTTCCCCGCGGTAATCGTAGTTGTTCGGGGAGCAGATCACTCCGGTCCGCGGATCGCACAAATCCGACTCCGGACGTCGCCAGTGAAATCGCTCACTGTCGTTATAAAAGACGATCGTGCGATCGAATCCAATCTCCGAGGGTTGGCGGTCCAGGATCGAGATCGACTCGATGAACGAGAGCTGACCGGCGCGTGCGACATCGACATCGGTGATATCGTCACACAGCCGCAGCGTCTCGACGTTGCCCGCCGAGGAGAGAATCCGTTTGGCGCTCAACTCGGTACCGTTGTCCAACACGACCCCACAGGCCTGGCCGTTTTCGACGTGGATCCGCGCCACCCCGCTCCGCAGCTTCAATTCACCTCCCAACCCGCGAAACTTGCGAACCAAGTTTTTCAGGATCAGCCGGACCCCTTTGAACGGGCGGGCGAAGCCTTCCAAATAACAGGCGCGAAACATGATGCAAAACTGCCCGAAGTCCATGTCGTCCTCACGGGCGTTGCCGTACCACATCAGCGGACAGAGCAACATTTCGATCAGCAGCGGATCGCTCAAATGCTCCGCCAACACCTCGCGTGAGGAACGCATGAACTGGGGGTGATCCCCGTCCATGTCGGAGTAATCGAGCAGCGCCCCGCAGAGCTTGCGAAAGCCGTCGATCTGGTCGGGGAACCGCTCGGCGATCTGAGACTCGAGCAAGGCGAAGTCGTTGTTGAAGTCGAGCGAGACGCCGGGGAATCGGATCGACGAGCCGAGCTGTTCGGCCAGGGGAAAGTCCTCCCAGCGAAACCGCAGCTGCCGCATCAGCTTGGCCAGCGGTCCCTTCTTTTCCCCCTTGCGGGCAAAGTTCGTCATCGCGTGCAGCCCGACGTCGTAGTCACGACCGCCGAGCCGGTAGAAGGAATTCAGCCCACCGATCGTGGTATGCCGTTCGAGAATGCAGACCCGTTGATCGAAGTGGGCCAGCCGGATCCCGGCGGCCAGACCACTCATGCCGGCGCCGATGATGATCGTGTCGTACACGGGGCTAGGACTTGGCGGCTAGGACTTAACGATGTCTCGCATCTTGGGCTCGAGGTAGGCGACGGTCGAGTTCATGCTCGCCAGGTGACCGTAATCCTCCTCGGGGATTTGCACGCGGTGACGTTTACGCAATTCCATCACGATGTCCAAGAAGTCCATCGAGTCCAGTTCCAGCTGGTCCCGGAACGGCTGTTCGTCGTCGAGTTGATCAAGTTCCTCATCCGGCGCGATGTCGTCGAGGATGTCCAGGATTTCGTCCCGAATTTCGGCGGCGGTCATGAACCAAGGGCTCCAAGGTGCAGGGTGTCACGGTCTCCGCGACGATTTCGTGAGTGTAATTCAACGCTGTGGGTGGGATCACGGCTACTCCAGGGAGCAACCGATCAGACACGGCCGATGATCACGACCGAGTTGATCCCCAACATCCCGAAGGAATTATTGAGGATGTAGTCGACTCGCCCCGCCTCCTGGGCTTCATTGAGCACCAACCCACGAAGCTCGCACTCCGGGTCGAGCTCGTCGACATTAATTGTCGGGTGGACCACGCGGTCTTGGAAGGAGCACAGGTTGCCGGCCAGCTCCAACGAGCCGGCAGCTCCCATCGCGTGACCAATGTAACTTTTGGTGTTGTTGATCCGCACCCGGTCGGCGTCGCCAAAGACCTGCCGCACCGCGGCGCACTCCTGCGTGTCGCCGCTCATCGTCCCGGTGGCGTGGGTGCTCAGAACATCGATGTCATCGACGTTCAACCCAGCACGCTGCAGCGCCAGCCGCATGCACTGGGCCTGCCGGTCGGGATTGGGCAACACGAAATCGGTGGCGTCGGTGTTGATTGCATAACCGACCAGCTCACCATGAATCTCGGCACCGCGGGCTTTGGCGTCACTGAATCGTTCCAAAGTGTATAGACACCCTCCCTCGGCGACGACGATCCCGTTGCGGCGGGTGTCAAAAGGACGCGACGCCTTCGATGGCTCCGCGTGCGAGGCCAGGGCATTCTGGCTGCTGAAACTGGCGAAAATTCCGAACGTGTGAATGCTCTCGCTCGTTCCCCCCGCGATCGCCAGGTCACAGTCGCCCAAACGCAGCATCTGCGCCCCTTGGATCAAGCCCGCATTTCCGGCGGCACAGGCGGCGCCGATCGTGTAGTGTGGCCCGGTGATCCCCATGTTCAGTGCGATCTCCCCGGCCGGATTGTTGGCAACCGTGCGGGGGTTGTGATGATGTGACCAACAGCTGGTGTCGTAGTCGAACCCCTTGATGATGTAGATCTCGTTCTCCGTTTCGACGTTGCCGTGCTCGGTCACGCCAATGTAGATCCCGACCCGCGATTTGTCGGTGTTTTCCCAGTCCAGGCCGGCATGCCGGATCGCTTCGTTCGCCGCGTACACACCCACACTGCCGGCCCGTGTCCCCCGCCGAACCTCCCGTTTGCTCTGGTAACGCTTGGTGTCGAATTCGCAGATCCCCGCCACCGTCTCCCCGAAATAGCGAATCTCGTACGGCTTGACTCCGCTGCGGCCAGCCAACAGGGACTCGCGAAAGGCCCCCCAGCTGTCGCCGTTCGGTGCGGTCAAGCCGACCCCGGTGATCATGATCCTTTGGTCGTCCGGAAGCTGGGAAGCGCGGTTGGGGGCTATCACGTTCGGGAATCCGACACAAAGTTAAAGGGAGCCGCTTGGCAAGTCCCGCAAGCTAACGCGTCCGGCTCGGATTGACAACGGCCAGAAACCTCCACACTTGCCGATTACCCCCTGCCGGAAACCGCCTCACGACTCCCTGGAGGGAGGCTGATTCGACCAGGCCTGGCGGAGCCGTTCCAACCCTTGTTCCATCGAAATCCGGACACGATAGCCGAGCCGGTCGCGGGCCGCTGAGGTGTCGAAGTAGTGGTGGCGCGCCAACTGGGCGGCGACAAAACGGGTCATCGGCGGCTCCTCGCGACGCCTCGCGACATGATAAACCGCCTCGCACGCCGCCCCGATGCCGTAGGCGAGACGAAACCCGATCCGCCGCCGCGGTCGGGCGACGCCGGCGATGTCACAGATCGTTCCGATCCATTCCCAGAGGTCGACCGGCTCGTCCTGGGCAATGAAGTACGCCCGCCCCCCACCGACCTCGGGACGGTCCCGCAATGTGTCCAAGGCGTCCAGGTGCGCCGCGGCCGCGTTGACCACGTGAACCGTGTCGACCACGTTGTTCCCCTCGCCGACAATCCGCAACCGCCCCCGCCGGGCACGCTCCACGATCCGTGGCAGTAGATGCGGGTCGCGCTCGCCCCAGATCAAGTGCGGCCGGAGGGCGCAGGTATGCAGTCCACCGGCAGCGTGCGCCTCCAAGACCGCACGCTCCGCCATCGCTTTGGTCTCCGGATAGGCGCACAACCACCGCTCGGGATAAGGGGCCGACTCGTCGACACCGCATTGGTCCTGGCCCGAAAAGGTCACGCTGGGACTGCTGGTGAACACCAACGAACCGACCCCGGAGGCGAGGCAGGCCTCGATCAGATGCTGTGTCGCCGAGACATTGATGGCGCGAAACCGCTCCCACGGTCCCCACACGCCGGCGAGGGCCGCGGTGTGGACGACCGCGTCGACACCACGCACCGAGTCCAACACGAATGCTCGCTCGGTCAGGTCGCCGCGGATCGAATCCATCCCAAGGGCTCGCAGTTCCGGGTAGTCCCCCCGCGCGACCCCCACCACCGCGTCGCCCCGGGCAAGCAACTGACGAACAATTTCGCTGCCGAGAAAGCCTCCACAGCCGGTCACGAGGATTCGCATCTGCCTCTTGTTTCCGAACGGCTCTCAGAGCTGGTCGGCCAAACTGGGGATCCTGGTCACTTGCAGCACCAAAAACAACTGTTCGCGGCCACGGTCCGAGGCGTTGTCGGTCAGCATCTGATCGCCGAGTCCGATCGTCGGGGTCGTGGTCGAAATCACCACCGCGTCGCCGACAGCGAGCGTGGCGGCGAAGTCGAGGGTTTCCAGCTTCCAAGCTTCACGGCGGGTGTCAATCCGGATCGCGGAGCCGGAGTCGCTGCTGACAAACGATCGCTTCGCCTCCCCGTGTTGAATCTCCGGCCGAATCTCCAGTTCCACCTCGTGGGGTGAACCGCCTTGATGCACCGAGAGTCCCAGCAGGAGCTGCGGGTTGCGGAGGGTGCGACCGACCAACCGCCGATCGACACGGAGCAACGACACCTGCTCCCCACTGCGGGGCTGATGCAACGGAAGCTCATATCGGCGGCCGAACCGCATGGGAAGCGTGCGATCGCTTTGGGCCAGCGGGCTTGCCACGTCGGCCTCTCGGAGAAACTCATCGAGCACATCCTCGCGGCCGCCACGGCGGCGCTCGATCGCCCGCCGAAAACGGTCCTCGCGAACCAACCGGCCGATTCGCAACCCGTTGGCTTGGTATCGTCGCCGGGTCGCAGCGGCAATCGCTGCTTCGTCGATCCACTGCCATACGGACGATTCGATCTCGGCATCGCTCGCCTCGTCAGATCCATCCGTCTCCGGAGTCCCCGCTCCGGCCTCCTCGGGTTCGACCGACACGTAGGGAACGGTGAACGATTCCACCGTCAATGTGACCGCCGCCGATTGCTCCTGAAGAGACAGCAGCTTCGAACCGCTCGAACCCCTGCGCCCTGATTGCCCTACCATCTCCGCAAGTTCGGCGTCGGGGCGGTCGGTCCAGCTTGCGCAGCCCGCCCCGGCGATCGACAGCAGCACGATCGATGACCATCGGCAAAGCCCATGGGCGGGAAGCAAGCACACCTGGACCGCTCCTTGGTGACGAGTCTGTGTTCTGAGAGCCTTTCCGGAAAGCCGGCCGTTTGCCCGCGCAGCGGCTCTCTCTGTCCCCTCTCCTCCGGTTTTGCGTGGCGCGGGTTTCGTGGGCGCGGGTTGAAGGGGGTGGGGGGAATCGCTGCGACAGTACGACCCGACTGTCGAGCCCGTCAAGTTAGATTCTTTCCACCCCCCGCGCTGATGGGCTGACCAAGCTGACCAGCCGCCTTCTGCTAACCTAAGCTTGGTCTCAGAACCCGGAGCCGATGGTGCTCGCCCTCTCGCTTCATCCATGTTTTGAGACCGAGCGAAGCCATTGTCCGAAACCAAATCACCGGTGAGTCCTGCGTTTGTATCCCCACGGTATCTTCCGAATCACCGCCGCGGCCCCTCCGGTGGCGGTCGCCAATCCGCTGGCCAACGCCGCCGCGTCGATCGTGGCGATCCGCCATTCGGACGACAGCGACCTGGTCGTGCTGCCGGAGTTGGGGCTCAGCGGCTACACCTGCGGCGACCTGTTCGCCACCACATCGCTGCTGGAGCGAACCATCGAGGGGCTCGATCGGCTGGTCCAGCAGAGTCGTGAGCACGCGGCGGTCGTCGTCGCTGGATTGCCGCTGGTGGTCGAGGACTCGCTGATGAATGTCGCCGCGGTGATCGCGGCCGGCCGGATCGTCGGCGTGGTCCCGAAGACGTATCTGCCGACCTACCGCGAGTTCTATGAAGGCCGCCATTTTCGCAGCAGCAGTGACGGCGACCCGGACCGGGTGAGCATTGCTGGGGAAACCGTGCCGTTCGGGACCGACCTGTTGTTTCGCCGCGGAGAAGCGGTCGTCGCGGTGGAACTGTGCGAGGACTTCTGGACACCGGTCCCGCCCAGCAGCCTGGCATCGGTGGCCGGGGCCAACGTGTTGGTCAATCTTTCGGGGAGCAACGAAACGATCGGCAAAGCCGCCTGGCGGCGAGACCTGATTCGCAGCCAATCGGGCCGCTGCGTCGCGGCCTACGTCTACGCCGGGGCCGGCCCCGGCGAGTCGACGTCGGACTTCATCTACGGCGGACAGTGCGTGATCGCCGAGAGCGGCCAGATCCTGGGGGAATCGCGCCGGATTGGCGACGGCAAGGAGCCGGCGATCGTCTGGGAAACCGCGGTGACCCACGATGTTGACCTCGAACGCCTGGCCCACGATCGCCGGGTGATCGGTTCGTTCGATGATTTGCGGGAGCGGAGGCGGATCACGTTTCGCGAGATTCCGCTCGACGTCGATTCCCGATCACTCGCCGCTCGCCCGGTCAAAACGAAACTCCGGCGGACCGTCGACGGCCAGCCTTTCGTGCCGCGAGAATCGGCCGAACGGGAAGCCCGCTGCGCGGAGATTCTGGGACTGCAGACCGCCGGGCTCGCGAAACGATTGACGCGGATCGCCGACTCGGTCCCCTTGGCCATCGGTATCTCCGGTGGGCTGGACAGCACCCTTGCCCTGCTCGTGGCGATTCGCGCCTGCGATGCCCTCGCGATTCCCCGCCATCGGATCCACGGCATCACGATGCCCGGGTTCGGCACGACCCAACAGACGCGGAGCAATGCCGACAAGCTGATCGCCGCGATGGGTATCACCCCGGAATGTGTCGACATCCGCGAACTCTGCCTGCAGATCTTTCGAGACATCGGACACCAGCCGTTCGGGATTGCTCTCGACGAAAACACCACCGCCGACTCGCTCCAGGAACAGCTACTCGAGATCCCCGCCGATGCGGCCGACCTGGTGTTCGAGAACGTCCAGGCGAGGGCCAGGACCCTGGTGTTGATGAGCCGCGGGTTCGTGATCGGGACCGGCGACATGAGCGAGCAGGCACTCGGTTGGTCAACCTACAACGGCGATCACATGTCGATGTACAACGTCAATACATCGATCCCCAAAACACTCGTCCGATTCCTGGTTCGCTTCGCCGCCGATCACCAGTTCGACGGCGAAGTCCGCGAGTTGTTGCACGGCATTGCCGACACACCGATCTCGCCCGAGTTGCTTCCACCGGCCAAGGACGGTTCGATCCGCCAAGACACCGAGGCTTCGGTCGGGGCCTACGAGCTGCACGATTTCTTTCTCTATCACTTCGTCCGCCACGGCTGCAGCCGCGACAAGGTCCGCTACCTGGCCCAGCACGCCCGTTTCTCGGAAGAGTTTCCCCCAGCGGTGATCGAACAGACGCTCGACACGTTCCTTCGCCGGTTCTTCCACAACCAGTTCAAACGGAACTGCGTCCCCGACGGCCCCAAAGTCGGGTCGGTCGGCCTCTCCCCCCGAGGCGATTGGCGGATGCCCAGCGATGCGGACCCCGACGCCTTCCTGCAGTGACGAGACGCTCGGGAGCAGCACAGGCTACCCGCCTGTCGACCGCGCATCGAAATCAGAAGAGTCCCTCAACCGATTGGGCGGACACCGAGTGTCTTCGACCAACTGCCACTGAAGCTCCCCAGCCGCTCGCCGGGCGGTAGTTGCTTGGCCGAGAGGGACAGCCCCCGAACCGATTCGACCAAGTCGAGGAGCTGGTCCCGCACGAAGGTATCGACCATTTTCGGGTAGCTGTCTCCAGGCGCTGTGTAGCCGAAACTGGAAGGTGGACGGATCTGCAAGGCGTGGTCACGCACCGGATTGCACCAGGCATCGATGGCGACGGCCGAGGCGCCGAGTTCGATCAGCTTGACCACGTCCCCGGGCGACACCGCTCCCGGCACAACCCACATCGGCATGGTGTCCGACGCGGCGTACCGGTCGAGCAGCTTCCGGGCCCGCCGGACCAGCGATGCCAAGGGCAACCCATCCACATGCAATTGGTCCAGTCTCAGGATCAGGCCGTCCGGCTTCGCCGAGGCGATTCGGGGTAGTTCATCGTCGAGCCGCACCGGGGCGATCGATACGTAGACCATCGCGGTGGGGGCGAGAGATCGGAGTTGATCAAGTTTCGTCGCCAAGTGCGTCAAGGAGACGACGTCGGGCGGAAACGTTGCCGCCGGCAGCCAACTGCCTCCGGCAAGCGGCTCCTCGTCCGGGGTCGCTTCCCAACGTTGGATCTGGGCCGGTGTGTAGGCGAAGCGACCGTAGCCGTCACGGCTCCCGGCCAACCGCACGTCGATCACCCCGGCATCGTCGAAATCGCGAGCGACCAGCCCATACCGTTCCGGCCGGTAGGGAACCATTCGCAGCAGCGCCCCCGGTGATCCCGCACCGCCTCCCGGCACCGCGGCTGATCCCTCGTGCAACCGCGTTTCGGTCCCCGGCGCCGCGATCTCGCTGCGCAGCGCCGCCACCATCACGCCCAACCGGCTCACCGACCACGCCAACTCGGCGGCCAGTTCGGTCGGTACGCGAAACCAATCGGGGGCATACCAAAACAGGGGCAACTCCAGCCGCTCGGCATCTCCGGACCGCCGCGCGATCCCGGAACCGGTTGCCGCCCAATCGATCCCGGTCCAAGGCGTATCGGTCGCCGGCGGCAAGAGGCAGAGGGGAGCCAGTCGTTCATCCATTTCATGTCCGGTCCGGAAAACAGGATCGATCCCCTTTGAAAACCATCGGGGCTAACGCCAGTTCGGGACGATTTCTCCCTGTTGGGCACGCTCGGCTTGCAGCATTGCCTCGGGGACGATGCGACGGAACTCCTTGGCGTCGCCGCGCATCGAAGCGTTGATCAAAAGCAGGCCCAAGCGGAGTTGCTCGCGTTTTCGCAGCGGGGCCTCGGTGACTCCCTCGGCAAGACTCTCGGCATCGCCGCGGATGAAGATCGTGACATTGTTCACGGCGTCACCGAGATTGGGTCCGGCGTTCCCGCCGATCACGATCATTCCCCCCAACGCCCCGACGCCCGCCTCTTCGCCGACATCGCCGCGAACGAGAATTCCACCGCCCCGCATCGCCGCCCCGCACCGCGGGCCCGCGGAACCGTAGACCGCCAACGTTCCTCCCGTCATCGCCGTCCCGGCACCGTGGCCGGCGTCACCGCGGATCCGCACCGCGCCGCTGGCCATCCCTTCCCCGACCCCGTGACCAACCGAACCGGTCAAGCGGATGTCGGCCTGCGCGTTGAACGCGAATGCGTAGTCGCCGAGCATTCCTTCAGCGGTGATACGGACAGGATGGTCGATCCGCATCATGGCCCCGTGCTGCCTGGACAAGCCGGTGATCTGGACCTCTGGCCATGATTCATCCTCAACGCTAACCGGAATCGCCGCGATCGCGCGCCGCAACTCGGCCGGACCGAACTCCGCCATCGACAGCACGCGCGATACCGCTCCCTGCGCTGATCCTGCAGGCGTTTTCAATTCAGCGGTTCGGTGTTCGGGTGGATCAGGCATGACCGTTGTTGACAGAACTTCTTGCGACAGCGCTACGAAGCGAACCGGAAAATGGCTTCACCGCAATTCCCTCGCCCCTGAGTGCAAACCAGTTCACTCGCGGATCACCTTGCGAATGACCCCCTCTATCTTAACGGCCGCTCTCCGTCCTGCCTGCAACACTTCTTGATGATCCGCAATTTGCGGCCGGTCTGGATTAGCAAGGTTGCTGACCATCGAAACCGCCAACACCCGCATCCCGGAATCGATCCCCGCCAACACCTCCGGGACGGTGCTCATCCCCACCAGATCGGCGCCCAATCGCCGCATCATTCGGTACTCGGCACGGGTCTCGAAGTTCGGTCCAAGGGTCGCGAGATAGGTACCCCGGTGCACAACGAATCCAGCGGTCAATCCAGCTTCGATCGCGCCCCGCGCAAGCTGCTGGTCATAAACCGACCCATGGCGCCCCGGCAGCGACCCCAGCGGCGTCGATCTCCGGCCGGTCAGCGGCACCACCCCCGGCATCCAATTGATGTGGTCGGTCAACACGACAAGATCCCCCACCTCGTATTGCCGGTTCAATCCACCCGCGGCGCTGGTCACGATCAGCCGCGGAGCCCCGAGCCGCGCCAGCAACCAGACGGGAAACATCACCGCAGCGTTGTCATGCCCCTCGTAGCGGTGCAGACGACCCGCCAGGACCACGATCGGCTGACCCTCCATAACGCCAGCGATCAGCTCCCCCCGGTGCCCTGCCGCCGTCGCCGGAGCCAGGCCGGGGATCCGTTCAAAGGGAATCACCACCGGCGCGTCGATCCGCTCGATCCACTCCCCCAGGCCGCTTCCCACGATGACGGCCGACGTGGGACGCTGCCTGAGTCGATGTTGCACAAAGTTCGCTGCCGCTTCGATTCGCGCTTGCAACGATGGCCACACAATCATGCAATCCGGACTTGACCCGATTCGGCCACCACCCCGCCGACGATCGATCGCAGCTGCGGTTCCGCTTCGTTGGCGACCGCGATGATCGCCTCGACATTGGCCGGTTCCAGCGCGTCGGGCAGGCACATGTCGGTGATCACGCTCAGCCCCACCACCTTCAATCCGCAATGCACCGCAACGATCGTTTCCGGCACGGTGCTCATGCCGACCACGTCGGCGCCGATCGTCCTCAGGAATCGATATTCGGCGCGCGTTTCCAGATTCGGTCCGGTCACGGCGACGAACACCCCCCGGTGAGGAAAAATCCCCTCGCGGCGAGCGATCGTCATGGTCCGATCGAGCCACTGCTGGTCGTACGGTTCGCACATATCGGGAAACCGCGGCCCCAACCGATCGTCGTTGATGCCGATCAGCGGGTTGTCGCCCATCAGGTTGATCTGGTCCTCGATCAACATGATGTCGCCGGTGCGGTATTGGGGGTTCAATCCACCGCAGGCATTGCTGACCACGAGCAACTCCGCCCCCATCGCTCGAAATACCCGCACCGGCAGGGTGATCTGCTTCAGCGGGTACCCTTCATAGAGATGAAAGCGGCCCTCCATGGCCAAGACGGGAACGCCAGCAAGCCGGCCGCAAACAAGTCGTCCCGCGTGTCCGGTGGCTGTCGAACTCGGGAAATGGGGAATGTCGCCGTATTCAATCGTCGCCTCCACATCGATCTCGTCGACCAGGCCGCCCAAGCCGGTGCCCAGGATAATGCCGACCTTCGGTGTTTCGGAGAACCGGCTGCGAATCGTCTCGCATGCCGCTTGAATTTGGTCGTAAAGGTCGAGCATCGATCGGTTGCAACCGTGGATCCCAAAGCGTTTCCCTGTCCAGACATTCCCAAGGCACCAACGCATTCCCGCCTAGAGGCTGTCCCGTCAGGCGACCATCATAGCGCCCCGGCCGCGGCGCCGCGACCGGGGCTCAACCGCTCGCCCCGACCCCTTCCAACCGCATGGTGGCATGGCATGTGCATTGAACGATGGCATGTAAATTGATCGATGGCATGTCAATTGATCGATAGTTGCGCAGAACAAGTTTCCGTCTCGTGAGATGATTGATGAACGAAAAAAATCGGCCTTCCGGATCGGTAAATCACGACAACACAGGGCGTGTGGTCCTGGTCAGCGGCGGGGCCAGCGGGATCGGGTATGCGATCTCGCGTGCGTTCCTCGACTCCGGTGCTTCCGTCGTTTGTTTGGACCCGAACGAGCCGCCGGCCGAGAATGGGGGGCGGAAGCCGGAGTTCTTTCGCGGCGATACCTCGCGAGAAGACGATTGTCGTGGGGCGGTGGAGTTCACGATCGAGACGTTCGACGGCCTGGACGTGTTGGTCAACAACGCCGCGATCCAGCCCAAGGCGTCCTACGCCGCCTTGCATGAACTCGACACCGACGTTTGGCAACGAATGGTGGATATCAACTTCACCGGCTATTCGCTGCTGGCCAAACATGCGATTCCCGTGATGTTGCGCCAGCGGAGCGGAGTGATTGTGAACATTGCCAGCGGCCAGGGCAAACGGACGGCGCGGCAGGTTCCCGCGTATGGCCCGATCAAGGCCGGCACCCTGATGCAAACACGCCAGTGGGGTGTGGAGTATGCTCGCGACGGAATCCGCGTCGTTTCCGTCTCACCGGGTGCGATCAACACACCGATGGTGCGTGCGACACTTGACGAGCAAGGGGGGGCGGACGAACTCGCCAACCGACATCCACTCGGTCGTATCGGGGAGCCGGACGAAGTTGCCGCTGCCGTACTGTGGTTATCCAGCTCCGCCGCGTCATTCATCACCGCGACCGATGTGGACGTCGACGGCGGGCTCAGCGCCTTCGGTGCGTTCGCCGACCCCTACCCCAAGTCGACATTGCCATGACCGAGCCAATTGCCATGACCGAGCCAGCTGCAGTGGCGCCAGTTCACTCAGCGGTCCGCCTCGGTCGACGGTTCGCTGATCACGTTCGGTTCGACCACCGATTCGGTCGCGGACTCGACGTTGATCGGTGCGGTCCCCGGTGGAAGGCCGCGGCCATGATCGGTCACCACGTTGTTGGTCACCAACAGCCGCCGACACGCCCCTCGCGCCTCCACCGCCCGCGTCGTCAGCCCTGAGAACTGGTTCGCGCTGATCAGAACGTCTTCCGTCTCTTCCAACACGACGCCAGCGCAGACGTCTTTTCGCCACGGTTGCTCGGCATCGATCCCATCCGACCGGCGAAGCTTTCCCTCGCCGATGTAGCTGTTGGTGAACTGGTTCCCCGTGATCGTGTGACGACCGCTATTCTCCCCGACCCGCACAGAGAACTCGTGAACCAGAACAAAGTTGTTTCCGGTCACGGTGCACCCCCAAGCGTCCCTGAGGTCAACCCCGCCTCCGAGATGGTGGGCGATCGCGTTGCCGCTGATCGCGATCCCGTAGCAGTCTCGGTCCAAGACGACCGCGCTGCCGGCGCACTCCTCGATCATGTTGCTCGAAATTTCGGACCCATACGAGTTCTCCACGACGACCCCGTGCCGCAGGTGGTCGTCGACGTTGTTCCCGGTGAACGTCAAGTTGAACCCGTCCAACAAGGTCACCGCGTCAAGGTTCTCCTCGAACTGATTCGCGTTGACCACAATGTCGTGTCCCCCCAACAGGTGCAGCCCGGAGCCATTGTTGTAGGTCAAGTTGCAACCGATGACACGCGGGTTTTCCAAGCACTTTTCCATCCGAATCCCGTGGCTTCCGTTGCGGTCGACCGACAAGTTACGAAGCACGAACTCCTGAACGCCCACAACGTCGATCCCCACACCGCTATCCTTGTTCCCCGTGATCCGCAAATCGCAAAGCTCCACCCGCCACAGCCGCGCGCGAGGCTCGGTCTCCAAATCGTCCGGGCGGATCATGAACGCCGCAGCCCCCTCGGTGTTCGCGTTGCGAATCTGCGTCGCCGTCCCGCTCCCTTCGATCCTCGTGTCTCCGGTCCGAACGACAAGTGGTTCGGACAGCTCGAACACTCCTGGGGGAATCTTCACCACGCCGCCCGCCGCTGGCAACGCGTCGATCGCCGCCTGCAGCGTCTCGTGGTCTGCCGCGTCGACGCGAACCGCAGAGGCCTCCCCGCTCTCCATCGCGGGCGTCGGGAGCGGTGACGGGGGTGGCGGCTGATCTTCCTGGGTCGTTTGACCCCACAGCGGGGAGACGAGAAACCCGAACACGATGAACATGATCGGCAGCGGGAAACGACCAAGACGGAATGCGTGAGGATGCATCTGGGGTGTCCAACTCGAGTGCGAAGTCAATCAGCGTACGGCGATCCCGCGCGGGGTCGCAGCCACCATGCTAACATCTCGCCGCCCCCCTTTTTCCGCTGTGCTGGTCGAAATCGGGGCCGCCGCGGTGCGAACCAAGCTCCACTATGCAACCAGCCCTGATTCCGAAGTGGAAGCACCCTCGCCCAATCGCGACGCCTCAAGCACCGTCACCGGAAGTCCTGCCTGTGCCAAGTCGCAGCTCAGCTCGCCTGGACAGCCCGGTGCGCGCGAGTCTGCGGCCGGTTCTCCCCGTGAATCCGCCGTTCAAACGGAGGCTCCCTTTCGAATCACTTCACTTCATACTTTTGCGGGTTGTCCAAAAACATTTTCTTCTGGTCCTCTGACGGGAACAGGTAGCGGAAACCTTCATGAAGCGCGGAGATTTCTGGTTTGCCCGGCACATCTTTGTTCATTTCCACTCTGCACACGGAACATTGGCCCTCGAGTGCCAAGTCTTGGTTCGTGTACTTGCTGGGATTGGCTATGAATTCCTGCTGCAGTTCCTCGTTCGGAAACAGGAACAGCCGGTTGTTGCTGAGCGCTGCATGCTGCACCGAACCTGGTACGCGGTCGCCAGCGTTGGCGTAACAGACGACACAGTCACCGCCCAGTGCCGGCACGTACTTTTCAGGGCTCTGAAGGAACATGTCGCGTTGTTTCCGACCGGGAAAGTAATAAGTTTTTCCGTCGTACTGGGCCGTGATCTGAGGAGATCCCTTGACCCATTCCTTCAACTCGAGGATGCATACCGGGCAATAGCCCTCGAGCCCCACCGACCGGGCGTTTGACGAGCGATCTGCGGAGCCCGCGGCGGGCGTCCCAGATCCAGCTTGACCAGAAGGGGGCGTGCGTTTGGAGGATTGCGCCATCGCCTGGATTGCAGCGAGCGAGACGATCGAGACGGTGACCAACACGGCGATGCCCAACCGCAGTGCATGAAATGAAAACGGTCGAATCTGGTTCATAGAGGGCTCTCCGAATTGGGACAATGGCCGGATGCGAGAAATCACACGTTTCGGAGGGACGTGCGACGGTCGGGAACCTTACACGGGCGATTCAAAAATGCAGCGTCAGGCATCTCTTGACGACTCCCCGCAGGACTCTGCCCGTTCGAAGTCACCCCTTCCGCAGCGCCGGGGTTACGGAGACAGGAGACGTCATCGCTGAGCTGTTACTTTGGCTCATTGCCGGACGCATATTCCCAACTCCGAATGGTCTGGTCCAAGCCGCAGGAGAAGAGGCGCCGCTCGTCCGGGGAGAGGCTGATTGACCAGACGGCCTTGTCGGAGGCGGCGATCTGCAGAACCTGCTGCTCGGTGGTCGCGTCCCAGAGGCGCACTGTCCCGTCCTGCCCGCAGGAGAAGAGGCGCCGCCCGTCACGGCTCCAGGTCAGGTCCCAGACGGCCCCGTGATGACCAGCCAGCGGTGGCAGGGCGCGGCCGGAGGGGAGGTTCCACCGCAGGATGAGGCCCTCGTGGACCGCGGCGGCCAAGCCATGGTCGTCAGCGCTCCAGGCCAGATCGTTGATCGATGTCGTCTTGCTCGCGATCGTTTGCTGAAGTTTCCCGGCCGCGGCATCCCAAATGCGGACGGTGCCTTCGGTGGCGACCGTTGCCAGCCTCGTGCCGTCGTGGCTCCAGGCCAGGCACCGGACATCTCCAGGATGCTCTTCCAAAACTTGTAACTTTCGCCCCGTCTGACTGTCCCAGAGGATCACGCTGCGGTCGTTGCTTCCCGAGGCGATGCGGCGTCCCGTCCGATCCCAGGCGATCGTCCAGACCGGCCCATCGTGAGCTTCCAACCGCAGAACCTCGCGGCCTTCCGGTACGCTGAAGACGACGACGGAACTGTCGCGGCTGAGCGCGAGTTCGGATCGCTCGGGGTGCCAGGCCAATCCCGCCGCTCCGAGGGGAGATTCGTCAAACGTGAGGATACGTCGATGGCTGTCCGCATCCCAGACGGCAACGCGACCATCGATGTCCCGCCAGGCGGTCCAACGGCCATCGGCGCTCCAGGCGACCATCCGGATCGGCGCCGGATTCCGAGCGAGGGGCATCCCGGAACGACCGGCGACGAGCCTCCAGATCTTCACCGTCCCGTCGGCACTCGCCGAAGCGAAGCGTTCCCCCTTCGGCTGACCGGCGAGCCGGCGAACGATGCCGAGGTGCCCCCGTAATGTCTGCAGCGCTTCGCCCGTCTCTGCGTCCCACACCATCAATCGCGGTGCCACCCCGCCGGTCAAAAGATAGCGGCTGTCCTGGCTCCAAAGGACGGACAACCACGGCTTTCGCTGACTTGTCACGCGCGTGTAGAGCTCGTCGGTTCGTAGGTTTCCCGTTGCAGGGTCGACGATCATTTTCCAGACGTGGAGAACTCCGTCCTGGGTTACGGCTGCGAGGCGCCGGTTGTCCGAGGACCAGGCAACCGCATGGATCCAACCTCCCGCACTCTGCACAACGGCGGCACATGAGCCGTCGGCGGTATTCCAGATGCGGACGGTTCCGTCGTCGCTTCCCGAGGCGATCCATCCGCCGTCAGTTGCCCACCGAACCGCATTGACGCGCTCGTCATGTCCGGACAGCGTCCGGTTCACGGTTCCCTCCGTGACCGTCCAGACAGTGATGTCCCCGCCGTCCCCGCCGGCGGCGAGGCGGTTGCCGCGCGGCGACCAGCTCAGGCAGCGCGGCGTGTCAGCGGTTCCGGACAGTTCCTGCAGTAACGTCCCGTCCGCCGCATTCCAGATTCGAAGGATCCCATCAAGGGCCGCGGTGGCGAATCGGTCGCCTGATGGATCCCATGCGAGCTCCAAGGGGATTCCGCCAGGATGGCGAAGGGAATGGATTTCGTCATCGGTCGAGGCATTGAAGACCCGCAGCACCTGGTCTTCTCCGACCGACGCCAAGCGGCCACCGTCTGGACTCCAGGCGACGGCGTGGACCGGGCCAGTATGCGCGTCCAGAGACCGCTCGGACTGGCTGAGCAGTCCCTCAAGGTAGAACCACTCCCAGCCCCGGCGGTCCACCTCTCCGGGTGTCGGAGCCTGCCGCTGCAGCAATTGGTCTGCTTTCTGGAGATCCCCGTTCTCGGCGGCCTGGCGGGCTTGATGAATTTGCGACAGATAGAGATGGCTCTGGGCGATGTCCCGTTCGCGGCGAAGCTCCTCGGCCAGCTGCGCCTGCTCGTCGCGGGCCCATTCCGTCTCGAACAGTGCGGACGCTGTCGTCCGGTAGGCAAAGGCGGCGATGCCGGTGATCACCAGCAATGCAGCGACCACCGTTGCACCGAGCCCGGACCAAAGCGGATTGCGGCAGCACCAGCGGTAGAAGCGCTGCGGTGCACGGATCGGACGCGCCCGGATCGGCTCCCGCTTCCGAAAGCGTTCCAGGTCCTCGGCCAGGGCGGCCCCCGACGAATAACGCTGCGCCGGGTCCTTGTCCAAGCAGGTCAGGCAGATAGTCTCCAGGTCCCGCGGAACGCGAGGATTCAACAGGGAGGGAACCACTGGGTCGGACCGGCGAACCAGCAACAGGGTGTCCAACGGCGTTTCCCCCTGGAACGGCGGCCGTCCGGTCAAGAGCTCATAGAGAACGGCCCCGAGCCCATAGACGTCACTGCGGACGTCGAAAGCCCGTGACTCGCCATGCGTTTGCTCCGGCGCGATGTAGCTCGGCGTGCCCAGGATGGTCCCGGTGCGGGTCAGCGATCCGGCGTCGACCAGACGGGCGAGGCCGAAATCGGTGACCCGCGGCTGGTCAAACTCATCGAGCAAGATGTTGGACGGCTTCAGATCGCGGTGCAGGACTCCGTTCTCGTGAGCAAAATGGATGGCCCGCGCCACGGCTTGCACATACCGGGCCGCCGAGGGAGCGGTGAGCGGAGCCTCCCGAACCCGGTCGGCCAGTGTAGGCCCGGCGATGTACTCCATGGCGAAATAGTCCTGGTCCTCGACCTGCCCCGCTTCGTAGACCGTGACCAGGTTCGGGTGTCGCAGCCGCGCCATCGCCTGCGCCTCGAAGCGGAAGCGTTCGATCTCGTGCGGTGCGGCCAGACGTCCCAACAGGATCATCTTGAGACAGACGATCCGGTCGAGCGTCTTGTGCCGGGCCCGGTACGCGATCCCCATGCCTCCCCGGCCCAGCTCCGCCAACAATTCATAGGCGCCGAAGCCGGCCGGAAGGCTGCATGGCTGGATCCCTTGGGAGTTCGCGGGGCCGCCGGAGCCGGTCGATTCCTTGATCGACTCGGGATCAATCCAGCCCACTGTCGTGAATGCGGCCAGCTCTTCGATGCTCCGCGTGCTGTCGACGTAGTCCCGCAGGGCAGCGATCAGGCTCGGATCGCTGATGGTGTCCGAGGAGCCCTCAAGGAAGGCGTCCACGTCGGGACAATGGCCGTGGTCGACCCAGCCGAAGTAGTCGGCTAGCAGCGAATCGAGCAGATCGGATTCGGTGTGGCTTTTCTCCGATCGTTGGCTCATGTGCTGTCCCCCTCCGTCTCGACGAGTCTCCGGCGCAGCCCCTGCATGCCCCGTTTGACGAGTCCCGCTGCCGCTGCCGGGGAACGGTTCAGCTCGTCGGCGATCTCCGCGATGGCCAAGCCCTGCAGGTACCGCAGTCGCATCGCCGTCCCCTGGTCAGCCGGAAGCTCCTCCAACGCGTCGAGGAACCGCACCGCCTCCTCGACGCGGATCATCTTTTGGCTCGGGGACGACGTCTCGGCCGCCACCTCACCCTCGTCGCCTCTTGGGAGACGACCAACGTCCAGCGCTTGTTCCCTCCCGACCGCCCGCTTCTGCGCCCACCAGTGGTCACGGATCGCGTTGGCGACATTGCAGCGCAGAATTCGCCGCAGCCAGGCCAGTAGTTCCGATTCGTCGGAGCCGAGGAACTGAGCAAAGTTCTGGTGGGCCTCCAGAAAGGTTTGCTGCACCATGTCCGAGGCATCGAACCGCCGGTTCAGACCCTGCCCCAATCGACGCTGTGCAAGAGTCCGCAGGTAGCCGCGGTAAAGTTCCAGCAACTGCCCGACTGCAGAATCGTCGCCGGCGCGCGCCGCGAGCACCAAATTGCGGATCTCACCCTGCGGCGGACGGGGACTCGACATGCACTCTCTCATGTTATTGTTAATCCCCATCCTGCCGGAAAAAGGGCGCGCCAATTGAGCGATTTTGTAGAAACGGCTGCAGATCGCGGAATTCTCTCTTGTTCCCGCTCATTGCTAAGGATTCGCCCGATGGCGCGCCCTGTCCGGCCGGACACCGGGATTCTCTTCATGACGGGCCCTTCGCCAGAACGCACTGAAATTCCCGGTCCCTTGAACAAATGGGATTCTCTCATGCAGGCCGTACACACACCAGCCAAACCGCAATCCGCTCTCTTGTCTCCCTACCTCGCGCTAACGCTCCTGTTCGCATGCCTATCTCCGGCAGTAAGCTTCGGCGAGAGCGCTGCCGACCAGGACGGCGAACAATTCCACGTCCGCGGCCGAGTCGTTGACCCCGAAGGAGAAACGTTCGCTGGCGCGGACGTGATTGCCGTCTCGGTCGCCGGCCGCTTCGCCGGAGGGACAAAGACCAGTGAGAGCGGACAGTTTGAAATGGCATTCACGAGGTCTGCAGTCGCTTCGCCAGCCGGTGCAAAGGACTGGCGGTACGCCTGCCTCGTCGCGAATGCACCCGGCTACGGTCCGGGGTGGGTTCGGCTCGGGGAACTGGAAGCTCAGCCTGAGCCGACGCTCCGGTTAGTGAAGGACGTGCCCATCGACGGCCGGATCCTCAATCTGGAAGGGCGCCCGGTCGCCGGGGCGAAGCTGCGGTTCGTCGATATCCACGGCAGCGACAAGCAGAACCTCGACGCTTATCTCAAGGCATCCCGTGACCGCCCTGCACAAGCGTGGGTGCATATGCGGGATCACTACCGCTCCCTTCCCTCACAAGCCACCATCGTGACCACCGACTCGATTCCGGGAGACGAGCCGGACGATCCTGTTCTGACGACCGACGAGGAGGGCCGTTTCTCGCTGAAGGGCATCGGCCGGGAACGGATCGCGAGATTTCATCTTACTGGCCCGGAAATCGAATCCACCTTGTTCAACGTCGTCACCCGTCCCGAAATCGAACCGAAATGGAATCGGGGGCAACCGAACCGCGAGACGCGGATGGAGCTGGAAGCCGGAGCGGCATTGGACACAATCTACCCGGCGTCGTTCAATCATTTCGCCGGTCCCAGCCTGACAATCGCCGGATCCGCCCGCAACCGTGAAACGGGCGAACCTCTACAAGGGATTCGCGTTGCCGGGTCAATCCGTGGGCGCCACAACTCGGCGCATGCCGATACGGACGAAGAGGGACGCTACACGCTGAAGGGACTGGCAACGGAGGGACTGCTCCGGTTGCACGCCTATCCCCCGGAAAGCATGCCCTATCTTCCCCTCGAGCGTCGCGGCATCAAGTTAACGCCTTCCGCACCACTGGCATCAAGCGAAACCGATTTTGAACTCGTGCGCGGCGTGACCGCCCGAGGGCGACTCGTCGACAGCGCCACCGGCAAGCCGGTCGCGGGCTGGGTGCAGTATCTCGCCTACGCCGACAACTCGTTTGTCCAGAAGCTGCCCGACGGCTTGGGTGACAACCGTGTCTACGTAGAAGACGGCCGTTTCAAAGTCACCGCTCTCCCCGGACCTGGACTCATTGTTGGCAAAGCCCGCGAGGACCGATACGAGGTCGCCCGTCCCGAGGATTTTGGGCGTCCGCCGAATCAGCGCGGATGGTTCAGCACGGCCAACCGAGGTTCGATTCGCCCGGACCACTACCATGTCGTTCAACCGATCGATCCCGAACCGGGAACCGATCCGATCCACGTGGAACTCGCGTTGCGGTCCGGTAAGACGGTCGCCGGTCGGCTGGTCGATTCCGAGGGAAACTCTGTCAACGGCGTGGACGCGGAGGGGATCGCTGCCCGCAGAGTGGGAAGAAGCAAGTTAGAGAGCGCCGAATTCACGGTAACGGGCGTCCGGGATGGTGAGGAGCGGACCGTCATCTTCCGTCATCCCGACCGAGAGCTCGGGGCGATCGTCACCTTTTCGGGAGAGGAACGGGAGCCGGTCATGGTGACGCTGCGTTCCCTCGCCACTCTGGGCGGCCGGATCGTCGACTCGGAGGGACGGCCGATCCCCGGGGTGCCACTTGCAGTTCTCTCGGAAGGAGCCGGGAAATTCATCCAGCAGCGGCGAAGCGGACAAGAGCCCGTCGGGCGGCGCCCCATCGAACTGGGAGCAGACGACGAGGTCGGAATGACAGACGTCGACGGGCGTTTTCGGGCCAAGGGCCTGATCCCGGGAATCAAAGGCGAACTCATCGGTGGGCCACCGGAGGCTCTGCGAGAGGGGACAAACATTCTTCCGTCGGTCCTGGCCACCTTCACGCTCCGATCTGGCGAGACGCGCGATCTCGGCGATCGGACTCTGTCGAAAGGCGAGCCGGCCGACGAGCGGGAGGACAACCGATGAATGGAACGGCCGCTGCTTGCCAAACGATGTGGAGTCGATATCAGCCCACGGCTGAGACGCCCTGGGATCTCCGCCGAGTCGTTCATCTCTACCGGCGCAGCGCGTTTGCCGCCACCTGGGACGAACTTCAGCATGGCTTCCGTGACGAAGCCGCGGCGGCGGCCCTTGAACGGGTGCTCGCAGGGCAAATGCAACATCGGTCGCCGGAGGATTTCCAGGAAACCGCAGCCTCACTTGCCGAGGCGGCGGTTGCGTCCCGGCGGACAGACCGGCTCCAGGCGTCGTGGGTGTACCGCATGCTGTTCACACCCGACCCGCTGGGCGAGCAGTTGACGCTCATGTGGCACAACCACTTCGCCACGAGCCACCTCAAGGTGGACGATCCCGGACTGATGTGGCGGCAGAACGAGACATTCCGACGGCTGAGCCGCGCTCCGTTCGGCGAACTGTTGCGGGCCATACTGCGCGACCCCGCCCTGCTGATCTGGCTCGACGCGCCGGCGAACCGCAAAGCGGCGCCGAACGAAAACCTCGCCCGGGAGCTGATGGAGCTCTTTACGCTCGGCATCGGCCACTATACCGAGGCCGACGTCAAAGAGGCGGCCCGCTCCCTGACTGGCTTAAGCGTCGAAAACGGGCGGTGTGTCCACAAAACCCAATGGCACGATCCCGGACCGAAGACGATCCTCGGCCAAACCGGCGCGTGGACCGCCGAAGACCTCGTCAACCTTCTTCTGGAACATCCCGCGACGGCGGACCGGCTTGCCTGGCGCATCTGCCAGCACTTCCTCGGAGACGAGAACGTTCAGCGTGCAGAGGTCGAATCACTGGCCGAGGGATTGCGAAAGCGGGACCTCGACATCGGCTGGGCCGTGGAGACGGTTCTGCGGTCGGCGCGCTTCTTCGACGAGAGATCCATCGGCGCACGGATCGTGCCGCCGGTCGATTACGTCGTCGGCGCCGTCCAGTGCCTGGAACAAACACGAGCGGGTTTATCGACGGCTCTGCTCGCCGGTTGGATAGCCGAGCTCGGTCAGGACCTCTTTGATCCACCGAACGTCGGGGGTTGGCCAGGCGGCCGGAGTTGGCTGTCGGCGCGCACGATGATCGGCCGGACACGGTTCGCCCACGAACTGGCCGAAGGACGCCTTGGCCGGCCTCCCCGTCCGGTGGACGTTCGAACGCTGGCTCGGTCCCACGGATTCGATGCGAGTCCAGAGCAGCTCGCCGATTTCCTCTCGAACGTCTTGTTGGGGAAATCTCTGGAACCGGAACGGCAGAAAGAACTGCTTGGCGACCTGGACGGCGAAACCGGCCAATGCGACCGCCTCATGCTGGCCCGGGTATTGGCCTCACCGCCGGCCCAACTCGGGTGACCCCCAACTCCGATGACGAGGAGACGAATATGCTGACGCGACGCAATTTTCTCTCACAGAATTTGGCGGGACTGGGAGTGGTGCCGCTGACAACCGGAATTCCGTTGTTCATGACGCAATCTCTGTCTGCGACGCAACGGCGTGCCCATGACGGCCGAATGCTCGTTGTGATTGAACTCGACGGCGGGAACGATGGCATTAACACCGTGGTGCCCTACACCGACGATGGCTATGCCCGATACCGAAGGAGATTGCGGATCCAAACCGATCAGCTCATCAAGCTTGACGATCACGTCGGTCTGCATCCCGCACTGCGGGGCATGGCCGACCTATGGGAGGAGGGCCGGTTGAGCATTGTGCAGGGCGTCGGCTATCCAAATCCCAATCGATCGCATTTTCAGAGCATGGCCGTCTGGCATACGGCCCGGCTCAATGCACGGCAACAAACCGGCCTGGGATGGATCGGCCGCGGCCTCGACCAGGTTCGACCACAGCCCGATGCACCGATGGCTATGAACGTTGGCCAGCAGTCATTGCCGGTCGCGCTGCGCGGACGCCGCGCCCGTTCTTCCAGCATCCATCGTCTCGAGCAATTCGACCTGCCGCACGACCGTAGAACACTCGCCTTAGCAGAACCGGATGCGGCAGGCCAACAGGATGCGCTGCAAAAGTTCGTCTACCGGGCCGCCTGGGATGCGGCCCGCACGGTCGAACAGCTTCGCGAAGTCAGCCAGGCGGATCCTGTTACAGAGAGGTACCCGGAAACGGCGTTGGCGAGAAACCTGAAACTGACAGCGCGCCTGATCCGCGCGGACATCGGCATCCAGGCCTTCTACACGCAGCAGTCGGGCTACGATACGCATGCCGGCCAGATGCCTCAACATGCAGCCCTGCTGCGCGAACTCGGTGACGCTCTGAAGGCTTTCTTCAGCGACCTGGAGGCAGCGGGACTTGCGGAGCGGGTGCTGGTTCTGGCCTTCAGCGAGTTCGGCCGCCGCGTTCAGGAAAACGTGTCCCATGGGACCGACCACGGCACCGCCGGGCCCGTCTTCCTAGCCGGCCCGGCCGCGAAATCCGGACTGGTTGGAAAGACGCCGAGTCTCCAGGATCTGGAAGACGGCGATCTGAAAATGTCCGTCGACTTCCGCCCGGTATACGCGACGATTCTCGAAGACTGGCTCCAAGTTCCCTCTCAGCCCACTTTGGGCGGGGCCTTCGCAAAAGTCACGTTTTCGCAATGCCACGCCGCTGGTGCTGAGCTGAAATAAGACGCCGGAGACCAGCTTCAGACCAGCCCGTTCGCTGCTCACCTCGATCGATACCAGAGACATTGCCCGGCTGCGAGACAAATCGATCATCGCGACCCTGATCGACACCGCGGCCCGAAATCTGGGGATGTCCAGCCCGCCAGAGGGCGGAGGCGGTGTCCATTTCTCGGGGAGGACAACCGCTGTACAATCGATGACGGTGCGGCCGGCGGCTGCCATGAGTCTCCGCACTCCGATCAAGACGGACCTGCGTGTCGCTCGATGGACGTTGCCAACAATTCACGTGTCTGTTCCGCCGATTTACGATTGTCAAATCAACGAAACGGCGGGCTTTGGATAAAAGGAGTTCATGAATGTTGTTGTCACCGGATGATGCCGAATTGTTCTTCAGGCTGCATCGCTCGTTGATGCACTTCGTCAATCAGCGGCTGGGGGTGGTACCCGACGTTGTCACGCCGGAAGAGTTCGCCACTCTGCCGCCCCAAGATAGACTGGAAGTCAGAAAGGCATTTCTCAACAACCTTGACTTGATCGAGGCGTTTGTCAATGAAAACCCAGCGAAGCTTGGCGATGACGAGCTCGACATTGTGTTGTCGTGGCGTCATCAGGTGTCCGGCACGTTCTACGCCTTCCGACAACTGAAGAAATACATGGTCTTCCTGTCGTCCTCCGATCCGCCTGTGGCGTATGGCGTGGTCGCTCTCACAGAGCCGTTCGAGGATTTACTCGGTCCCCACCTGCCGCGGATGACCGAGACCGTGTTGCTGCCGTTCAAAGGCCGGATCGTCTATGACGGGTTGCTTGGCGGTTACAACATCTCGTTCGGCGGCGGCATCAAGCGGATGCTCAATGATAGCTACCGTCAGGCGAAGGAGCGACTGGGGGTGGTGACGTCCCTTCCCGTGGAGTCCACGCGGATGCCGGTCACCGCGAGAGCAGAACCAAGGAAGCGAAAGGCAAAGAAGAAGACGCCTGGTGTCCGAGATGTGAAACAGGTGCTTCAGACGATCGTTGAAATGACCGATGCATTCTGCCACCAGCACCTGAACGACGAATACGCCCAACTGTGCCGCAAGTTGGCCGAGAAGCTGTCCCGCAAACGTCCGTCTCCGCTGTTGCGTGGTAAGCCAAAGACATGGGCATGCGGGATCATTCGCACGATCGGGATGGTGAACGACCTGGATGATCCCACGACCCAGCCGCACATGAAGCTCACCAGCATCGACCGAGCGTTGGGCGTTGGCGAGAGTACGGGGCAGGCCAAGTCGATGGAGATCCGCAAGATGCTCAAGATGCGTTCTCGAGTCGATTCGAATTGGATGCTGCCGAGCCGAACGGACGACAACGCGCGGAATTGGATGTCAGAAGTCAACGACTTCGTGATGGACGTTTGCCAAGAGACACGCGAAGTTCAAAAAGTTGCATTCGAGAACGGACTGGCTCCCTCCATTCCCGCGGATCGCGAAGCTGGCTCGGCAAAATTTGACGACGAACATCGGGAAGAGCCATCCGCTGCTCAGCTTTTTCAGTTCCGGATCACATTGAAGGGATCAAAGGCCGCAATCTGGCGCCGTATTCAAGTGCAGGACTGTACGCTCGACGACCTGCACCAGTACATCCAAATGGCGATGGGCTGGACCAACTCGCACCTATACCAGTTCGAGATCGACGGCCGGCGCTATGGCGATCCTGCACTCTTGGACGACGGCTTCATGGATATCGAGTACGCAGATTCGACGGTTACCAGAATCACCGATATTGTGCCAGCCGATGGCCGCCGGTTTCGATTTCTTTACGAGTACGACTTCGGCGACCGATGGGAACACAGGGTGTTGTTCGAAGGCTGCCCGCCGGCGGAGTCTGGCCAGCAGTATCCGCTGTGTGTGGAGGGAGAGCGGGCATGTCCACCTGAAGATGTCGGCGGTGTGTGGGGTTACGCCGAGTTTCTGCAGGCCTTGGCCGATCCAAGTCATGAGCGGCACGAAGAGCTTCTCGACTGGAGTGGCCCATTCGATCCTGACGCATTCGACGCCGCCGAAGCGACGCGGGCGATGCAAGCGGGACGACCCGCGTGGCGGTAATGGCACAGTAGCGACACACAATGTCCCCTCTACCCAAGCTTTGGAGGCCGCCGTCGAGATCTGGGACACCTATGGCTCGTTTCCCCCGCTTGACGCACCCGCTCAGCCCTGCTCCATTCCCCAATGCGCCGCCTGCCCGACAGTACGTCATCCATTTCACACAAGGGTGGTGCCCGACTCGGAGAGGGAGGATAGCCGTGAAAATCAAACCTCCAGTAAACAAGGCGGCGGTCAAGAAGGCGGACGAAGAGTTCTATAAGAAGCATCCCCAGCGGGTCGGCAAGGCACTGACCAACTCGGCGGCTGACGATGCTCTGCGCAACGAATGGCACATGCTCTACAAAAAGCATGGAGGCGCTGTGCTGCAGGAGGGTGCCCCGGTTCTGAAGTCAGTCGAACTCGGCAGGCTGGACAACGGCGGGTACGACTTCAAGTACGAGCTGGACAAACGTCCCGACCTCAAGCTGTTCTTGTGCATCGAAAAAGCGGAACACCGGCTCGAGATTACGGAGGGTTACAGCAAGAGTAAGCTTCCGGAGCTGCTCAAGTGCATTGGAGCTGCTAACGGCTGGTCCGTAACCGCCACAAACAAGGTGAAGTGCTGGCTCGTTACGGAGAAGGGTGGCAAGCATGTGGCCGAGTCGGAAGCGAAAGATCTCGTGTGCCCGGTCACGCCTTATGACGGCAAGTTGACGTTTCTCGGTTTCAAGACAAACAAACCGAAATTGACCTATCCCGGCAACGGGCACGGCCGATTGCTCATGCACGTGAGCGACCAGCGATATGTGTTTACACGCGGTCTCTTGCGTGGAGGTCAACTGGAGACCGACCCCAAGAAGCGAGGGTTCGATTGTACGACGTTCCCCATGGCCGTGCTCGGTGCGCAGCGATTCTCAGTTCAGGACAAGTATGGCAATTACTTGGCCGATCGGCTGGGGGGCCAGAAGTGCGACATGGAACAGAAGAAAGAGGAAGAAATCAAGGCTTTCTTCGCCGACGCCAAAAAGGGCAAGACCGGCTTGTACATCATCTTCAGCGCCGGCCACGTGATGCTTGTCAAAAACGGCATGATTCATGAATTCACCTACGGCGGATATGCCTCAGAAAGCGCCCAGACCTGGAAGCGTTACCGTAAAGCCGAGCACGGACTTTGGTGGGTACGGAAACTTCCTGCAAAATACGCCCCTTGAGGCGCACGGCCATCGCACCAAAATTGGGCGGGAAATAGGATCTTTTCGAGAAAGCCGGTGTTCCAGCGGGCCCTCAGGCCTACTTCCGTGACAGCATATGAAGCTTAGGAGCCGCGCGGAAATAACTTACCGAATTGGTGTTGAAATGAGGCCGCTGC
>CAYWXT010000007.1:0-46473 GCA_964462125.1 uncultured Pirellulaceae bacterium | reverse complement strand
GAAACGTTCTGTCTCACGCACCCAATTGAATCCAACGGAGGTCGGTGCGATGACCAGTGCCGGACCTTCCTCCGCCCGGTCCAGCAATACGGCGAGAGCTTGCAATGTCTTTCCCAGCCCCATGTCATCGGCGAGCACCCCGCCGACACCCCACTCGGCCAATCGTCGGAGCCACTTGTAACCGTCGACCTGGTAATCGCGGAGCTCGGCATTCAAGCCCGCGGGAAGCGATGGGTCAAGGTTCTCCGCACGCCCGAGTCGCGCGAGGCATTCGTGCCAGTTTTCTGTCGCCTTGACTTCGACCTGATGATCGATCAACTCGCGAATCGCCGGCGCGGCGGTGGCATCCATGCGCAGCGACTTGCGTTCGCTATGCGTCGCGTCGCGGAGCTTCGCCAAACGCTTCCGCAAGTCTTCCGACACATGCGCCCATTGCCCATCGCCGATTCGAACGTAGTCGCCTCGCAGATCTTCCGTGCTCGAACCGCTCGGCAACTGCGCCAAGACCTGGTCCAAGGGCAAGGACTGCTTGCCGAAGTCGCACTGGCCCTGGATGCCGAACCAATTCCGCTTGCGGGAAATGTCCACCTTGACGTTGTTGTTGGTCAGACGCCCCAAAAATGTCACCGGCTGTTCGGTCGACTTGTCCCACAGGACCTCCGCCCCCGCACTGTCATCTTGCAGCCTCTCGACCAGTTGCAGCCCTGCTTCGAAATCGCGGATCGTCCCGTTCCACTGGCCGTCGTTCGCGACTTCCACACCCAGACGTTCGGCAATCTGCTCAGCGATCTCGACTTCCTGCACCAAGTCACGTTTCCACTGAACCGGTCGCCGGTCTTGCTCGCCGGGTCGAATCGCCGGCCCCGACCCTGGCTTGAACCGGCGACCGTCGGTCGCCTGCACCCGCAATCCATAGTCGAGGGATCCGTCGGGGCGCGATCGCAGCAACACGACCGGCTTGGTCTCATCGGGCACGATCTTGCCCCCCAATTCCTCGGGCAACCGCAGTGGCAACACCGCTTGAAGCTTCCGCATCCGCTCGATCAGCGGTGGAGTGAGCTTCGCTGAAACCGGCGGCATCCGCAGCACGCTGCTCAAGATCGATCCGCTGCCGGCCGGGAGGCTGGCATAATGGATGATGGCGAACTCTTCATCGAGCATGGCCAACGCGTTGTCGTTGACGATGACTGGCTTTCCCACCGGGCTGCCATCTTGGTCGATCAGGGAAAAGGTCCATCCATCTTGGACAGGGATCAACCCGACGATGGGCGTATAGCGAACGATCACGCACGGTATTTCGTTCAGCCGCGCATTGGGCTCACCCACCAGAGAGGCGATCGCCTCCAATGGAGTCAGCGACCACTGGACGCCGTACGCATAGCGATCGGACTTGATTTCAATCCGGTCCAGCACGCGACGGTCGGCTTCGGATGTGAGCAAGTCTTTCCGCAGCTTCACCGTTTCAAGCGAAACCGTTCGGCCCTTGGTAAACCCTTTCCCGCTCTTCTTCGGGCGCTGAATGCGGGGTTCCACTCCCAGACGCTGTTTCTTGATCGTGAAGTCCCACACGATTCGTTCGGTTGGCCCCTCGGTGATCGCCGGCAAGTCATCCTGGTCGTCGCTTTCGCGAGGGGTATCCAACGTTGGATTGTCGAGCAGCGCGTCCAACCGCTCCAATGCCTCCGCCTCCGGATTCCGCACATACTCGCGTCGATCGAGCTTGCCAAAAGCGAATGAACCATAGTTGACCCGTTGTCGCAGGCCCCCAGACTCGTCCTCCAAACGCGAAAATAAATACTCGACGAAGGCATGCAGATGGCCGCACGGCAGCTCTCCCCGCGACTCGTTGCAGGTGCAGCCGGCTGGAGGGGTGTCGCCAAAGCAATCGACAAACAGCTGGAAGCGGCGTTGGCCGACGTGACAGGCTCCCTCGATTTCACCCGACTTATAAACACGGGTCACGACGAATTCTGCCTGGCTGGCCACAATTGGATCTTCGCAGGCAGCCGGGATCCGCTGGCGGAGTAAGTCCAGCTCCTCAAGCCACTCATCGGCCCGCTCCCGGGGGGGCGGACCTTCGTCGACCTCATCGTCCGACTCCGGAATCATGTCGACGATGGAAGGGCCAAGGGCCATCGTACGTAACATTCTCGCCCGCTCGCGGAGGCTCATCCTGGAATTCTCTCCGGGGACAGACGTCCCTGCGGGGACCGGCGAGCGATCGGGCGTCGTAGTCGGGCCGGCTCCGCCCGCTCGTCGCTCCCGAGAAATGCTTCGACGACGTCGCTTCGTGCGTGATTTTCGACCCATGCTTCGCTCCTACGGAGACAACCTTTTCCCTCGATTGGCCACACAGTAACACGTCCCGGCCGATCTGCCGATACGAGTTTCACGCTCCCACAAAACCAGACGATATCCCTATCGCAGCATCCCTATCGCAGCGGCGGGCGGCCGTGGTGACCGCGGATCTGATTGACCAGCTCCAGCGCCGGTCGGTAGGTCCGCAGCAGCGAAACGATCGCGGTGGTCGTGACCTTCCATTGCCGGGCCACCAAACTCGGCTGACCCCCGGCGGCGTGAAGGTCGTTGAGCAGCAGGGCCAACACCGCCGGATTGTCGACGTTGCTGTCGGCCAACCGCAGACGTGTCCCCCGGTACCGCCTCCGGATTTCGGCCTCCTCCGCCGGCGGTTCCGCAGCGAGCACGGCTGCGGTTCGGACGGCGACCGCCAGCAGTAGTCTCAATCGCCCAAAAGCGACCGCGCGGTTTTGAGCCTGGCTCCGACGCTCGGTCGCCTCGGCAACGACCCCGGTCGGAGGGTGCTCCATGAAAACACCCGAGCTGGTCTTGTTGCGGTGCTGGCCCCCGGGGCCGCCGCGCCGCTGGGCGCGAAAACGACAGACCTTCGACAACGTCTCGACATCGAGCGTCGACGGATGGGGAGCGTCCACGAATCGACAGGACATTCGCTCCGAGCTCTCCGGTGGTCGGGCCCTTTCCCCATCTTCCGCCCGATCCGACTCACCCTTCAAACCAACCTCCCCTCCACTCGCCAAAGCGGTCGAAAGTAGCACAGGCTGCCAGCCGGTGGACCGCCCGTCAAAACTCAAATCACGCAACTGCTTCCCTCCCAGTCGACTCCCCAATTAGACACTTCGAATTCGTTTCTGTCTCGCGAAACGACAATCATCACCCTCCCAAGGGAGGGTAATTACATAGAAGGGCGGCCGCACTTCTAATCATGGTGCGATGGGTGTTTTCTGACAGAGCTTAGCATCCAGACAATCCAACACCGACGAACATGACTTGGCGGAACTGCGTGGGGTAAGCAAAATACACGTGTGAACGTTTCCCAAATCAAGACGAGTCCCGCCCCCCAGCGGCGCCGGCCCGAGCAGGCTTGGGTCGCGGTCACGTCCAGTCTCCTCCTGCACTTTGGCGTCATCGCTGCCGCCATCTCGGCCCCCAAGTCCCCGCCGCGGTGGGCCGCGGTCCGTTCGGGCGAGGGTGCGATCGAACTACAGGCATCCCCGGCCGCTACCCCAGTCACCCCGCCACAGCCAATCGAACTGGAATCGCTCGACCACGCCCCTGCCCACGACACGCCTCCGCCGCCGGAACTCACCGCGCGAGAGCTGGAGCCGATGCGGCGAGCGGAACAGCAGCGATCGGAGGTCAGCCGCTGGTCGGAGCGACGCGTGCCCCCGGCGGCGACCGCAGCGGCGACGGAGCCTCCACCGGCTTCCCGCCCACACGAGGTTGATTCCTCGGCGCGTCGAGCCTCAGCTCCCCAGCAGTCGCTGCCCGAGGTTCACGACTCCGCCCGCCGTCCGGCCGCCACCCGGCCGACTCGTACCAAACCACGGGCGCCAGCTCCGGTGACGTCGGTCGTGATGCCCGCCACCGCCGACACCGGTGCGGCCCGCGAGACGCCGACGCCGCTGGCCTCCAACCGTCCCCCTCGGTATCCCGCCGAGGCAATGTCGGCTCGGGTAGAAGGATCCACACTGCTCCGGGCGACGGTCAACGACGAAGGGCATGTGATCCAAATCGAGGTCAACCGATCAAGCGGCTCTTCGGTCCTCGACCAAGCCGCGATGAGCGCCGTGGCGATGTGGCGGTTCGACCCCCAACGGTCCACCTTCCGCGGTGGTTCCCAAACCGTGCTCGTTCCCATCGAGTTCAAACTCGAACGCTGAGAGCCAATCCACGAACGCTACTTCGCCTACCGGGCCTCTCCCGGTTCCACCGCCGCCGGCTCAAAGGTGGTCAAATCCGGTAGCTCGCTCTGGACGCCCTCGGCCGGAACGTCCATCCCCGCCGTCCAAACGATCCCGTTGAGGATCAATCGGCGAAGATCCTCCACCGCCCAATTCTTATAAAAATGGGGCATCACAATCCCGAAGCCACGACCACCATCGGACCGCTCGATGCACCACGCCACCGCTTCCCGCTGTGGCGATTCTGGAGGCAACATCGAGGTCGCCAGCACGGTCACCCCGGGTCCCGGCCGGTTCTCTTCCTTGCCGAAATAGTTATTGATGTAAGGTTCGTCATGCACCGTGAACGGCTTCCAACCACGGCTGATCGGGTGCTGCGGTGCGGCAGGGGTGATCGTCGCCTCCGGAAAAACCTTGGCAATCGACTCGTGATGCGGGCAGGTTCGGTTCGCGAAGTAGCCGCCAATCCAACGCAGCAGCGGATGGTCGCCGTCCTCGGCCACATCCTCGCCGAACAACCCCGTGGCGTAGTGCACGCAAGCGATGCCGCATCCGCGCTCCATCATCGTCCCCAGTCTCTCGAGGATCGCGTCCGTCTCCTCCATCCGCTGCGGCGGAAACGTATCGCCGATCATCACCACCGTGCTGATCGATTCGAGCAGCCGCTCGTCGTCGGGCCATTGGTCGACCAGATGCACATTGAGCGGCGTCTCTCCGTCGATCTGTTCCAGGCAGTGCCCCATCAGTCGTCCTCCTGCGGCGACCTCATGCGTCCCGGGAGGATGCGTGGTCGGTCCCACCACGATCAACACCTGACGCGGCTCGGACGATGCCTGATCGGTCGCGGTTTGAGCGACCGCGGGAAGCGCGCCGCTGACCAGGAACAGGCAGCCGACAAGCCATGGACAGACAACAAGGAACAGACCCGTAAGAATTTTTCGCAGTGACATCGTTTCATCCCGGTGAAAAGGGCGGCCGCAAGGAAGGATGGGTGCCGACCGCCTCACCGACAGACTGAAATCCATCGTGCTCGAGCAGCCGACAAAGCTCCCGATTGATCCGTTTTACCACGCCAGGGCCTTCATAGACGAGCGCCGTGTAGAGCTGCACCAACGACGCGCCGAGACGAATCTTTTCGTATGCGTCCTCGGCCGAGAAGATTCCGCCGGCGCCGATGATCGCGAACCGCTTCCGCGGCAGTCGCCGATAGAGCTCGCCGATGCAGCGATTGATCAGCGGTGCCACGGGTCGACCTGCCACCGCCCCCGGCATTGTCTTCACCCGCGAGCGTGGACTTCGCAACTGGATCGCGACCGGCTTTCCCGGCGCAAGATTGAACATGAATCCATGGACGAACGAAAACGGTTCCGCTTCCTCCACCAATCGCTCCAATGCACGCGGGTCGGGGTCGGGAGCGACCTTCAAGAACACCGGACACGCAATTGGCTCCTCCGCCAGACACTGCAATAAACGACGAATCGTTCCCACACCGGCAAAGTGATCCTTGCCGCCCTCCGCGTTGGGACAGCTCAGATTCAACATGAGGTAGCTCGCCCGGCGATGGACCCGCGAAACGCTTTGGCGATAGTCCGCCAAAATCTCGCTCTCCGAGCACGGCGGGGCGTCGGGACCGTCGTTCGTTGTCACCACGTTTACCCCGAGTGGGATGCGGAGCTGAACCGCGTCCAGCCGCCGGGCGACGGCCTCCGCCCCGTCGTTGGGCAGACCGTAGTTGACGACAATCGCGTCATCGACCGGCAACCGAAAAAGTCGCGGACGTGGATTGCCTGCCGAAGGGCGCGCTGAAATCGAACCGATCTCGGCGAACCCGAAACCGAGGTGCCCCAGCATGCGAAGCGTCTCGCCACTCTTGTCCCAGCCCGCCGCCAATCCGACCGGATTTTCAAACCGCAACCCTGCGACCTCGGTTCGCAGTTCCCGGCAAGGGGCGTCCCACAGCGCGCTGGCGATCTGCGGACCGCCTGGGATGCGACCGGCGACGCGGCATCCCAGGATCGCGACACGGTGCGCCGATTCCGGATTCAGTCGAAACAAAAGCGGCCGTACGAAGTTCGTGTAGAGGCTCATGTCGACGGCTTCGGAAACCGGAGAGAAACGAAGGCCGAAGTGAGCGCCGACCCCCACAGCACCAAACAGAAAATCGCCAACACCGCCGACAGGGGACGATCCACAAAGGCCAGCGGGGAGCCGCCACTGCCAGCGAGCGTCTGCACAAAACGCTCCTCCAACGGCCCCCCGAGAATGATCCCGAGCACCATCGCGCCGATCGAAATCCGCCAGCGTTCACAGATCACGCCGAGGACGCCGAAGGCGATCATCAAACCGACATCGAACCGGCTGCCGTTGACCGCATACGCCCCCACGATACAAAAGAGCAAGATCACCGGCAGCAACAATCGCCGAGGCACCCGCATCACCCGCCCCCCTGCCTTGATCGCCAACAGTCCGACCGGTATCAGCACCAGATTCGCAAGGATGAAGATCAGATAAATGCTGTAAACCAAGGCCCCCTGTTGCACAAAGATCTCCGGCCCCGGCTTCAAGTTCTTCATGTACAACACCCCGATCACGATCGCCGTAATCGAGTCGCCTGGGATGCCAAAAACCAACGCCGGGATCCAGGCCCCGGCCAACGACGAGGAATTGGCCGCGCAAGCGTCGGCGATGCAGTCGGCCGAGCCCTTCCCGTACTGCTCCGGTGTCCGGCTTCGCCGCTTTGAAACCGCGGTGGATACCCACGCTGCGATGTCGGCGCCGGCGCCAGGCAAAATCCCGATCAACGAACCGATGACGCTGGAACGCAACCAGGGCACCAGCCGCCGACGCCACAACGCCATCGCCGGCCTTAAAATGCCACCCGGCTTGACCTTCGCCGATCCATCAAACGACCCGGCGTCGAGGTTCATCACATTCCGCAACACCTCCGACAAACCAAACAGCCCGATCATGGCGGGGATGAAGTTGATCCCCTGAAACAGCTCCGGTTGACCGAAGGTGAACCGGGCCTCGCCGTGGACCGCGCTCAGCCCGACCGTGGAGAACAACAAGCCGATCAGCAGCCCCAGTGTGGCCCGCGCGATCGAAGATTGGCCGACGATCACCGCGCACGAAAGCCCCATCAGGTACAGCCAAAAATATTCGGCCACGCTAAACCAGGCCGCCAGCTTGGCGAGTTGCTGTCCGAGCAACATCAGGATCACCGCCCCGAGCAGCCCCCCCAGCACGCTCGACCAGAGCGCCGTTCCCAACGCCGTCCCTGCCTCCCCACGCTGCGCCAAGGCGTAAGCATCGTCCGCATAGGCCGCCGATGCCGGTGTCCCCGGAATGCGGACCAGCGTCGTTGGAATGTCGCCCGCAAAGATCGCGCAGGCCACCAACGTCACGATTGCCGCCAATGCCGGAACCGGCTCCAACCAGTACGTCATCGGGATGAACAAAGCCACCCCCATCGTTGCCGTCAACCCCGGCATCGAGCCCAGAAAGACACCGAACAACGCCGACACGACCACGATTCCCAAGACCTGCGGATCCAGGAACACCTGTCGCAACGCGTCGACAAAAACCCCTTCCAATTCACCACCCCCAAAGTCCACGAGGGAGCGGCACCCGCAACAGCACGGCGAACACTTGGTAGGTGACCACGCTCGCGATCGCCCCAATCACCACGCTCGCGGCCGGTCGGGCACGGAAACAGAGCATCAATCCAGCCAGCACCCCAAACGCGGTCAATACGAATCCCAACCATTCCGAGGCGAGAAGATAAGCCACACAGGCGACCAGCACGAGTATCGGCGGACGGTAGTCGAGGCTGCCGTGTGAGGCAACCGAATCCTCCTGCCGAACCTCCCGCATCACCAACAACAGAACAACGATCGAGCCGATTCCGATCGTGGCGGGAAAAATCATCACCCCGAAATGCTCTTCCCGGACGTCCCGAAACGCGTCGCCGGTCAATATGTCGCGGAACAGTTCGTCCTGCTGGGCCAACGTTTGGGCAAACGCCTCCGGTCGCTGAATCGTCCGATTGAATCCGGCGTTCTCCATAAACGTGCTCAGCTCTTCCCCCTCGACAATCGGGTCCAGCGCCGCGGTCAACACGCTCAATCGATCCGGAGGCGTCTCCTTCGGCGCCGCCAACCCCCGCCACCCGGCGATCACCCAGTCATGCCCCTGTTCAGGAAACGTCGGCACCTCGGGAAATGCATCCAGCCGCTGCTCGGCCATCACACCCAAACAACGCACCTGGCCGCCAGCGAGCAACGCGTCCGCTTCGGGAAGCGAACAACAGACGACGTCGACACCACCGGCGATCAGCTCCTGCAGGGAGGGACCAGCACCATTGATCGAAATCCACGTCGCCGCGCTGGCGTCCAATCCGCGAGCGTCAAGCCAACCCGCCATCGCGACGTGCCAGATCCCGCCGTAGGCCGTCCCGCTGGACTTCAGCGTCCCAGGCTCTTCCGCAATCGCTGATTCCAAATCGCCCAGTGTTTCATAGGGGCTGTCATCCCGGACAAACAACGCGGCACTGTCACGGTTCAACATCACCAACGGCGCGAAGTCCTCATGACTGACCGTTGTCAAGCCACGCCAGTGCAGCATGTTCAACTCGACCGTGATCATCGTCAGCGTGTAACCATCTGGCCGGGCGACCGCCCCACGGGTATGCCCCGTCACGCCAGAGCCCCCCGTCGCATTGATGACGTTGACCGGAACTCCCAGCTCCCGCTCCAGCTGTGACGCGATCTGCCGTGACATCCGATCGGTTCCCCCGCCGGCCGACCAGGGACAGATCAACGAGATCGGTTGCGACGGAAAACTGGTCTCGCGGGCGCAGCCACCAAGCAACAACGCGATCAACCCAAACAACGCGATCAACGCGACGTGCATTGACCCCCGGTTGCTTGTTGACCATCGGATGCTTGTTCCCGCCCCTGTCGTCGTCCGCGGGGTGCGCATGAATTCCCTTCAACGGTTGACGCGTCCGGAGTGATCGCCGGCCATCAGATTTTCGATCTCGGCTCGGCTGCTGAAATTGAAATCGCCCTCGATCGAATGCGACAGACAGCCGGCTGCGGTGGCAAATCGGATCGCTGTCGGCGGCGACTTCAGTTCCGCTGTGGTCATCGCATAGAGCAAGCCTGCGGTGAAGGCGTCACCGGTGCCGATGCGGTCGACGATGTGCGCAATGTCATAAAACCCGCCCTCCACCGGCGCATACCAAACTTGATCCGCTTCCCGATCATACAGCAGACCACCGAAGTCGTTCTGCGTTGCGGAGCCCCTTTCCCGCAACGTCATCGCCACCCGCGCGATGTGTGGGAACTCGCGGGTGATCTCGCGGACCAGATGTTCCAGCGGCAGAGCGTCGGCGCCGAGGACCGCTTCGGCATCCTGCGGGCCGCCAATGAACAGGTCCACCATCGGCAATAATCGACGCATCGTACGGGTCGCCAGCTCCCGGGACTCTACCCCCGGATCCCAACGCCACAGCTTGCCGCGGTAGTTCATGTCACAGGCGACCTTGACGCCCCGGCTGGACGCCTCGCGCAGCGCTACCTCAGTGACGTTCGCCGCGTTCCGCGAGATCGCGGGGGTGATTCCCGAAACGATGAACCAGGCGGCACCGTCCAGGATTTCTCCCCAGTCGTACGCCTCCGCCGGCGTGATCGCGACCGAGGACCCTTCGCGGTCGTAAACGATGTTGCTCGGCCGCTGGTTCGCCCCCGTTTCCAAAAAGTACAACCCGAGTCGCCCGGCGGCGGTACGGAGAATCGGCCGCGTGTCGAGCCCAAGCGAACGCAGGTCCGCCACACAGGCGTCGGCGATCGCATGATCAGGCAACGCGGTCACGAACGCCGCATCGCCACCCAGATAGGCGATCGACGCCGCGATCGACGCCTCCGCCCCCGCGAACGTGACCTTCAGGCTCCCCGGCATCGTCTGCTGAAAACGCTTGTAACCCGGCGCCGCCAGCCGCCCCATGATCTCGCCGAAGGTAACGACGCGGGTCATTCGCCACCTCCAGGCATCGAGGTGTCGTCACGACGAACCCGCTTGACGATCTCGCTCGCCTCGGCCGCGAGGGTCGTGATCGCAATCCAATCCTGGTCACGGATCAACTTCTTCGGCGTGACCCACGAACCGCCCACCGCCTCCACCATCGGTTCTCGCAGGTAAGGTTCCATGTTCTCAGGATCCACGCCACCGAGTGGAAGGAAACCGACACCGAGATGCGCCAGTGGTGCCGCGATGCTCCGCAAGTAGGCGCGCCCGCCGATCGGTTCGGCGGGGAAGAACTTCAGCATCCGGCATCCCTGTTCCACAGCGAGCTCCAAGTCCGTCGGCGTGCAGACCCCGGGCGCAAACGGCAACCCGACACGCTGAGCCTCCGCGATCACCGCTGGGTTCCTCCCCGGAGCGACGCCGAACGAGGCCCCTGCAGTCTGGACCTCCACCACCTGCTGCGGCGCCACAATGGTACCAACCCCAGCGAGCAATTCCGGTACCTCCGCACGGATCGTGCGGAGCGCGTCGATCGCAGCAGGCGTTCGAAGTGTCAACTCAATCGCGCGCACGCCGCCATCAACCAGAGCCCGCGCGAGCGGCACGGCGGCGGAGACGTCCTCCACCACCAGCACCGCGACGAAGCCAGCCTGATGCAGTTGTTTGCGAAGGGCAGCAGGGAACATCGGGTCCAATAGGGTTCGTGAGCGGATCGTTCTCGGCTTGACCTGCAGCTTGGGTTACTCCCGACCGCCCGAGGCTTCGCTGACGAGTTGCCGGAGCTCGACGGAATCGCTGACGGTGTTTCCCTCACCGCCATCGCCACTGGTGCTGACCACCACATAGTTGTTGTGATCCTCGCCCGGAGTCACCCCGGCATACCAGTTGGCCCAAATGCGGCCTTCGGGGGCGACGGCCAGACTCGGGATGCCCTGGAATGCGCGGTTGGTGGCCGCGTGCGCGGGCCCAGGCGGCCCAACATACTGCGGCGGGGAGAGAAACGGCGGTTCGTCTCCCGAAGCATGGGAAATGACGGAACCACCGAGAACCAACACCAACAGGAATTTCAGGTAGCCATGGGGGAAGTGCATTTGGAACCGATTCGTTTACATCAGGGTGAAGACTTCGACATCGGACTCAAGACTATACCCGAAACGCCTTCCTTTCAAAAAAGGGGTCAGGACTCTTTTTTTCCCACGCGAGCGGGAAGAAGGCGGGCAGCGCATGGCCGAATGCCCATTTGGGTTAAACTGCGTGGCCCCGACCGGTGCGCCGGTTGGTTCGCAAGTTGGTTTCCGTACCGAATCAATGCCCGCGGAGTTCCTGTCGAAAAGAGCGGTGGAGCGATCGATGATGAAGATGAACCACGTGAGTGGTCCGGCAAGGTTCGTTGTTGTCGGCCTCTCGGTCTGGGCGTCCTGCGGACTCGTGCTGCCTGCCGCGGCGGAGGAGTGGCCGCAGTGGCGCGGGGGCCAGCGTGACGGCCAGTGGCGAGAATCGGGGCTGGTCGATTCCTTGCCGACGTCCCCGATGTCACGAAAATGGACCGCGGAGATCGGCGCCGGCTACTCCGGCCCGACCGTGGCATTGGGCCGTGTGTTCGTCACCGACCGCGTAGCCGATCCAGATGAGACCGAGCGAATCCACTGCTTCGACTGGGAAACTGGCGAGCCACTTTGGTCACACGTTTATCCTTGTTCCTATGAAGGGGTGCGTTACACCGCCGGGCCGCGGGCGTCGGTGACGGTCGACCACGGCGCTGCCTACGCTCTGGGTGGTACCGGACATCTGCATTGTCTCGACGCGGAGTCGGGCGAGGTCTTGTGGGCCCGCGACCTTCGCGAGGATTTCCAGATCGAGATGCCCAATTGGGGCATCGCGGCGGCGCCGTTGATCGAAGACGACTTGGTCATTGTCCAGATCAATGGCGAGGGGGAGGCGTGTTTGGTGGCGTTGGACAAAGCGACCGGCCAGTCACGCTGGGAATCGCTCGCCGACGATGCCTCCTATTCGGCTCCGATCACCATCGACCAGGGCGGACAGCGGGTCGTTGTCTGTTGGACCGGGGAACGAGTTGTCGGCGTCGATCCCGCCGACGGCAGCCTGCTTTGGGCGCATCCGTTCAAGTGGGAGAAGTGGCCGATCGGGATCGCGACCCCGGTCGTCCACGACGACTTTTTGTTGATCAGCGAGGCCCACAAGGGGACGCTGCTGTTGAAATTGCTCGACGACCCGCCGGCGGTCGAGCCGGTTTGGCATCGTCGCGAAAACGGGGAACCTGCCTTGCATTCGTTGATGACCACCCCACTGATCATCGACGAACACATTTACGGGTGCGATTCCTCGGGCATCCTCCGCTGTTTGGAACTGGACACCGGCGAGCAAGTTTGGGAAGAGGATTCCGTGGTTCCCCCACTCCGCTGGGCCACGATCCATATGGTTCGCAACCGCGATCGAGTTTGGATTCTGAACGATGACGGCGAGTTGATCGTTGCGCAACTCACCCCCGACGGGTTTGAAGAGCATGGCCGCAGCAAGCTGCTCGACCCCACCACCGAACAACTGCGGCGCCGTGACGGGGTCACCTGGGCCCATCCGGCCTTTGCCTACCGGCACGTCTTTGCTCGCAACGACGAGGAGCTGGTTTGTGCCGACCTGTCGGCCGATACCGAGCACTAGTACCGCCGAACCCGCGCGATCAACATCGCGCCCAAGGTGCCCAGGGTCACATTCCCCACCCACACGCCGTAAGGAGGAAACGAGCCCTCCTTGGCCTGATCAAGCCCCAGCAACAACAAGGGGTAGTAGGTCAGCAGGATGGGCAGAAAACAGAGGCCGAAGGTGGTCCAGTAGTCACTCGACCTGACGAGCATCGCGAGCGGGGCGCCGACGAGGACGAAGAAGAAACAGGTGAAGCCTTCGGCCCATCGCCGCCACGGTTCGGTGTGCAAACGGATCAGCCGTTTTCGGCTGCTGGTCAAGCGGCGTTCGAGCTTCCTTCCCTCGTTGCCGACAATCGCTTCGGGGCGCGAGGTCAGAATCGAAAAGCCGGTGTGAGCGGCGAGTTGCCCCGTGGTTGCGTGCGTCCGGGCGTCTTGACGCATCCGTTCGATGTGGATCAAGCGGAGGGGCAGCATGCTGGGGCTTTGGGATCCGATGTCTTGTTTTTTACGGGACGAGGAGAGGGGGATTTCGAATTGATCTTCCCCGGGAAAGCTGCCGACGAACTGACTTCCCCGTTCCAGTCGGCTGTTGAGCACCGTCAGCACGAGGTTCTGGGTTTCGGGATCGAGTGCCAGCCGGCCTTCTTCCGCCGTCACCTTGACCCCGTCGCGGCTCCGACGATCCTGGACGGTCACGGTCGGTCGGATCAGCCGGTCGTCGATGACGTCACGGACGTGGATGGAAAAGCCGTGCTCGGAGGTATAGCTGTGTTGGTTCTTGAGGACCCGGTAGGCGATGTCCTCGATCGACGCCAGCACCACCCGCTCGATCCCGGGCCGTCCCCAGGAGACCGCCAGATCGGTCAGATAGACCGCCAGCGGGCTGAGGAGCAGCGCGAACACGAAGGCCGGCTGCAGCAGCTTCAGCGGTGAAATCCCCGATGCCTTGACGGTGGAAACCTCGCCGTCGGCGGACATCCGCCCGTAGACACAACAGACCGCAAACAGGGCGGTCGCGGGCAGGGCGTGCTGCAGCGAGATCGTCAGCGCGAACGGCATCAGCCGCAACACCGCTGCCGCACCCAAGCCTTGGCTGAGCGCCTCCCGCGCGACCGCAATCAGCAGCACCAGCGTCGTCAAAACGACGAGGGCGACGACGAAAATCTTGAGAATTTCGCCGAGAACGTAGCGGGAAAGGCGGGTGGGCATGCGGCGCGACGGCTCGGGCCGGCGAGGGTCGGAGGTTGATCAAAATTCCCCAGGGCGTTGAACACCCCGGGAGGTTTAACAAACCCGCTCCGTTCGCCGGTAGACGAAAACGGCTAGTGGTCGATCGCGGTTTCTCCCGCCATCCGGTTGTGCTGCTCCCGCAGCTGCCGCATCGTCTCGATGATCGCTTCGGACTGGTGCCGCACCGCCTCCTTCGGCGAACGCTCCTCCATCGCCTGTTCGGCACGCCGCTGCCGCTCGTCGATTTTCGACCAGTCGATCTCCCAATGCTTGGCATTGGCCGCCTCCCGCAGCGCATCGACGGTTCCCTTCAAGCGGTCGTTCAGCTCGGTCGTCGCCGTGGCGTCAAACCGCCGGTAAGGTGCCCCCCCGCCGCTCGGACCCGGGACAGCAGACCGTGTTGACCGCCGCGGGTTCTGAGCGAAGTACTGGAACGTCGCCATCACCGCAGCGACGATCCCCAGCAAAATCGCGATCACCATTGTTTGGTGTTTGCCGACCAATCCCAGAATGATCGCGCCCACGAAGCAGGCGGCCGCGGCTCCGAGCAGCAGCGGCGAGACCGGGGGCGGCGGAGGCTCGCGCTGCTTTTTGCCCGAGTCTCCGGGAAGATCGCCATTGACCCGAACGACCACCACCGTGGTATTGTCCGGACCCCCACGCAGGTTTGCCAGGTCGACGAGCACCCGCGTCGCTTGCGCTTCCGGCAAACAATCGACCAGGGCGCCGATTTCAGGGTCTTCCACCTGGCCCGTCAGCCCGTCGCTGCACAGAACAAATGTGTCTCCCGGCCGAATGTCGAAGGGGCCCTCGACGTCGACTGCCACCTCCGCATTGGGGCCTAGCGAACGGGTGATCACATTTTTGGGAATCGATTGGCCGAGCAGACTGTCGGGGTGAACCTGACCGCTGGCTTGCATCTCCCAGACCAGCGAGTGGTCGAAGGTCAATTGCTCCAGCGTACCCTCACGCAGCCGGTAGACGCGGGAATCGCCGACGTGGGCGATCACGGCGCCCTCGGGCAAGATCGCCAAGGCGCTGGCCGTCGTTCCCATGTTGTGGAACTCGGGATTCTGTTGGCCGCGACGATAGATTTCGGCATTCGCCTCCCGGATCGCATCCCGCAAGGCTTCGAGCGAGTCCTCGGCGGGGGAGCGAAAATAGTGCATCGCAATCCGCTCGGTCGCCATGCGGCTGGCCAACTCTCCCGCGGCATGTGCCCCCATCCCATCGGCGACCACAAACAGGTGGCCACGACACCGGTAGCGGTCCTCGCTGTCCGCGGGCAACGAAGCAAACGAGTCCTGATTGTTGGAACGGCGCATGCCGACATCGGTGATGTCGGAATAGCGGATACCGGGCTGCCAGGTTTCCGACACCGGAAACGGACTCATTCACGAGGAGGAGAGATCGCGTAATTTACAGTTTAGCCCCTGGCGCGGGCGATTTCGGCAACGCGCCCGAACTTGCCCGCGAAAACCTGTTCTGAAAGCGCTTTCCGCTTTCGCGGCCGGTCGTCACGACGCTCCAGCTCCCGAGCCGCTTCGCTTTCGGCAGGCTCCGTGGCAGGATATCCGATCGCGATCGCCGTTTGGGGCTCAAAGCCTTCAGGAATTTCATAGGTGGCTCGCGCACGGCTGAGGTTGACCCCCGCCATCTGATGAACCTGCATCCCCTCCGCTGTCGCCTGCAAGGTAAGCTGCCCTGCGGCCAGGCCAAGATCGTGCAGCGCGACCCGATTGGGCTGGCCGTTGGCCGCAAAGGAGGTCCGGATTGCCGTGATCATCAACACGCCACTATGCTTCGCCCACACTTGGTTCGCCTCAATCAAGCACCCCAGCATCTCCTCAAACGCCGCGGTATCTTGACGGAAAGCGACGATCCATGACCAGGGCTGTTCGTTGAAACTACTCGCCGCCCAACGAGCCGCTTCCAGGCACCGCAACAATTTCGCCTCCTCCACCTCGCGGGGCTCAAAGCGGTACGGGCTCCAGCGATGGCGGAAGACCGGCTCAACCGGGTATTCTGTCGGGTTGACCGCGGTGACGGATTGAGATTTATCGGAGGATGGCATGGCGATTCATTCTTGGCTTCGCGTGGGCTGGCTCCGTTGATCGGTGCAAAGTATAGCGGCCAGCGACCCTGGCCGGCACTGCCAGCCCGACGACGTTGCGCTCGGCTCGGTGCGGTAGCTGCCGAATTGGCTCGGGCGACAACACCGCTGGTGCAACGGTGCCGCAGCGAACAGCGCACCGACGATGCTGAAACTATCGCCTCCGAATTGCTTCCCCTCTGTGCCGCACTTCACTTTTTGCACCGCCGAGGGCCCGGGATCCTCCGCCAAAAGCGACTGGGACGGCGCGGACGTCCGACCTGGTTGTGGGGCGTTCACAATACGATTCTGCGGGTGCCGCTCGGTCGCGTGCTGATCCTCGGCACCTGGAATTATCCGCTGCTGCTGCCGGGAGTCCAGGCCGCCCAGGGGCTGGCCGCGGGCAATGAGGTGTGGATCAAGCCGGCCGAAGGGACCGAGGCGGCGACCGCATGTCTGGCCGATTGCTTCTACCGCGCCGGGATCCCGCGATCGGCGCTGCAGATTCTCGATTCAGCCCCCCAGGCCGCGATCGACACGATCGATCAAGGCGTCGACTTGATCGTCCTGACCGGATCCGCCTCGACGGGGCGGAAGGTGATGAGCCACGCAGCGGCGAAACTGACGCCGACGATCATGGAGCTGAGCGGCTGCGATGCGGTGATCGCCTTGCCCAGTGCCGATCGGAAACGACTTGCCCAATCCATCGACTTCGGCTTGAACTTCAATGCCGGGGCGACCTGCATCGCCCCCCGACGGCTGATCGTCGAACGTCGCTCGGCCGAGCCAATCCTGCAGCAACTCGATGAGCAACTCGCGCCGCAACAAACGCATTCCGTACACGCGGCCGCGCGCCGATCGGCAGCCGATCTGATCGACGGTGCAATCGCCGCAGGCGCGGTCGACCGCGGCGGACGGTACGACTCCCGCCGGCTTCGTGATTCGGGTCAACTCTGCCCCCTCCTGCTCGATCATGTCCCGCCGGACGCAGCCATCGCCACCGCGGACCTGTTCGCCCCAGTGCTGTCGGTGATTCGTGTGGAGGCGATGCACAAAGCCGTGGCCATCGTCAATGGCTGCCCGTATCGGCTGGCAGCCTCGATCTTCGGCGACTCGGTCCAAGCACGATCGATCGCTGCGGCGTTGAACGTCGGGACGGTCACCGTCAATGACCTGATCGTCCCCACGGCCGATCCCCGCGTTCCCTTTGGCGGACGGGGTGAGAGTGGTTTCGGTGTGACTCGCGGCGGCGAAGGACTGTTGGCAATGACGGCGGTGAAGGTTCTCGGGGAACGGCGGGGCCGGATCGTCCCCCACTTGTCGCGCCGGAAAGAATCGGACGCGGAAACCTTGGCCAGCTACCTCCAAGCTTCCTACGGCGGTTCTCTGGCGAGCCGGCTATCGGGCGTGCGTCGGATGATGATGGGGAAATCCAATCGATGACCACGTCGGAACCAAGATCGCTGCGCGTGATCGTTGTCGGTGGAGGTTTGGCCGGGCTTTCATCGGCCTGCGTCCTGGCCGCCCGCGGACACCAAGTGACGCTGCTGGAGAAGAACGCCTGGGTCGGTGGCAAGGCAGCGCTGCACGAAGCGGAAGGGTTTCGCTTCGACATGGGACCAACCATCCTGACGCTGCCAAGTGTCCTCCAGCGGGTCTTCGCCGAGGCCGGTCGGAAGCTGGAAGACTACCTTGAGATCGTTCCGCTCGATCCCCAATGGCGATGTTTTTTCGAAACCGATGCGGAACACCCCAACTCCGGCGACAACGGCGTCCTCGACCTGGTCGCCGACGTCGACGCGATGAAGCGGAACCTGGACGCCTTCACCGGCTCGGCGCAGAGCGGTGAAGGCTACGCACGGTTCATGAAGGTCAGCGAGCAACTGCACGGCGTTTCGGACCGCTTCTTTTTCTGGCGAAGCGTCGGTGGCCTGAGGGACACGATGGATGTCGGTGGAACCTTTTCCGCCGCGGTATTGAAAGATGTGTTGTCCTTGCGCATGGGCCGCAGCGTCGCGTCGGTCGTCCGGTCCCACGTTTCAGAAAAACGGGTGGCCCAAATGATGGACCACTTCACTCAGTACGTCGGTTCAAGTCCTTACGCCTCTCCAGCCGTGTTGTGTGGCATCGCTCATATGCAGACCGACGAGGGGATCTGGTACCCGATCGGGGGCACCCGCGCTGTGCCCGTCGCCCTGGAACAACTCGCCACCGAACTCGGGGTCCAGGTGCGGACCGAATCGGACGTCGCCAAGATTGTGACCTCTTCGGGCCGGGTCACCGGCGTGCTCACCACCGACGGTGAACAGCTCGCGTGTGATGCGGTCGTCAGCAACTGTGACGCGGTCCGCACCTATCGCGACTTGCTCGGCGGATCGCCGCAGTCCGAACGATTCGAGAAACGCAATCGGCACGAGCCGGCCTGCAGCGGCGTCGTCCTCTATCTCGGCCTCGATCGCCGATTCGAACAATTACTTCACCACAACTTTATCTTCTCGAAAGATCCCAAAGAGGAGTTCGACTTTATCTATCGACGCGGTCAACCCGCACCCGATCCGACCGCGTATGTTTGTGCCCCGGCGGCCAGCGAACCGGCCGTCGCGCCCCCAGGGGGCGAAGCGCTCTACATCCTGGTCCACACGCCCTATCTGCGCCATGGTCACCACTGGCAGACGATGCTTCCCGAATACCGGGAGGTGATCTTGGACAAACTGGAGCGAACCGCGGGGCTCCGGGGACTGCGGCACGCAATCCGCTACGAGCAATCGTTGACCCCCGAAGGGATCGATCGCCGCTACCGGGTGCTCAACGGCGCGATCTATGGAGTGGCGAGCCACGGCAAATTTTTCGGCGCGTTCAAACCGGCCAATCGGCGCCATGACCTGCCAGGGCTCTACCTTGCCGGTGGCGCGGCCCATCCCGGTCCAGGCATGCCGATGGTCTTGATGAGCGGCTGGATCGCGGCCGATTCCCTCGACAGCGACGCCGCCGCCGGAACCCTCCATCCGTCCCTCCCCACTGGCTGATGTCCGATCCAATCGTCCCCGTCGTCCGCCCTTGGTTTCAAGACGGCTTTCACCGGTTCCTTAGACCCTTCCTGCGCCGACACTTCCATTCGATCGCAGTCGAGCGGGATTGTTTGATGCCGCTCGATATGGAGGCGACACCACCGCTAATCCTCTACGGCAACCATCCCTCTTGGTGGGACCCCTTGATTGCGCATTTCCTCAACCGGGTCGTCTTCCCACGAAGACAGTTCTACGCGCCGATCGACGCTGTGGCCCTGGAACAACATGGCGTGTTCAAGAAACTTGGCTTCTATGGCGTCCGTTTGAACACAACGGAAGGCGCCGAAAAACGGGAGGGGCCCAAAACGCTGACGGGACCCAGAGCCTTTTTGACGCGGAGTGTCGCGATCGCCACCGCCGGCAGGACCGCGATCTGGATCACCCCCGAAGGACGCTTTACCGACGTCCGCGACCATGCTGCGCCGCTGATGCCCGGCTTGCCCCATCTCTGTCGGCGACTGAGCGATGGATGGGTGGTGCCGGTCGGTGTGGAGTACGTCTTCTGGGACGAACGTCTGCCGAACTGCCTCGTCCGCTTCGGCCAACCGATCGCGATCGCGGATCATCCCCGACTTTCGAAGCCTCGATGGCGCGCGTTGCTGGAGACGCAGTTGCGGGAAAACCAATCCGCGCTGGCGGAGAACGTGATCGCCCGCCGCGACGAACCGTTCGAGAATCTGTTGTCGGGTAGGCGCGGGGCCGGCAGGTTTTACGACGCCATGCGACGGTGCAAAGCATGGGCTCAAGGTCGAGATTTCCAAGCCGCCCACGGAGACCATTTCAAGTGACGTGGATTTTGCTCTCGATCGTGGGGCTGGTCCTGGCCGCCCTGCCAGCAGTGATGTTTATGAAAAACCTGCCGCTGTTTCAGGAGCAGGTGCTCGAAAAAAGAGTCCTGACCCCTTTTCCGCAGGTCTCGGTCCTGATTCCAGCCCGGGACGAAGCGGCAGGGATCGCGGAGACAGTGAGGTCGGTGTTGCAAAGCGAAGGTGTGACCGTCGAGGTGCTCGTCCTTGATGATCACTCTCGCGACAATACCGCCGCGATCGTGCACAAGATCGCTGAGCAAGATCCACGCGTCCGCTGCGCTCCGGGACGTCCCCTCCCGGATGGTTGGAATGGAAAGCAGTTCGCGTGTTATCAGTTGGCCAAAATGGCGACGTTTTCGCGTCTCGTTTTCCTCGACGCCGATGTGCGAGTCGGCCGCGACGCACTGCTGTCCCTGACGCGGCGACAAGACGATACCGGCGTGCCGCTGCTGAGCATCTTTCCGCACCAGCAAACCGAGACCTGGCTGGAACAATGGCTGATCCCGCTGATGCACTGGATCCTGCTCGGCTTCCTTCCCTTTCGCCGCATGCGGCAAAGCACCCATCCCGCCTACGCAGCCGGTTGCGGGCAGTTGTTCATGGCGCAATGGGAGGATTACCAGCGGGCCGGGACGCACGCCGCCATCCGCCATTCCCGCCACGACGGTGTCAAGTTGCCGAAGGCCTTTCGCGAAGCCGGCCTCATGACCGATGTGCTGGACGGAAGCCAGCTTGCCGAGTGCCGCATGTACCATTCAGGCCGGGAAGTGATTCGCGGAGTGCTGAAGAACGCCGTTGAGGGGATCGCGAATCCGAAGCTGATCGTCCCCGCTTCCATGGTGCTGCTCGGCGGGGCCGTGCTGCCATGGGTGACCCTGGTGGGATCGCTCCTGCGACCGACGATCGAAGGGACCCTCATCTCCCTGACCGCGATCTGGCTGAGCTACCAACCGCGTCTGGTCGCCGTCGGATGGTTGGGGCAACCTCCCCTCGCAGCCCTCTGCCATCCTTTCGCCGTGTCGCTCTTGCTCGCCCTGCAGTGGCTGGCGTTCCTTCAATCGATCGTCGGCCGGCAAGTCGCGTGGCGAGGCAGGAACTAATACGCAGCGACGACGTGCATTTGGATCGCTAAGAAGTGGACCAGCGCCGCTGCGATCACGAACAGGTGCCAAACGGCGTGGAAGTATCGCACCTTGCGATCATTGATCAAGAATGCGACGCCAACCGTGTACAGCACACCACCGGCCAGCATCGCGGAGACCACTACGCCGGGGACGTGACCGGCCAACGGGATCGCGGGGAGCCAACCGAGCAGCAGATAGGAAGCCGTCCCGATGGCATTGATCCGGTGGCGGAAAAACACCTTGCCGAAGAACCCAGCCCAGGCAGCCAGCCACATCGTGGCCAACAGCGGCATCAACACCCCGATCGGCGCAAAACAGACCACGATCGGCGTGTAGGTGCCGGCAATCATCAAGTAAATCATCGCCTGGTCCCAGGCCCGAAACGTATTCAGCCAAGGTTGGCGGCGGATGGTGTGCGAGAGCGTGGACGAGGCGAACGTGCCGGTGACCGAACCGACGTAAGCGACACACGCAAAGGCAAGAAACCAGTCCTGCGACACGGCATCGAACGCCAACGCCGCCCCAACGATCAACGCGACAACCGTTGCCACCCCGTGCGTCAAGGCGTTCGCCCACTCCTGGCCCGGCAGCAACGGTGCTGATGGATCTTCCGATTCCAGCGAGGCCACTTCAAACGCTGCGTCACTCATCGCTCTAACCACCCTTGCTCCCGCAACCAAGAAATGATCACGATCGTGTCGCTCGCGGTCTGCGGATCAGCCTGATAAACGTGCAGTTGCGGCTCTTTGACAAACCCCAGTCGGACCACTGGACGGCCCCCGGCAAGCCGTCCGTCCCCCGCAGTCGTGTCTCGTTCCATTTCGCTCGGCGCATTCCAACGCGGCGACGGCCCTGGCCACAAACGGTAAACGCTCGTCCCCATGGAATCCCCCTCGGCCGCCCACACCGGGGACAGTGAAGCGACAGCCGCAATCACCTGGATCAGAATCAAACGCATGGAAATCACCTCACGTTGGCCCTTACAAGTACTCAGCGGGCCTTTCAATCAAATGAACTGAACCAGCATAACCACTTCGGGACAAACCCACAGGAGTCTTTAACGAGACCGCCCCGTCGCACAAGCTGCCAACCTGTAACCCCCACCGCCCACGCCCAGAACCCTAGACGAATTCTGCTACGTGCGACCTCTCGCCTCCCTTGCCCACGTCGAAAGCACGTGATACCACGATTGGGGAAACGGGATATCCCCAACAGGCAGGCATGGCCGTAAAGGATGAGCCAAGAATCGATCCCGGTGACTGTGTCTCCTTCCCACCGCCGTCTCGCTTTTCTCGAGCAGGCCTGCGGTCCGGTCCGCGTCTCGACCGAGGCACCGCTGCGGACAACGGCTCCCTTGATCGCGGTGGTCAGCAGCACTCTGGGGCACGACCGCTCCTTGCACCGCGGCGTCTGTCGGCGATTGAGTCGAGCGGCTCTCGATTGCCGCGACCGCGGTGGGACACTTCTGGTTGCAAGCGGTTCTGCGATCGAGCCGTGGGCACAGCGGGCGGCGGAACTGTTCGCGGTTCGCCGACTTGGCGTTTCCGTCAACGCGGAACCGTCTAACGACGGCGATGGGGTTCGGATCGAGTCTTCGCGGGGCAGAAAATTGTCGCGGGATCAAACCGTGATTGCGTTAGCCGATCGTGTCGACGGCCTCTTTGTCCGCCGTGGGGGGACGATCGAGCGATGCCTCGCCGAGCGGCTCCGCATTCGGGACGATGCCTCGACCCGGGTCGCGATCAGTGGCGATCCGCGCTGCGCCGCGGCGCGTCTGATCGCCGAGGGGGCGATCGGTTGGTACCTGTTGCCGGCCTCGGAACACTTAGCGGCGCAGGAACCGCCGACCGCAGTTCCCGAGACGAACGCGAACGATCCAGCGATCGCTTTCTGGCCGCAGTGGACGCGTGCGGCAGGGGAATGGTTGGTGCACTGCACGCGTGCCAGCGAAGCCGAGTGGCCCGGCCAAACGCATCGCCAATATCTCGACTCGCTACTGCTCGGTGGCGAACCGCCGGCCAGTGCCGATGCCTTCGAGACCCTTCGCCGGATCGTCAAGAGCGGACGATTGGTCGCCGCCGCTGGAGCATCGTCCCGCTCCCACCCGGTGGTCTGTTTCTCCGCCGTGCCCCTCGCGGAACTGCTCCCGCGACGATGCTATCGTCCCCATCTTCACCGTTGGGATTACGAGCCGTACGGAATCGCGGTCCAACTTCGTGCCGCGGCCACCGCAGGGGCAACACCGGTGATCTATGGCGACCGTCAGCGCCGGAGAGAACTTCCGGCGGGGGATCGTTACCGTTTTCAGGCGAGGGGCCATACGTACGATTGGACGCAGGAGCGGGAGTGGCGATCCCCCGCTGATGTTGACCTGAACCAGTTCGATCCTTGCACGGTCCGGGTTTTTGTCCCCAGCGCTGCCGAGGCAGCCGCCCTGGCCCCCCTTTGCCGCTGGTCGATCTCCGTTGTGCCCGGCGAGTGACCGCCTGCGACGACTGCTCTTCGACCGACGCCCCATCCAGTATAATGCCGATGTAGTGATCAAACTTTGACCAGTCACGTATACAACACCCCGACTAGTATGGCGTCCCTCCCCACCGCAACGGCGGACGTGGAAGCGATTCACCCGCTCGCCCCCTACAAAACACTCGCCCCCGAAGTGCTCAACGAGCGGATCGAAGCGGTTCGCGAGCAACTCGGTGACTCGCTGCTGATCCTCGGGCACCATTACCAGCAGGACGACGTGATCGCCCACGCGGACCTTCGCGGCGACAGCTACAAACTGAGCGAGCTGGCGTCGGGGAGCGAATCGTGCCAGACGATCGTCTTTTGCGGCGTCCACTTCATGGCCGAGACCGCCGACATTTTGGCCAACCGACCGGAAAAGCTCGCCGAGCGGGACGGCCGCCGAATCCCCGTGCTGCTTCCCGACCTTGCCGCCGGCTGTTCGATGGCCGACATGGCAGCGATCGCCCAGGTCGATGCCGCCTGGGACGACATGGCCGAGGTGATCGACACCGAGCGCGTCATCCCGGTGACCTACATCAACAGCGCTGCCAGCCTCAAAGCCTTCTGCGGTCGCCACGGCGGGATCGTCTGCACCAGCAGCAACGCCCGGGCGGTCCTGGAGTGGGCGTTTGAGCGAGGCGAACGGGTGTTCTTCTTCCCCGATCAACACCTCGGCCGCAACACCGCGCTGGCGATGGGAATCCCGGTGGAACAAATGCCGGTCTGGGATCCCTACCAGCTCGAACTCGGCGGCAACACCGAGAAAGCGATCGAGCAAAGCCGCGTGATCCTCTGGAAAGGGCACTGCAGCGTCCACCAGATGTTTCGCGCCGAGCACGTCGAGGCATTCCGTCAACAACATCCTGGAATCAAAATCCTGGTCCACCCCGAGTGCCCTCGCGAGGTCAACGACATCGCCGACGTCAGCGGCAGCACCGGGAAGATCATCGAGTCGGTTCGTTCCAGCCCCCCCGGGACGAAGTGGGCCATCGGAACGGAACTGCACCTGGTCAATCGGCTCAAGGCCGAACACCCCGAACAGGAAATTCACTTCTTGAGCCCGGTCGTCTGCATGTGCGCGACGATGTACCGCATCGACCTGCCGCACCTCTGCTGGACCCTGGAAAACCTTCGCGACGGCCAAGTCGTCAATCGCATCGACGTCGACGAAGAGACCAGCCGCTGGAGCCTGATCGCGTTGGAGCGAATGCTGGCGATCAAGTGACGGGAGCTAGCTCGAGCCCGAGTGTGAGGCTCGGCCTGAAAACGTGCCGTTACAAAGCGGAGGGCCCGCGGAGAAGCTGCCGAGCTGATGATCCTCGACAGAAGGCGTTACGATAAACGCCATGTTGGCACTCGTCCTGAATTCATCGGATACCGCACTCACGCTCCTCGGGGTTTCGCTGGCGGGAGACCTGCCGGCTGACTTCACGTTCCTTGAACATGCAATGCTCTATCTGGTCTACGCGATCCAGATTTGTGCGGCGATTTTGATCGCGCTGGCTTCGGCGAAGGCTGCCTACCGCGCCCTGGCGGCTTTCTTTCGACCGGGCACGTCGGTCCGGGTGGTGGAAGGGGTCCGACTTCAGTTGGGACGCTGGCTGGTGCTCGCCCTGGAGTTTCAGGTCGCTGCTGATATTCTCCGTACCGCCATCGCACCCGACTGGAATGAAATCGGCCAACTGGCCGCGATCATCGTCCTCCGCACCGGCCTGAACTTCGTGCTCCAGAAAGAGATCGAGCACGCGGAGTCGGTAGAGAAGGGAACGGCTCTCGATGCGGAAGCCTAGTATCTCATCGTCACGTCGCTGCGCAGCACGCTGCGGGCGAAGTGCCGGTTGGTGAGGGCGAAGATTCCGCCGACGCCGAACTCGAACTTGCCGCACGTCAGCAACCGTGTGCCCGGCCCCAGGTACAGATAGGTCTCGTCGTTCGCCGACTGCGGGCCCAAAACCGGATCGGTGAACGCCCCGTCCTGGAACGACCATCCGACCAGGTCGAGGTTGGCCGTCAAGACGTTATCCCGGTCACGCTGCCACAGCCGGCGGTTCCAGGCCACGCCCCACCGCAACAGAGCCCCTTGAAAATCAGAGTCGCCCCCGATCGGGATCCATTCGGCAGCCTGGGCTTGCAGAAAATCGCGATCGGTCAGCGCCAACCCAATCAACAACGCGGGCTCCAACGAAACGTGGCCGACGCCAAGTCCTTTCCTTGAATTGGCCGATGGAATGGTCGTCGTCATTTGCATCGTCATCTGCAGCAGCGGCGTGTCATGCAGCAGACTCTTGGTGCCGACCTGAACGTCGCCAAAGCCGGCAGCATGGCCGGCGTCTTGCATGTCCAGCGAACGGTACGGCGTGACGACAAACGCGGAAAACCCTCCATGGGCCGTTTCGGTGTACTGGCTCAGTTCGTGGTAATCGAGCTCGGCGACCGTTAGCGACCCAGCGGGCGGACCCGGACCACGACCACCAACGCGGGCCCAAAAGTATTCGGCGCGGTCCGGCAAGATCATCCCAGGGCCATAGTCCCAGCGGAGCCTCGCTCGATTTTGTGGACGCGCTGAATCGACCCAAAACGAGGCGGACTCCAACAACCGCCACTCAGGTTGATAACAGTCGTCGCACTCGCACAACGCTTCGGTCAAGACATCGTAGAAACGCCCGGGAAGTGACCGGGGAGCCCCAAATCCCTGGTCAACACCTCCCACATGGTCGCGGTGCTCACCGGACATCCCCCACGCCGAAGGTGGGGGCGACGACGCATCCTCAAAGAGAAATGAGTCACATGCCTCCAGCAAGCCGTCGTCAAGGTTCGTTCCCAATGCAGAGTTGTCACTCGCGCGATCTCCCAGTCGTTCCAAGGCCGCCTCGGGAAACTCAGGTCGCTCCTGCACCCCAGGTATCTCCTCCGCACCACGTATCTCCTCCGCACCACGTATCTCCTCCGCACCAGGAGAATCGCTCAGCAACCGAATCTCGGGTTCCTCCGCCACGAGGACACCAACAACCAACCATACCAACGGCACAACGATCAGCGGTGGCGGCAGTGGTAGTCGCATGATCGGTGACGAGCGAGAGACCGGCGGGGGGGCAGTTGGGGCAACCCGCTTGTAGAGAAATCCGTCCGCCCGATTCAAGCCTGATCGATGACGACCTTGACGCCAGGCGACAGGCTGCAGTAACTCCGAAGCCAACCAACGACCAATGACAGGATGACGGAGAAGCGTGCATGGGCCGAGCAACAGACACCGGTTGGTCCCGTACGACCGCACGGGGGACGCGGGTGCCGAGGGGTCGAGCTTTGCGCCTTGCCACGTGCCTTTCCCTCTGGATTTGCAGCCAGACCGTACCCGGCTTCGCGCAAGATTCTGCCGACCCTCCGTCGGATGTCGAAAGCTTGCCGGCACCAGCAGCGGCCGGTGTCACACCGTCAGCGGGTGCCGCCAACCCCGCATCAACTCAAGGCGCGTCGATGCTCAAGACGCTTTCCTCGGCGCGGCAGGGGATTCATACAAAGCTGAAAAGGTCGCCCCTTTGTCAACTTCTATCCGGGCTTCGGAAGCCGCTGAGCGACATCACCGGCGGCATGGTCCCAGCTGAAAAGACACCCCACCCCGAGGAGCAGGCCCAGGCGGGTCCGTCGGGGACCGCCGCCCAGATCAAGGCCGCCGCGCTGGAGGCGCCCAAGCGTCAAACGGCGATCCGTGAACTGCAAGGTGTCGACGTCCGTTACCACCCCGAGGCCGAGAAGGCGCTGGTCGCCGCCCTCCGCACCGACCCCTCCGAATGTGTCCGCTACGACGCGGCACGCACACTGACCACCCTTCCGGTCTGTACCAAGGCCATCGCCGACGCGCTGCAGGTCTGCGTCGAAGGAAGTCACCGCGATGGGAATCCCGGCGAACTGTCGCCCCGCGTGCGAATCCAAGCCGAAGCGGCGCTGGCACACTGCCAGCAATGTTTGCCCCCCGGGGACGTCAGCGACCAAGAACGGCCCGAGTACCCCGCGATCCCCGCCTCCCCAAACAACCCACCGACAGGTCAAGCGGCCGTCATTCCCGCGTCCTCGATCGGGCCGTTGGAATCTGACACTGGACCAACACTGCCGCCATCGAAAAGCCTGCCACCGGTTCAAAACCGACCCAGAAACCTGGCAGAAGTGATCCGCACAGCGCGCCAGGACCGGTGAATCATCGAGAAGCAAGCAGCACACCGCCCCCTGAATCGACGGCACTAGCCGTGCGCCGCCGGCGAGTAACGGCCCTAGCACCGCATTTCGCAACTCCCTTCCCACGAGCAAGCCTTTTGCCCCACGTCCGTCAATCGCCCCGAACCGTCGAACTCAGCGCCCGACGCGTTTACCCCGCAGGGATTCACCGTTCGCGGAACAGCTCGCTGATCGATTGATCGTGGTGAATCCGCTTGATCGCTTCGGCCAGCAAAGGGGCGACCGAGAGCTGAACCAGATTCGGCAGCTGTTTCTCTGGCGGGATGGGGATACTGTCGGTGACCGTGATCGAGTCGATCGGCGCCTCGCGGAGCCGCTGCACCGCCGGTCCGCAGAGGACACCATGGGTGCAGGCGATGTGGATCTCCCGGGCGCCCCCTTTCTTGACCAACCGGGCGGCACCACAGATCGAACCGGCTGTGCTGATCATGTCGTCGAACATCAGCGCAATGCGGCCTTCGACCGGACCGCCAATGATGGTGCTCTGGCGGGTTTCCAAGGCGCTGCTGCGACGCTTGTCGATGATCGCCAGGGGGCCGCCGAGGCGTTTGGCGTGACCGACCGCCCGCTTGATGCTCCCCTCGTCGGCGCTGACCACCACGATCTCCTCGTCGGTCAGGCCTCGCTGAAGGAAGTGATCGTTGAGCACCGGTGCGGCGTAGAGGTGGTCGACGGGGACATCAAAGAACCCCTGGATCTGGGCCGCATGCAGGTCCATCGTCAGCACCCGATCAGCCCCGGCGCGGGTGATCAGGTTGGCGACCAGCTTCGCCGTGATCGGGACCCGCCCCTCGTCCTTGCGGTCCTGGCGAGCGTAGCCGTAATAGGGGATCACGGCGGTGATCCGCGCTGCGCTGGCCCGTTTGCAGCAGTCGATCATGGTCAACAGTTCGATCAGGTGATCGTTGACCGGGGGACAGGTCGGCTGGACCAAAAACACGTCGCGTCCCCGCACGTCCTCATCCAACTTGCAGTAGTTCTCCCCGTCGGGGAACTGGCCCAGCGTGATCTCGGCGGGGGCCAAGTGCAGGTGCCGGCACAGCTTGTTCGCCAGCTCGGGATTGGCCCGGCCGCTAAAGATCTTCAGTTCACGCATAGCCCATGGCCCGCATCGTTTGGTCGACGAGCTGAAGTTCCTCGGGATTGTTGATCGACAGGGATTCACACGGTTGCAGCAAGGGAGCCGCCTCGACCGGCCGTCCCGCCTGGCGCAACAGCTGTGGACAGTCGGTCAGGTAGTACTCGCCCTGAGCGTTGTCGTTGCTCAACCGGCTGAGTGACTCCAGCAGGTCGGGGGTGTGGAACAGGTAGGTACTCATGTTGACCTCCTGTATTTCCAACTGCTCGGGCGTCGCGTCCTTCTGTTCGACGATCCCGCAAAACTCGCCCGACTCATCGCGGACGATCCTCCCCAGCCCGGTCGGGTCGTCCTTGATCAGCGTTCCCAGCAACAGCGCCGGCTCGGTGGCGGCGAAGCGATCGAGCAGGGCGCGGAGGCTCGATGGTTGAATCAGGGGCGAATCGCCGGCGACCACCGCGGTCGGCCCCGATTGCGGATCGAGCCGTTCCCGGCACATCTGCACCGCGTGCCCCGTGCCGAGCTGTTCTCCCTGGAGCACAAACTCGATCTCGCCGCCGCGATCGCTGAGCGCCTCGCGGACCCGCTCCGCCTCGTAGCCGACCACCACCAAATGCCGCCCGATCCCCGCCTGCTGCAACGCATCGAGCACGAAATGGATCATCGGCCGCCCCACCACGGGGCAGAGCACCTTGGGCAGATCGCTCTTCATCCGGGTCCCCTTGCCGGCGGCCAAGATGACGGCGCAGGGTTCGCTCATGGGATCTCGTTCCGAAGTCATGGAAGGGAGTGAATTGCCAGTGGCCGCTGGGGGCTGACGAGACACAATCGTGTCGTGTTCGAGTCGATCGAACAAGGCGGGCAGATTCTCTCTGGCGGCAACCCGCCTCAATCAGGGAGACTGTCGCTGGTTTTTTTTAAACTGCGCCTCATTTCGTACCAGATTGATGAAGCGACCTTCTCCGAACGCCCCGTCTCAGCGCCGCCCGCTGCGCCGCCTGCTGGCCGGCGTACGGCAGCCGGTCGCCGCAATCCGCAGCGACAGCATCGACCTGGTCGCTTATTTGACGGTCCGGCTGCTGGTCGCGACGATCCAAACGTTGCCGTTGGACATGGGGGATCGGATCTGTCGGTCGTTGGCCTGGTTCATCGTTGCCTGCTGCGGTATCCGCCGCCAGGTCACCGGCGAGAATGTGGAGGCGGTTTTTCCCCAATCGGACTTGGCCGCCCGCGGCCGGTTGGAACGTGCGATGTGGCACCACCTGCTGCTGATGGCATGCGAGGTGGCCTGGGCGCAGCGCCGCTTGCATCGCTGCAATTGGCATCGCCACGTCCGATTTCGGGGGAACCACCAGATGTTGACACAACTGCTCGGCCCGCGGCCGACGGTGATCGTCACCGGCCACTACGGCAATTTCGAAGTCGGGGGATATGTCACGGGGCTGATGGGGTGCAGGACGAAGGCGATCGCGCGAAAACTGGACAACCGTTTCCTGCATGGCTGGATCGAGCGGTTTCGCCAAGCCAAAGGCCAGGAGATGATCGACAAGGAGGGTTGCGCGCCGCTGGTGGAGCGGCACCTGCGGGAAGGCGGCACGCTGTCGATTTTGGCCGACCAACATGCGGGACCCAAAGGTTGTTGGGTCGATTTTCTCGGCGTCCCCGCCTCGTGCCACAAGGCGCTCGCCCTGTTCTCCCTGAGCGCCTCGGCACCGATGATGGTGGCCTACACGCGGCGGGTCGACGGGCGCCCGATGCAGTTCGAAACGGGCTGCGTGGCGGTGGCAGACCCAGAGCACGATCTGGAGGGCGTTTGCCGATCGGTCACCGAGCTGACCCGCTGGTACAACGATCGGCTGGCCGAAGCGATCGAGTTGTCGGTGGAGCAGTACTGGTGGCTGCATCGCCGCTGGCGAACTCCGCCCCCGCGGGTTGCGAAACGACTCGCCCGCCGCGCTGCCTAAGACGTTCTCGCCATTCGTGTCCGACACCCTTTTTGTTGAGTTAGGCGCTGTCAGAAAACGCGAACGACGCTCGCGAAGCGACAATCATCACCCTCCCGCTCGTCCCTCGCGACCCTCCCAAGGGAGGGTAGTTACTAGGAGGGCGGCCGCACTTCTAATCATGCTGCGATGGGTGTTTTCTGACAGGGCCAACTAGCGCCGCAGCAACCCGTACTTGACGATGCACCACAGGGCCCGGAGCCCATCGAGCATCCCGATCTTTTTGCCGGCCTCGTACCAGCGGGGGCGATAGCGAATCGGTCGCTCGGTGAAACGCAAGCCGCGGCGGGCCCAGCGGGCGGTCAGTTCGATCTCGATCCCGAACCGCGTCTCCTGCAGTTCGTCCACCACCGCCTGGAAGTGCTCGCGTCGAGCCATCTTGTAGCACGTCTCCACGTCGTGAAGACACAACCCGATCACCAGGTTGGTCAGCAGGGTCAACAGGCCATTGGCCGCCCGATGCCACCACGGCGAGACCTGGCCATGGAAATGACCGTAACGGGAACCGTAGGCAACATCGGCTTCACCTGCAACGATCGGTTGCAACAGGGCACGAAAGTCATCCGGGTGGTATTCCTGGTCCGCGTCCTGCACGACCAACACCTCGCCGGTCGCCACCGTGATCCCCGAACGGATCGCAGCCCCTTTGCCTTGATTGTGGGCATGGCGGATCGAGACCACATCGGAAGCGTCGCGATATCGGCTCAACCGTTCCGAGGTGCCGTCGTCGCTGCCGTCATCGACCAGCACGATCTGCATCGGCAAGCTGGTTTCCCGCAACCGGGTGATGACCGCATCGATCGTCGCCACCTCGTTGTAGACCGGAACGATGACCGACAGCACGAACCCCTCGGGAAGCCGATAGATCCCCAATCGCTCGCACACGCTTCGGCCCAGCCAACGCTGCATCGCGGTCACATAAGGCTCGTGCCACCAGTGCGTCGGATCGCATTCGGGGTGTGTTTCCCAAGGGCCGCGGGTCGATCGAGAAGACATTCGGAAATGCGCCCTTACCATGGCGTTCTGGTTCCCCGCGCCGTAACCGCAGGTCAGGTCGCAGGTGAACAGGGGAACCAACACCGTGCTGGTTCGCGGCGGCAGAAAAATGCACTCGCGATTTTCGCGTGTTTTACACGCTCGATCATCGCTGCGGGTGCCAGTTTCGAAAATCTTTGCGAAGTTTCTGTTGACATTCGACCGTGACCTCGCCACATTTTGGCCCCATCGAGCGGGCTCGGTTTCAACCCGTCTCGTCGAACACTTGTACTTCTTTTCTGTTCGGAGTGGCAACAACTCTAACCGATTCACACACATCGGTCGCCTTCCGCACCAGTTCCAACGGCGGGTCCCCGATGTAGCAACTTCATGGCGGTTGTCATGGATCTCAGGTTCATTGGGAGGTGGCAGGAAGGACCGCGCCGACGGGTGCAATTGCGACTCGAAGACACGGAGGTCACTCCCTTGATTCATTGCCGCGAATGAGTTCGCTCACCAGCGTCCACCGAGCCGCACGGACCTGCGGCCCGGTGGTTGCGCGGGCGGCAATCATGGGGTCGGCCAGCAGGATGCTTGACCGGCCCATTTTTTTGTTGGCGGCCCGTTGCTTGTGATGGTTCCGCGTCTGGTTCCGGTGCCTGCCGCGGCGGTTCCCTTGGCCGGTTCATTCCGGCGATCGTGATGAAATGCCGATTGAGAGCATTGCCGCAACATGATCCCGCTACGCGACGACATCCCCAGCCGCACGACCCCCTGGGTCAACTTCACGCTGATCGGAATCTGTTCGCTGGCGTTTCTGGCGCAGCTGTTGTCGCAGGATTCTGGGCCCCACGGCCCACAGAATCCGATCATCGAAGGCTACGGGATGGTCCCACTGCGGCTTACCGACCCGCAAGCCGAGCCGGTCATCCCACAGCGGGTCGCGGTCCGCACCCCATTGGGAGTCCGCATCGAGACGGTCCAGCGAGAGCTCGGGCCGGCCCAGGTCTCCCCCTGGATCACCTTGGTGACCAGCATGTTTCTGCACGGGGGCTGGATGCATTTTCTCGGCAACATGTGGTTCCTGTACATCTTTGGCGACAACGTCGAAGACCGGTTTGGGCATCTCGGTTATTCGGTGATGTACCTGGGCACCGGCGTTGCCGCCGGCGTTGCCCATTACGTCTCCGCGACGGACAGCCCGATCCCGACGGTCGGGGCCAGCGGCGCAATCGCCGGGGTGATGGGGGCCTACGCGCTGCTTTACCCACACGCCCGCGTGCTCGCCTTGCTGCCGATCTTCATCGTCTTTTACACCATTGTGCTGCCGGCACCCGTTTTCCTGGCGGCTTGGTTCCTCCTGCAGTTCATCAGCGGGATCGGGGCGCTGAGCGGGGGTGCCGTCGGCGGTGTCGCTTGGTGGGCCCACATCGGCGGTTTTGTCGCCGGGGCGGCGGTCGCTTGGCTGGTCGGCCGCGTTCCGCCGGACCGGCGTCCTGCGGCCAGACGCCGGTTCTAGGCTCCGGGGTTTTCGGCCAGAGCTTCGTGCATGGGCACGTCCAGAGCTTCGTGCCTTGGCACGGCGAGTGACACTTCTGGCTGCCAGTTTGACTCAGGGGCTCCCAGCTCCACGGCAGCCATCGGCGCAAGCTATTGCGGATACTGGGCTTGCAAACAATGACTCGCCAATGGCACGTGGCTTGCTCTCCTTCGGGTTCGATCGAGGTTCCCTGCCATCGTTGCGCCGCTGGCGGATCGATGGCTCTCGGGGAACCCGCCCGCCGGTCTCCGTGACTCGCGTCAAAATCACGTGCTGCCGGGCCGGGGGCAAATCGGGCCGCAATTCGGTCCAATGACCAATCAAATCGATTTCTTTACCCGCAAAGTGAAAAGGTGTCACGGAGATGGCGACTGCCACGAAGAGCAAGAAGAGTGTTCGGCTGCAACCCCTCGGCGAACGGATCGTGGTTCAGCGTGAGGAGAGCGAGGAGACAACAGCGGGGGGGATTGTTCTCCCCGACTCGGCCAAGGAAAAACCGGCCCGCGGAGTGGTGGTGGCTGTCGGTGACGGCAAGCTGCTGGAGGATGGGTCGCGCGCGGCCAGTCAGCTTCGCGCCGGGGACCGGGTGCTGTTCAGCAGCTACGCGGGCGAGCCGGTCGAGGATGACGATGTGGAGTACCTGCTGATGCGCGAAGACGACGTGCTCGCTGTTATCGAATAGCCGTCATCGAATCGTCGCCGCGGGCCGGCGCTCCGGTACTCTGGCCGGCCCGAGCGATGCGAATTTTTTCCCTTCATTTTCTGACACGAAGAAATATCCCATGCCAAAAATCATCGCTTTCGAACAAGAAGCCCGCGACGCGATCCGCCGCGGCGTCTCGAAACTCGCCCGCACCGTGAAGGTCACTCTCGGGCCGAAAGGCCGCAACGTGATCCTGCAGAAGAGTTTCGGCAGCCCGACGGTGACCAAAGACGGGGTCACGGTGGCCAAGGAAATCGAGTTGGAGGACGTATACGAGAACATGGGCGCCCAGATGGTCCGGGAGGTCGCCAGCAAGACGAACGATGTCGCCGGCGACGGCACGACTACCGCCACGGTGCTGGCCGAATCGATCTTCAACGAAGGTTTGAAGGCGGTGGTCTCCGGCGTCAATCCGGTTCAGTTGAAAAGCGGGATCGAAGCGGCCGTGAAGGACGTCACTGAGAAATTGCATGCCATGGCGGTCAAAATCAAAGACCAAGAGTCGATGGCCAACGTGGCGACGATCGCCAGCAACAACGATCGGGAGATCGGGAACTTGCTCGCCGATGCCATGGCCCGCGTCGGCAAGGACGGCGTGATCACGGTCGACGAAGGGAAGAGCCTGCAAACGGAGCAGGAATGGGTCGAGGGGATGCAGTTCGACCGCGGCTACCTCTCCCCCTACTTTGTGACAGACCCGGCCAGCATGGAAGTGGTGCTGGAAGACGCCTATGTGCTGGTGTTTGAAAAGAAGATCAGCTCGATCAAGGACATGGTGCCATTGCTGGAAAAGGTTGTCGAAAAGGGCAAGCCGCTGTTGATCATCGCCGAAGATGTCGACGGCGAGGCGCTGGCGACCTTGGTCATCAACCGGCTCCGCGGCACCTTCACTGTCGCCGCGGTCAAAGCCCCCGGTTACGGCGATCGCCGCAAAGCGATGATGGAAGACATCGCCATCCTGACCGGTGGCCAGGCGATCTTCGAAGCCCTCGGCATCAAACTCGAAAGTGTCGACCTGCCACACCTCGGTCGCGCCAAGAAGGTGATCATCGACAAGGACAACACGACGATCATCGAAGGGGCCGGCAAGAGCGCCGACATCAAAGCTCGGATCGAGCAAATTCGCCGCGAGATCGAGAACAGCACCAGCGATTACGACCGTGAGAAGCTTGAGGAACGGCTTGCCAAACTCGCCGGCGGCGTCGCCAAGGTGAACGTCGGGGCGGCGACCGAGAGTGAGATGAAGGAAAAGAAGGCGCGGGTGGAAGACGCCCTGCACGCGACCCGGGCGGCGGTCGAGGAAGGGATCCTTCCCGGTGGCGGCGTCTCTCTGCTGCGGGCCGCCAGCAAGGCCAAGCCGCCCGAGACGCTGACCGAGGACCAGGTCGTCGGTTACAACATCGTCCTCCGCGCTTGCCGCTCGCCGTTGGATGTGATCGCTGAAAATGCCGGCGAAGACGGCGGCATCGTCTGCGAACGCGTCCTGGCGATGAAGGGCAACGAAGGCTACAACGCCCTGACCGACACCTACCAGGATCTGGTCAAGGCGGGCGTCATCGACCCCACCAAGGTCACGCGAACCGCCCTGGCCAATGCCGCCAGCGTCGCCACGCTGCTGCTGACCAGCGATGCCCTGGTCGCCGAAAAGCCGAAAGAAGGCGGATCGGGCGGCACCGGCGGTGACGCCGACATGTATTGATCCGGTGCGGTTCGTTCGAAGCCACGAAGCGGCCGAGGCGATCACTCCTCGGCCGCTTTCCGTTGGCCGAGCGGGTCATCAGGTCAAGCCGGTGAGCGGACCGTCGCCACAGAAGTCTGGGTTGCCGAATTCTTCGACGGGGAAGCCCATTCCTTCGGCAAAGCTCATCAACAGCCGGTTGTGTGGGACTTTGTCGAAGTCCATGGCGCGACCGGTCTTGAATCCTAGGCCGCCGCCGACGAGCACGAACGGGATGTTGTTGCGGGTGTGGGAGTTCCCCTTGCCGAGCTCGTTGGTCCAGACGATCGTGGTGTTGTCCAACAACGAGCCTTCGCCGCCCGGTTCCGCCGTCTCGGCCAACCGCTTGGCCAAGTAGGCGACCTGTTCGCAGTACCAGGTATTGATCTTGGTCAGCTTTTCGTACGCCTCTTCGTTGCTGTCGGGTTCGTGTGACAGCGAGTGGTGGCCTTCGTCGATATCGAGCCACCGCATCTTCGGCTGGCCAACACTGTTGGTGATCTGGAACGTGGCCACCCGGGCGAAGTCGGCGAGGAGACTGTTCACGAGCAGGTCCATCTGCATACGACAGATCTGTGGCAGGTTGTCGTTCTCCTCCTCGACGTTCGGCGGCAACTCCGGAACGGCGTGTCCGACATCCGCAGAGTCTTCGCCGTCCGCGTGGGATTCCTGCGACGCCCGATCGTTCTGCAGTTCCTTTTCGACCTCGCGAACCATCGCGACGTGGTCTTCGAACAGCCGCTTGTCCTCGCTGCCGATCATCCGTTCGATTTTACGGAAGTCTTCCGTCAGATCGTCCAGGACGCTCGACAGGAGCTCGCGGTTTTTGGTTGCGCCATACAGCTTGTCGAACATGGCGTAAGGATTGTCGATGGGCGCCAACGGCTGGTTCGGCCCGGCGTAGGACATCCGCGTCCAGGTATCGGCGCGGTCGGGCACCATGGCGCCGAACTCGAGCGATCCGAAGCGGGTTCGGGTTTCGGCGTCGGCTTGCAAGCAGTTGGCGATGTGCTGGTCGATAGAAATTCCTTGGGACCAGCCGGCTGGCGTGTGGGAACCTCCCTGGATGTCACCGGGAAACAGTTCGATGCCGGTCAGCAAGCATCCGATGCCCCGCATGTGCCCGTCGCCATCCCCGCGGATCTTGTTGCAGACCCCGTGCAGCGTCATCACCTGATCGCGGAATTCGCTGAGCGGTTCCAGAATTCGTTTGCAATCGAAATCCTCCCCGAGTTGGTCTGGCCAGAAATGCTCGGGGATCACCCCGTTGGGGCTGAAGACGAATATCAGCCGCTGCTTACGCCGTGCTGAACCGGCCCAAGAGAAACCGGGGAGATTCAAGACCAAATTGGCGGCCGCGGCGCTGATCCCAGCCTTGGTCAAAAACTCGCGTCGGTTCGTAGCGTGAAACATCTTATGTCTCCTCCTCCAGGGTGGCAGCGGCGGCGGTCACAGCGACCTCGACCAGCAAGTCTCGGATGCTGTAGTCATTCTCGCGAAACGATTCGGTGAGTCTCTCGATCCGGTCTGGGCCGAAAGCCGCCGCCGGTTGTTTTACAAAAAATTCGAAGACTTGGCTAACAAAAGCTCGATGGGAGTCCTCACTATCGGCCAGGTAGGCCGCTAGGTCTTGGGGACCGTCAAAGCGAACCTCTTCGTCGTCCCGGGTACGATAGGAGCCGGAAACGTCGATCGGATTTCCCCGCTCCTCGCTCCGGTATCGACCGACAGCGTCAAAGTTTTCGAGTGTAAAGCCGAGCGAATTGATTTTCTGGTGACAGACCTGGCAGCTGTCGGGGCTTGTCTGCAAGCTGACCCGCTCCCGGGTCGTCAGATCGGGGTGCAGATCGGGGCTGAGCGGCGTGAACGCGTCGTTCGGTGGCCGGAGCGTTCGTCCGAACATCGACCGGATCAGGAACACGCCGCGGTGGATCGGTGACGATTCTGCGTGGTAGGAGAGTCCGCTCATCAGCAGTGGGTGGTTCAAGATTCCGAACCGCCGACCTGGGGCCGCCACGCTCCGCCGCAACCTGGGGCCATCCTCCTCGGCCGGCTCCCATTCGTCTCCGTAAAATTCCGCGAGCTGCTCGGTGGTGTACGTCCAATCCGCCAAGAACAGCCGGCGGTAATCGCTGGCATCATCCCACACGATCTCCTCCAGGATCGCCATCAGGGAGCGGCGCAGATTACTGACAAGCTCTTGGTCGAATCCGGGATACCTCTCCTCGTCTTTGACGATCTCGTCGAGGTGAGCGAGGTCGAGCCACTGGACCATCATTTCGCGGACCTTGCCCCGGACCCGGTAGTCTTCAACCATTCGCTCCGCCGCCTTGCGAATCGCTGCCTCGTCGGTCAGTTGGCCCGCTTCCACTTGATCAAGCAACCACCGATCGGTGGGAAGCGAATCGTGGAGGACCAGGGCGAGCCGATTGGCGGCCCGCTGGGACGCCGATGCCTGCCCGTCGAGGGTGGGATACAGGAACCGGGGCGACTTCAGCGCCATCAGCAGCCCCCGCTTGATCGCCTCGCTGTCGTCCTCTTCCGCATCGACCGACCGATCGACGTAGGCTTCGCGAAGCTCGTCGTCGAGCGGGGCGCGAAAGGCGGTTTCGATGAGGGTCGCCAGGAAATCACGCAGCTGCTCTCGATCCTCGTTGGAGTCGCGCCGATGTCGCCGCTGGTAGGTGGGCCACAGTTCCTCGGTCGCGTAACTGGCGAACTCGATCGCCGCCGCCGTCGTCGACTCGTCCCATTGACGGCTGACCGAAACCCCGCGCTCGTAACCGTAACTGCGATCGTCGGGGGGCAATTGGGTTTGCAGCGAGAATGTCGCCGGCGGCATCTCGCTCGTCAAGTTCCGCGCCGGGATGATTTCTTCCATCCCTTGCGGCGGAACCCAGGAGAGGGAGAACCGCGCAGGGGGCTGTTCCGTTTTCCGCTCCCGCTGGGTGAATTCGATGTTGATCGGATAGATCCGGCCGGCGGTCAACGTCAACGTCCGCCGGAATTCAGTTTTGTCGCCTGACTGGACGTGGTTGTTGATCAGCTCGCGGTCGCGGGCACCGAATTTGAGCACGAAGGAACAGCTGCTTCGCGCCACGATTTCGTAACGACCGGTCACGTCGACTTTCAATCCACCCGACCAACGGATGGCAAATTCTTCCGGATTGATTCCCTCGCCAGGGCCGTCATGGTCAAAATCAAAATCGAGCACCGGATCGACCCGGCGGATCTTGCGGTTCTCGTCTTTCCGGCGGCGGCCGTCGTAGTACTGTCCCTGCAGACCAGGTTCTCCCGACAACTTCGCCACCCCGTCGAAGCGGGCGTACAGATCCGCGAGACTTTGACGCAATTGGGTCGCCGTAAGTCGCGCAAGGGTCACCCTGGGGGGGCGATTCCGAACCTGAGCCGCGTCACTGTAAAAGGCGTGATGAATGTAGGCCGCCACCGCGGCGGCCTCTTCGCCGGTACAAGCCTCCGGGTCCTCCTCGGGCATCGTTTCAGCAATGACATCGGTCAGCTCACCGACCGACATGTCACCCACCAGCGCGTCCGGATAGTAGTCCTCGGTCCCTTGTCCCTGCGGACCGTGACAAGCGTCACAGCTTTCCTCGTAAATCGCTTCACCGCGAAGCCGAAGCGCCGCCTCGTCGCCCCGCAGCAATGGGGCCCAAATGGCACACGCCAAAGCGAGCAGCATGAGTCGGCGGGGTGCAGCAGGGTGTGGCATCGGCAGGCGTTCCTGGAAGGAGAGGGACCTGGTGGGCGGAAGCTTGGCGGCAGGGAGACAACGGTCGACGCGGTTCGGGATGTTCCCGGTCGCTGGAGATCTGCAAAGGTTCAAACCCCAGGCAATTCCGAATCGTCGTTCGTCTCAAATGTTCATGGGGAGCAATCGGCAGGACCGGCGCTGTCGCAGCAATGTGCTACGCATGACCGGCGAGGGGAACTCGCCAGTGGTCCTTCTCCAAGGAGAACGATTCCAGCGGGCTCAATGATCCCGCGGAGCTGGCGAACTGGCCCTCATTATAGCAGATCGTCGCTTCAACCAGACAATTGCGAAGAACGTTTTCTCACCGGGCACGCACGCGTCAGCAAGAGGGGCCTTCAGCAAGCGGAGGGCGGATTGGTCTTGAAGCCCAACGCGGGATCCTGCTAGCTGTGGGGGCGACCGGAAAACAACTTCCTGCTTTTGATGCCCCTCCCCCTATTCCAACAGGGCGAGGGGAATGCGATGAAGTTGTTTTCCGGTCGCCCCGAACCGTGGTTCGCCCCCCTCTCGATGCTTGCACCTCCGGTTCACCAGGCGAACCCCACGACGCCCGCGACGTTCGGCATCTCGCCGGTCGGCCTGCGGTGGCGTTCTCGACTCGCCAGCGAATCGACCGGAGGTCATGTGAGATGAGTCTACTCATTGCCGGAGCCGTCCTGTTGCAAGGAGTGGTCTCCCCTGCCCACGCGGCCGATTCGAGGCCGACTCGCCAACGGGTCGATCTGATTGAACTGAATCACTTTGTCGACGATCAGGGCCGTGAGGTCTTTCAACAGCTGATCTTTTACGACTGGTCCCCTTCCCAGCGGCGGTTTCTCGTCCGGGCGTGGCGGTTGGTCAAGACACCGAGCCAGCGCCCGCGACGGCGCTGGAACCCTTACCGCGTCGAATGCAGTTGGCACGACAACGGGCGACTTCGTCAAGTCGTCTCCTCCTCGATGCGTGAGACCTGGAGCCAGCAGGACCCCGAACGGGTCAACCGAAAACTGCTGCCCGAAGACGAACGAGTGCCGCTGTTTCGGTGAGTGGGGTTAGCCACGAGCCACTCACCACCAGGCCCCCAGTCACCCCAAGCGGATGCGTTGGAAGGTTTGATCGACAAACTGGCGGGTGTGGCGGAGCACTTCCTCATAGGGAATCAATTCGACGTCTTCCCCGATCAGCTCGACTTCGAAGGCACCGTGATAGCCGTGATCGATGAGGGTGCGGAGGATCGTCGGCAGGGGGACGCTGCCTTGGCCGAGCAGGCACCGGTTCATTTCTCCCAAGGGGGAATGGCGGGCGTCGCCGAGTTGCACCAGGTGCAGGTGGGGGATCGCGTCGGGGAGCCACCGCACGACGTCTTCATCCATCCCGACGTGATAGGTATCGAGGACAATGCCGAGTTGATGGCTGTTCACCCTCTCGATGATTTCGAGGGTCGATTCGAGATCGTTGACGAATGACCATTCCTCGCCGCAACCGGGATGAATTGGTTCGAGTGACAGCCGGACACCATGTTCTTCGGCCGCCGCCATGATCCGCCGCAGCGCTTCACAGAGCGTTCGCCGGGCGTGATTGCGAATGTGATTGTTGCGTCCGCCAGCGAGGACGATCAAGGTTTCGGCTTGGAGTTGCGCCGCGTCTTCGATCGCCCGGATCGCATCATCGACCGCGTCGACATAGGCCCGCCCATCGCTCCCGGTGAATCCCCCAGCCCAACTGAGGGAGGTGACCGAGAGTCCACTTTCGGCAAGCAGTTCGATCGTACGATCGATGCCGAAGTCTTCGAGTTTCGGCCGATAGACGCCGATGCCGTCGAAGCCCCACTGGCCGTAAGCTTGCGCGTCTTCCTCGAAACCCCATCGCAGGGTCGATAGTTGGCTGATAGCGAGCGTATTCATCCGTGTCGCGTGCAAGCTCGGCAGCTGGTGTCCGTAATCGAAGAGGGGGAAGTATGGGACGAGAGCTCGAGCTTGTAAAGATTTCTTTGTTCCCGTTTCAACGAATGTCGGGTAATCCCCGTCCTTGAGTCCGCGCGGTGGTCAGTTGCTCACTGAGCTCCGCTGTAGGGAGGGGAACGATTGAGATCGTGATCAACGCTTGCGGATCGATTTCGCTATTGGCCTGCCGCTTGGCTAACTTTTCAACTTCTTCATCGAGCGCGTCGAGCCACGCCGGCACGTCGAGCCCGACTCCGGTCGGGTGTCGGGCGAGCAGATCGGCTTCCTGTTCCAACGATTCGAACGCGCGGCTTTCCACACCGGTTTCGGCGTCTCGCATCGCCGGGGCGATCAGTGCCCGGATCCGATCGATCGTCATCGGCTGGACGAACCGTTCGTTGATCCGATCGGCGACGGTCGGCATCTTCATGGAGTATTCGGACTGAAGTTTCTTCAGTTTTTGCACGTAGACCTCCGCCTCGGTGCCGATCCGTTCGCTGAGGCTTCGCCGCCAGGTGATCGCTGCTTTTTCTAGGCCGCTGCGGACGAGCACCTCGTGCGCCCACATGACAGGCTTCAGATTCCAAGCGATCCGTTCATACCGGACCCGCAATCGCAGGAAGTCGAGGAACATGTAGACCAGATCCCCACAATCGCTTTGCGTGGTTGTGCTGTTGTAGTCGAGGTATTCGGTGTGATGATCGATCAAGGTTTCATAGACCAACGTGGTCCAGCGTTCGGCCTCGGACACCGAGAGGATGCCGGACTGCAGGTCATCCAGGAACGGCGTGCCGGCGAGTTGATCGTCGCCCTCGTTGATCGCCCGCTGGAGCCAGGCCGCGACGCCTTGGTGCAGGACGGCCCGGACGTTGCTCAGTTGCAGGAATGTCTGCGTGAAGATCGGGTCGCCGTAATCGCGAATGAAGCGAACCAGCCGTTCCCACTTGGCCGGATCGCTGACCGCCTCCAGGGGCGAGAGCCGCAACGTTTGACTGTGCGCGAGCCAACTGCCGAGCATCGTTTCGGTCAGCTGTTCCAACAGGGGGATCAGCTCCTCGGCGACCCCCTCGTCGTCGGCGGTTGCATCGGGCTGGTTCTCTCGCGTCGACTCGACAACGGCCGTGACCAGGGCGCGAAAGCCGGCTCGGAACAGGCCATCGAACTCGGTCACCGCGCCGAGCCCGATCGGGTTCTGCTGTTCCATCTGCCGTGCCGTCTCGATCAGCCGGCACGCTTCGGCGACCAGACCGCGGCGGGGAAGCCAGTGCATCAGGTGCTGCAAGACGCGTTGCCGCAGCCGGGCCACATAGATCTTGACCGGATCACCGCCTCGGGAGAGCGGGATGTAAAGCAAGTTCTTGTTGTGCAGCGCGGCGAGAAATCCGGGAAACCGCTCGCGCGCCTGGGTCCGGTCATTACCGATCAGCGCCGCGAACAGCTCGATCGCACCGGCGTCATCCTCTGCCATCTCCTCGTCGATCACGCCGCCGCTGTCGGGGTCGAGCGCGTGCAACACGCCACAGATCAACCGCCGGGAGTCGGACATTTCGACGGCGGTGTTGATCACCCGCTCCATCAGGGAGTCTCGGAGGACGCGGCTGCGGTCGTAATTCCGCATCGATTCCTTGTCGGTTCCGGCGGGACGGACGGCGAAGGTGCGGACCGCATCGAGCAACTCCAGCAAGCCGATGCGGTTTTCCTTGGCGCGGTCGGCCCAGGATCTCAGCGAGGCGAGCCGCTGGTCGGTGCCGCCCTCTCGGCAGGTTCCGTTGGCCGAAAGGGCAATATCGGCGGCAACCGCCCACATCCGCGCCAGCGACTGCAGGAAGCTGAGGTGATCGATCAGCCGTTTTGTCTCCGCCTCCAACTCGTCCCGGCTGCCGTCGTCGCCATACTCGAATATCGCCCCTTCGTTTCCATCATCGGTGGTGTCCCGGTAGGTCATCCCTTCGTAGGCGGCATCAAACAGACCCTCCCCGTCGGAGTCCTCCTCGTCGTCGGAGTGACCGTCGTCCTGCTCGGCAGCCATCACTTCGCGGTCCCAATCCTTTGGCGGCCGGTGGCCCTTGCCGAGCCGGAACATCGGTGGGGACCAAAAGTCTTCCGCATTGGCCTCAAAGTAATCGAACAGCTTCTGCACCAGCGGCCAGATTTCCGAGGTGTCCGCCTCGGCCGGCGGTTCGCCCGCGATCTCCCCCAAGGGGCCCGGCGAGTCGTCACGATTGCCGCGTAGCCGCAACAGCCAACGTTCGGCGAGCCGCGGCAGAGAGCTGCCACCGAGCCGCAACCCGATCCGGTCCGCCTGGCTGAGCCAATGCACCAGCAGCGCCAAGGCGGGGACCAGGTCCCGGCGTTCCAACAGCGCCGAGACGACCAACCCGTAGGCTCGCGGGGAATCGAACAGGTCGGCATGCTGGGCCCAAAAAGCGACGTCCCCCGCAGCGGCACCCCCACGGTGCCACAGTCTCAAAGCCTGGGCCACCAGCCGCGCCGACTCATAGGTTTCCAAAGGATCGATCGCTTCGATCGACTCGACGGTGTGCGCGGCGAACTGCCGCCACCACTCGGCGGTTTCCCGCAGCTGACGTTCCATCTGGCGATAGGCGGCTTCGTCATCCCGGGCCGCTGCTTCGCTCCACACCTTGGCGGTGTATCCGAACAGCTGCTCCATCAGGTACAGCAGGTCATCGACTCGGCCGTCATGGATCCCGCATTCCGGGCTGGGATAGAGACTGAAGTTGCCCCCAAAGGCGAGGATGTCCCAGGGATCGATCAACGCGCCACATTCGATCCCGCGGCGAATCAGATCAAACGCTTCGGCGGGAACGTTCATCGCTCCCTGCAGATCCCCGCCGCGCAAGGCCCGCAGGCCGAGCGTCACGGCGCAGTCGATCCGGCACATCATGCGGGCCGAGGCGGCTGGGACCACATCGGCTTGCCGGGCCGCCGCCTCGGGGTAACCCATCCGGGCATAGAGCCGTGCCAGTTGGGCGTGCTGCAGCTGCACGGCACGGCAGCGAGCCAGCGCCGCGTTGAGGTGTTGCCGCGCCGCGCCGAAGGCCTGATGGCGCGTCTGCTGCTCGGCCACCAGCCGCTCGGCATGGGCGCCGCTGAGGCGCCGCAAGCGATCTTCGTAAAAGGCGTCTCGATAGCGGGCGATCGGTTTCATCAGCGAGGTCAACGTGACGTCGCTGCTGTGAGCCCCCGGTCCCCAGCCACTGATCCCGGAGGCCATCAGGATTGTTCCCGCCAACACCGTCGCCGCCTCGAGGATCCCTTCGTCACGGTCAACCTCCGGGTGCTCCTCCGCACGGCTGAGCAAGGCATCGAGCGTCACTTGACGGACGACGAACCGGCTGTAATGACCCTCCGCATCGATCTGCCGATCGTCCCAGCAACCGAAATGGTCGTTGGGTCGGCGGTTGACGGGGTGATCGAAATCGTAAGCCCGCGGGTCGAGCGCCAGCTCCTGCAGCCGGTCGGGATCGAACGAGGCGGCCTGCAAGATCTCCGGGTCGGTCTCGCGCAAAATCTCCAACGCCCGCGAGATGATCTCCTGGTAACGACCCGGCGAGACACCGGCTCCGGCAATGTACAACGGAACGGGACGGACGAACTCGTGGGCGTAAGGGGCACAGCGACGGTTTTCCAACACCGCCACCGGCCGATAGCCGACGAAGTCGTTCAGCGACTCGATCGCCGCCTTCACGACCGCCGCGTCCTCGGGATTGTCGAATTCGGCGAGAATGGCATCGGCGCAGCGGGCCAGGAAAAAGCCATTGAAGATCACCTCGGGCTGCTGGTGAAACAGCAAGTCCCGGTGGAAATCGAGGTACGCGGGCAATAACTCGCTCCACAACAAGCGGATCATCCGAGACGCCTGTTCCGTGCCGACGAAGGCGGGCTGCGTCGTCCGCAACTCGGCCAATTTGTCATGCAACCACTGCTCGATCACCAACCAGGCGGGCGGGCCGGTCAACGGGTCGCCCCGCGAGGCCGCCTCGTACACCTCGTTCCACGCTGCGAGCGTCGCCGGGTCGCTGGTCCCAGCGGAAAAGTTCAAGTATCCGGCCAGCCGCTGGAGCGCGAGACTCAGTGATTCAGGGGGCGGTGGGTTGGGCATCGGGCGGGAAAGCCACGGGAGGGCGATGATCGGCCGGGGGTAGCAGCGGCCGCACGATCAGCAGCCGCCGACCAACAGAGCCGGCGGGGGGCGGAGGCCTGCTGGGAGTTACTTCTTGGCTTTCTTCTTCGCCTTTTTCTTGCCGGCTGTCGCCCCCTTCTTGGCCGATTTGGCCGTTACAGTCGACTTTTTGCCGGCCTTGTTGTTCGCGGTTTTCGCCCCTTTTTTCTTGCCAGCCGAGTTGCCGAAAATCCGGCCCCAGCCCTCGGCGTATTTCTCGTTCGTCCCAACTCGCAAGATCGTCATCCTTATTCTTCCTTCTCGTTAGCGTGTGGAAATTGATTGTCGGAGCGGTGATTCCGGCGTGGCAGGCCCCTCCCGCGGCATCGGCCGCACAAGGATGGGCCGCAACAACCTCGACCAGACCGGCGAGGCGGGACCTCGGGCAGCCCGCCGGGCGATCGCTCAGACGGCATGGATGCTTTTGTAGCGATACCGCCTCGGGTCGTCCGCGTCTTCACCCAATCGCTCCCGCAGGTTTCGGTCGTAGGTGTCGAAGTTCCCTTCACACCACATCAACTGACCGTTCCCTTCGAAGGCCAAGATATGCGTCGCAAGCCGATCGAGGAACCAGCGGTCGTGGCTGGTCACGACCACACAGCCAGCAAA
>CAYWXT010000006.1:0-46886 GCA_964462125.1 uncultured Pirellulaceae bacterium | reverse complement strand
GACCGCCGCCGGCGGTTGATCGTCTTTGTCGAAGTCAAAACGCATGCGACGCTCAAGCCGGGGCACCCGGCTGACCGGGTCGATGAGGCGAAGCAGGGGCGGGTGAGCCGGGCGGCGCTGCGGTATCTGAAACGCAAAAAACTGCTCGGTTGGCCCTGCCGGTTCGACGTGGTCGCCGTCTGGTGGCCCGGGGAGACAACCGAGCCCGACCGGATCGAGCACTACGAAGCTGCCTTCGAAGCGGTCAGTGAGGGGCAGCTGTATTAGGCTCTTTCTGAAAGCGGCGGTCGCGACACTCGTTTGCAGCCGTTTGGCATGAACCTGGCGGAATTCGGTACAATCACAGGTCCGGGTTCAGCCCGCATGATTTCCCCATCATGGATCCCCAAACAGCCCTGAGGTTGCTATGTCCACCACATTGTCCCGCTCGACCCCCGACGTCCAGGTCCGTCACACCGAATGCTTTATCGACGGTCAGTGGGTACCGGCGGCCAGCGGCAAGACGTTCGCCACCATCAACCCGGCGACGGAAGAAGAGATCGCCCAGGTCGCCGAGGGGGATGCAGCCGATGTCGACCGGGCGGCCAAGGCGGCCCGTCGTGCGTTCGAGACCGGCGACTGGCCGAAGATGGATGCCCGCGACCGTGGCCGCTTGCTCTATCGCTTGGCCGACCGGATCGAGGAGCGGATCGACGAACTGGCCGAACTGGAAACGCTTGACAACGGCAAGCCGATCACCGACAGCCGCACCATCGATATTCCGCTTGTCATCGACTGCTTGCGGTACTACGCCGGCTACGCCGACAAGATTCACGGCAGCACGATCCCGATTCGCGGCAACCGGTTTTGCTACACGCGCCGGGAACCGGTCGGGGTGGCGGGCCAGATCATCCCTTGGAACTTCCCGATGTTGATGGTCTCGTGGAAGTGGGGGCCCGCCTTGGCCGCCGGATGCACGATTGTGATGAAGCCGGCCGAACAGACCCCGCTGACCTGTCTTGCGATGGCCGATATTGCCAAGGAGGTTGGATTTCCTGACGGGGTGATCAACGTCGTCCCCGGCTACGGGCCAACCGCCGGTTCCGCGGTGGTCAAGCATCCGCTGATCGACAAAGTCGCCTTCACCGGCGAGCACCGCACGGCCCAGACGATCACCCGCGAGTCGGCGGACACGCTCAAACGGTTGTCGTTCGAACTCGGGGGCAAGAGCCCCAACGTGATCTTTGCCGACTCCGACCTCGACGCCGCAGCGATGGGGGCCTACGTCGGGTTGTATCTGAACCAAGGCCAATGCTGCTGTGCCGGCAGCCGCGTGTTTGTCGAAAGCCGCGTGCATGACGAGTTTCTCGAAAAGCTGCAGGCGCTGACGGTCAATCGGAAAGTCGGCGACCCGTTCTCGCCCGATACCGAACAGGGACCGCAGGTCGATCAGGCCCAGTTCGACAAGATCATGTCGTACATCGAGAAGGGACGCGACGAGGGGGCCAAATGTGTCACCGGCGGCAATCGGTTCGGTGACCGCGGTTACTTTGTCGAACCGACGATCTTTGATGGTGTCCAAGATCAGATGTCGATCGCGACCGATGAGATTTTCGGGCCGGTCCTCAGCGTGTTGAACTTTGATGACAAGGAGGACATGGTTCGCCGGGCCAACGATACCTTCTATGGGTTGGCCGCCGCGATCTGGACCAGCGACGTTTCCTTGGCTCATGAGTTCGCCGCCCGGGTCCGCGCCGGCACTGTGTGGGTCAACTGCTATGACGTGCTCGACGCCGCCGCCCCCTTCGGCGGCTTCAAGATGAGCGGCCACGGCCGGGAACTCGGGGAGGAAGGCTTGCGGGCCTACACCGAGAACAAGACCGTGACGATCCAGCTGTAAGGGCCCTTGGTGAGCACGCCGGTCCATTTTGAGCTTGGAGTTCTCGACAGGTGGGAGGGTCGAGCGAGGATTTGGGTTGCGGTCCGCTTGGAGCGGGGCCTACCATCCCCGCGGTCTTGGAAGCCCATCGTACGGGATTTCCAATCAAGCTCTGGTTAAGGTACCGGACACTTTTTTCCCGCCCATGATCAGCTGCGTCTGTCCCGATTGAGGAGTTGCTCATGATGTTGCCCGCATGGAAGCGGTGTTGCTCGACTTGGAACCAGCGTTGCCGGACCGAAGCGGCTGGGAGACGTCGATCCTGGCGATGGGCCGCTGCGGTGCTTGCCGTTGCGTCGCTTGCCGCAGCGGGGTCGCCACTTTGTGCTCAGCCACCGAAATCGCAGGCCCCCGCTCCGGCCGATCGGGGTGTGGAGGCTGGTGAGCAACCGCTGGGGTCAGGAACTCCTGAGCCTGGCGGCTTTTTGGAGGCGGGGCGTATGGACGATGCGGAGGGGACGGTGGAATCATCGGGCGGAGAACCGGTGCCGTTTCCGAAGCCCGTTGATCCGAATCGGCTCCCCGACGAATTTCGTGGTAGCGGCTCCATTCCGGGAAGCCATCGTGGTCCGCGCGAGGGAGACTCAGCCGCCTCGAACATCAACCGCGTCGTCATGGCGGGGGAGATGATCGGGTTCTCGCACGTCGACAGCGCGGGAACTCAAAGAATTACGCTGGTGGATACCGGAAAATCGTGGATGGCTGTGTATCATATTGATAAGTCGGGCGTGATCCGGCTGATCAGCAGTCGCCCCATCGACGCTGACTTTTCCTTGCAACTCAACGCGACCTCGCCCCTCCCCGAGGAGATCCGGCAGATGGCTGGCCCCTCGAGGTAACCCCGATACAACATTTCGGAGTCGACGAATCGAATGGCCAATTACCTGTCTCTAGAAGAAGCCGCCGCCAAGTTAGGAATCCCGACGGATCGGCTCGTGGAACTTCGCAGCCAAGGACAGGTGCGTGGATTTCGTGATGGCACCAGCTGGAAGTTTCCCGACAGCGAGATCGATCGGCTGGCGGATGAATTTGGCGATGCCGCCAGCGGGAGCGACGTCAATTTGGTCGCTGCCGGGGGTGAAGGGAGCGATGTCGAATTGGTCGCCGGGGATGGATCGAAAGCGGGGGACTCCGACAAGGGGTCTGGATCGGATCTTGAAAAACAGAAAGATCTGGTGGAAATCGACTCGGCCGATCTGGACCTGGATGAACCGGCGATCACCCACGATTCGGCTCAACTTGATCTGGCGGGTGAGGCCCAGTCGGGGAGTACCGGGCCGATTACCGATGAGGAATTGAAGGAGATCGCGGGCTCCGATTCGGAGAATCGGGACGCAGGCAAGTCGGCAGCGGCAGCCCAGGGGGGCGAGGAGTCGGTGTCGCCGGAGGACTCCGGTGAGTATCGGCTTCAAGGCGATCCAGCGCCCTCAAGCGGTTCCGATGTTGGTTCGGTCTCCCTCGAGGGCGACGACGAAGGGAAGGGCGAGACCGGCGAGGCGAGCAGTCTTGAACTGATGTCGGAGTTGGAGGCTCCTGGTAGTGAAAGCGGAACGGGTTCGTCGGGATCCGGCGGGGACGTGCTGAGCGAACTCGATCTGCTGAGCGCCGAACAGGAGGGGAGCGGTTTGATTTCTGGCGACAGCGAGAACTTGCTTGCCTCCTCGGGCAGCGAAAGCGGCTCGGGTTCGGGTTCCGGTTCAGGATTGGAAGAGGCGTTGGATGACGACGACCTGGTGATCGCCGACGACGATGACGATTTGGTGCTCGGCGGGGCCGGAAGTGACATCTCGGTCGCCGGCGACAGCGGAATCAACCTGATGAGTCCGTCGGACAGTGGGTTGTCGCTTGAAAGTGAACCACTCGATCTGGCCGGTAGCAGCATTTCAGCCCTCGAACTGGGCGCCGAAGCGGGGAGCGGCAGCAGCGGGACCGGCGGCAGCGGCTCGGGCCCGAAAAGTAAAGGGGGTTCCGGGGTCGACTTCGAAGCGGACGAGGAATTCCAGCTCTCCCCCTCGGGGATTGGCGTTGAGGGGGAAGACAGTGGTTCGCAAGTGATCGAGATCGAGGATTCCGAGGCGGTAGCGGAGCCGGTCGAGTTTGGCGAGGCCGGTTTCGGCGAGGAAGGCTTTGACGAGGAAGCGACGGGACTGGAGGAGGACCATCTCGGCATCGACGCGGGCGCCACCCCGGTGATGGCCGGTGGCGGAGGCTATGCTGCCTACGAGGTCCCGTTCAACATGCTGCAGGTCGTTTCCTTGGGGATGATCATTTGTGTCATGGCACTCTGCGGTATGCTGATGACCGACTTGGTCCGCAACATGTGGGCCTACGCCGAACCGGCGGCCCCGGTCAGTTCGCTGACCAATGCCCTGGTCGACCTGATGGGTTGGGGCCAGTAACGGCATTGTGAGCTGGGCCATCGAAGTGCCGGCGCGCCGCCGACAGGCTGGCAGCCTGTGCGACGTCGTGGTGATGGGGGAACGGATGGCGCCCCTGCGGTCTGTTGTCTCGCTTCGCCCTCCCCGGGACGACGGGGTCGGCAAGACCGGTATACTGTCGATAGAACCAGTGAAAGGTTCCTCACCCGGGCTGCACCGCGACGCATCGCGATCGCGCACGATCGGTCACCCTCCTACTGCCCCGCCTACCCCCATTCCCGATGTCGCGGCTTCCGCACCACAACGTCTTCGTATTCCCCTCCCTGTTCGCGATCGCGATTCTGCTTTTGGCGGTGACCGCGTTTGTGGGCTGTGATACGCAGGAGGAGGTTCGTACGTATGAGATCCCCCGCAACCGGCCGGCGGCGTTGCAGCCGAGCCAGGACCGGATGTTGGCCGCGATGATTCCCCGCGGCGACTCGACGTGGTTTTTTAAAGTCTTGGGTCCGGCGGGGGCGGTCGATTCCATCGAAGGGACGCTCAAGGCGTTCGTCGAGTCGATCGAATTCGAGGAAAAGGCCCCGGTCTTGGACGAACTGCCTGACGGTTGGCGACTGGGCGCGGACAAGCCGATGCGTCACGCCTCGATCGATATCAACACCGAGCAAAAGCAGCTGGACCTGAGCGTCTCGCGGCTCTCCCGCCAGGAGGATTGGGAAGAGGAGGTGCGGATGAACGTCAACCGTTGGCGTCGCCAGGTCGCCTTGGAGCCGTCGCAGGAAAAGTGGGCGGGGGCCGAGCGGCTGGACGTCTCGGCCGCCGATGGTCCTGCCGTGTGGGTCGATCTGGTCGGGCAAGCGGACGAGGATTCCTCTCCCACGACCCCTCCGTTTGCTGGGCAGGCCGCAGGGACAGGGAGGTCGTCACCGATGGCACCACCGACCGCGGCGCAATCGCAGGGCTCCCCAACGCAACCGGGCTCCCCAACACAACAGGGCACTCCAACACAACAGGGCTCCCCAACACAACAGGGCACTCCAACGACCCCGGCCTCAGGGGCTTCTGGTCCCAAGTCGGGCCTTTCCTACGATCTTCCCAGCGGCTGGCGTGAGGGCCGATCGGGGGGAATGCGGATGGCGGCATTCGAAGTGGGCCCGGAGGGTTCAGGCGCGGAGGTAACGGTGATCGCCGCCGGGGGTGATCTTCGCGGAAACGTCGCCCGCTGGCTCGGACAAATCCGCTCCGGTTCCGTTCCTGAGGACGTCGTCGACGAGGCGATGTCGGCTGCGGAAACGGTCGAGGTCAGTGGACAGCCCGCTCAGCGGTTTATCCTGACAGCGGACCCGGCGGAGTCGGGGACGGCGATCGACGCCACGATCGTTCCGCTGGAGGACAGCAGAAGCTTGTTCATCAAGATGACCGGTCCCTATGAAATCGTGAGTCAGGAAACAGAATCGATGCGTTCTTTTCTGAAATCGCTCACACTATAGGGAAGTCGAATCGTCTCCCAACTTACAAAGTGAAACGATGGCCACCATCGCATCGAGTCAACGCCCGTCCCATCGCGAGACGGCTGCCCTGTGGAGCCCGACGACGGTTTTCCACGCTCTGGGCTCGTTGAAGCTGACGGTCACGCTGTTTGCCCTTTCGCTCGTCATCGTTCTGGTCGGGACACTGGCCCAGGACGATCTGAACATGCTGGAAGTCAAGCAGCGATACTTCCTGACCTGGATCGCTTTGCTGCACTTTGACGACTTTTTCCCGCAGGCGTTTTATCCCCACGAAGGATCGATTCCGGGCGTGCTCCCGTTTCCGGGCGGGGCGTTGATCGGATTGTTGCTGATGATCAACCTGGTCGTTGCCAAGACGACCCGATTCAAGATGCAAGCCAGCGGCGGGAAGATGCTCGGCGGGATTGGCTTCATGGCTGCAGGTGCGGGCGTGGCCGGATTGATCATCGCCTCGGGGCACAGCAGCGACGGGCTGCAGGGGACCCCGCCGATCAGTTACGACGCGCTCTGGGGGCTGATCCTGGGGGCGCTGGCGATGGTGGCGATTGGCCTGCCTTGGGGTGCTGTCCGAGTCCGGGCGACGGTCCCCCGAGTCTGTCTGATTTTGGCCGCGGTCGCCCTCGGTGGTTTTGTCCTCTATTCGCTCTCCACGGGAAGCCGAATTGGCGATCCTGGGCTGCGGATCGTCTGGCAGCTTACCAAAGGGCTCGGGGCGGGACTGATTCTGCTGGTCGGCTGTCTGCTGCTGTTCGGCAAGCAGGGCGGCAACGTGTTGTTGCACCTCGGGGTCGGGCTGTTGATGGTCGGCCAATTCGTCTTTGGCGACCGGCAATTGGAACAACGTCTCTCGCTGGTCGAGGGAGAATCGACGAACGCTTTCGTCAACCTGGACAAGGCCGAACTGGCGTTCATTCGCGCCGAAGACGACATCGACCGGGTGGCGGCGCTCCCAGCGGCGCGACTGCGGGCGGTTGCCGGCACCGAGACACTGATCCAAGAGGACCAGTTGCCGGTCGACATCCGGGTGCTGGAGTTCTTCGACAACTCCGACCTGGAACAAGAACGCTCGCCCCCGGAGTTGGCCAACACTGGTCTGGGGCTGGAATGGAACGCGATTGAACGCGACCGGTCGGGCGGGACCGATAGTGAAACGAATATCCCAGCGGCGTACGTGGAGTTGATCGACAAAGAGTCGGGAGAATCGCTGGGGAAATTCCTGGTCAGCCAGTTCTTGAACGACTTCAAACTCCAACGCCCCGACCTGTCCCTCGGTGACCTGATGGACGAGGTCGAGGTCGATGGCGAAACCTATCAATTCGGGCTGCGTCTTCACCGGGAGGTCAAACCGTACTGGGTCCAGCTCGAAGAGGTTCGGCGGGTCGATTACAGCGGCACCGATACGCCCCGCGACTACTCGTCGTTCATTCGGCTCGTGGATGAGGAAACGGGAGAGGACCGTCGCGAGCGGGTCTGGATGAACAACCCGCTGCGGTATCGCGGAGAGACGTTTTATCAAAGCAACTACACCCCACTCCCTGACGGCCGGGAAATGACCGGGATCCAGGTCGTGCGGAATTCCGGCTGGCTGATCCCCTATCTGGCGTGCAGCATAACCGGCTTGGGGATGCTGGTTCACTTTTGGGGGACCTTGACCCGCTTCCTCGGCCGCCGCCGCCGGGAGGTGGCGAAGGAGTTCGAGACCTCCGCGGCCTTTTCCAACAGCAAAGTCGGCCCCTGGCCGACGCTGCTCGCCTTCGGCGGCTTTGCGCTCCTGTCGGTGATCATGCTGACGCCGTACAAGGCGGTGATGAACCAACTGCGGCCGGCCTCGCGCGACCAGTCGTTTGACTTCTACAGCTTCGGCCAGCTCCCGGTGCAGTTCGGCGGCCGGGTGATGCCACTCGATGCGTTCGCCCGTCAAACCCTGAAGGCGATCAGCAACAAGGAATCGTTGCCGCTCGATGAAGCTCCCGGCGATATCAAGCAGCGGGCCGAGGGCCGCAAGCTGTCGGCGATCCAGTGGCTGGCCGAGGTCGCCGCAGACGATCCCAAACTGTACTACCTGCCGATGTTCCGCATCGATGCTGCTGAGGTGCTGAGCGAACTGGGACTCGATCGGAAGGAGAGCAAACTCTATTCGTACGCTGACATCAGCAAAAACGAGCAGCAAGCTCGCAAGTTGACGGCGGCCGCGTTTGAAAAGCAGGAAAAGACGCCGGACCAGGTGTCGTTCAAAGAGAAGAAACTGATTGAACTGGAACTCCGTCGCCGGCAGTTCTTGACGACGGCAGTGGCCTTCCGCTCGCCGAACTTCATGCCGTTCCCCGAGGACGAGTTTCCGGAGGCGACCGACCAGCAACGCCAGATGTTCATGGTGCGGCAGATCGAACAGATCGGTCAGCAGATGGAGAATCTTTCGGAGATGAATGCTCCTTCGATTTTGCCGCCGACCGAGACGACGGCGCAGGAGGCGGTCGACCAGCCGAAATGGGAACCCTATGCACCGGCCTACTTCGAATCGCTTCGCTCGATGGCGTCCGGGGAGGAGTCTCGTCCGGAGGTCACACAGTTTGAAGAGCTCGTCGCCGCCTACTCCGAAGGGGAGCCGGAGGCGTTCAATGAGTCGGTCGATGCGCTGCTCGGTTCGGTGCAGGCCTATCCGATCTCCGGCTATCGTCCGGCGAAGGTTTCGCTGGAGCATTGGATGAGTTCCTCTCATCCGACGACCGTCGCGACGATCCTTTACGTTCTCGCGATCGTGATGGGGCTGGTTTATTTCGCGATCGATTCCGAACATTTGCGGCGAGGCGTTTGGGGCACGTTGCTCGTCGCGATGGCGATCCACACGATCACCTTGGTGGCCCGGATCTACATCACGGGACGGGCTCCGGTGATCAACATTTACTCCTCGGCCGTCTTCGTCGGTTGGGCCGCCGTGTTGGCCGGTTTAGTCGTCGAGCGGATCTTTCGTTACGGCACGGGCAACATGCTGGCGGCAGTTGCCGGGATGCTGACGCTGCGCGTCGCCTACGGTCTCGACGAAGGCGACACGATGCCGGTGTTGCAGGCCGTGCTCGACACGCAATTCTGGTTGACGACGCACGTGATCAGTGTCTCGCTGGGGTACGTCGCCACGATGGTCGCCGGGACGCTGGGGATCGGTTACCTGATCGCCGGCTGGCTCGGCAAGGAGGGCAAACCGCTGCGCGATCTCTATCGCTGTGTCTACGGCGCCGCCTGTTTCGGGATCCTGTTCAGCTTCATCGGGACGGTTCTCGGCGGCTTGTGGGCCGACGACAGCTGGGGCCGCTTCTGGGGTTGGGACCCGAAGGAGAACGGGGCGCTGTTGATCGTGATCTGGAACGCGTTGATGCTGCATGCCCGGTGGGACGGGATGGTGGGAGGCCGCGGCTTTTCGATCCTGGCGATCGGCGGCAACATCGTGACCGCCTGGAGCTGGTTCGGGACGAACGAACTCGGTATCGGCCTGCACAGCTACGGCTTCACCGAAGGGGTGTTGATGTGGCTCACCATTTACATGGCCAGCCAACTCGCCTTCATCATCGCCGGCTTGGCGTTCTGGAAACAGCCGAACGCCTCGGGGACGTGACGGGAACGGTTTGCGTCACCCCAATCGCATCGGTCACTCCAGTCACCTCGTGACTTCAATCACCTCCTTCAGTCAGACCGCCGAGGATTCGAGATCATCGCATTCCGTCGCGATGCGGCTGCTCAATCAAGCTGCCGTTGCCGTTGAAGTCGCGGGCGGTACGGATCCGGGGGGCGATTGGCTCGGCGGCCGGCAGCGTTCCGTCCTCGCCAGTGGTGCGGGCCTCGCCAGTGGTGCGGGACGATTTTGGCGGCAGCAGGAATCCCATCATCCAGTTCGTTTGGCCAGCGATGGGGACCAGGTCACTATGCTGGGGCGCCAGCGCCCGCGACAGGCGGACCGCCAGCAAGGGGCTGCCGCCGCTGACCGCCAACGGCCGGCCGCCGACGCACAACGCCGTTCCCGCCTTGAGATGGTTGTAGCCGGAGAGCCGGTTGCATGTCCCTTGGAATTCGAGGTCGCTGCCGAAGAAATCGAAATGCAGGGAAAGCTCGTCATAAGGCTGGTCGCCGCCAGCTTCGGGCGATGACGCGATTTGAAATCCTAGATGTTGTTCGGCCGCCAGCAGCATCGAGTGGCTGACGTAGCCGCCACTGGCGCGGAGTTCACCGGAGATGTCGACGACCTCGCCCGGTTTCCAGCGACAGCGTTGGAAGTGCAGTTCCCCATTGCCGGTCAAGCGGTGGGGGATCGACTCAAACAGCCGCCCCAGATCGACACGGCGGAACCTCGCCCCGGCCAGGTCGACGAGCCAGTCGTCGCGGGTCAGTTGCCAGACCAGGGACCCGGCGAAGGTCGCATCTTGACCGAGCCGTTCGAAGATCGGCAGGTACTCGGCCAGGGCGGAGCAGGGGAGGGGAGTCCGCTCGGATTGAACCCGGCAACGCGTCCATGGCTGCGCCTCCGACCGGTCGCGAACCAGCTCGATCTTCAGTGGCTCGTCCTCCTCGCGACTTCCCGCCGGCAAGCACTGCGCGTGCACCTCGACCGCCTTGGCCAAGGGGCGGATCCAGGCATCGAAGTCGCGGAGCGTCAGGGCACCGCTGCGGCTGTGGATGGTGACGTCGCTCGCCGAGAACCGCGTATCGACCGATAGCATCTCAGGGCGGCAGAGAAACCGGTCGTGCATCAGCGTCCAAACGTTGGCCAGTTCGGACGACTGCAGCTCCGGCTGGCTCATCCGAATCACTGTGCGATTGTTCTCACGAACCCACCAAACGATCCGCACCCGAGCGATCTCCCGCCCCATCTCCGGTTCGAGCAAGCGGACGCCGTGCAATTGCAGTCGGGTTGGCGAACGCCGCTGGAAGTCGTCGAGTTGAACCAGCAACCCCGTTTCGCGGTATAGCGACGTTTCCAACGCTGACAGACACCGCCGGTGGTACCACGGCGTCCAAGTGACCAGAATCACGAGCACCGTTGCCATCGTCGGCAGGGCGCAGGAGAGAACGAACAGCAAGCGGGCGATCGCTCGGCTTGTCCGTTCGTGCATGGCGGAAGTCCTTTCCCGAGTACCATGGGGCGCGTGTTGGGGGGCGGGCGAAGGGTCAGGCGGGAAACGCCGAGATCGTAGTCACGGCGATCCGTTCGCCGATAGGTCGTTTGGAGAAATCACACGATGTGGGCAAGGCTGGGGCGAAACTGGTTCTTGATCGCCCTGGGGGTCTGTTTTTCAATCGGCTTTTTCGCTGCCGAACCGCTCGGGTTTCTCCTTTCCTGGGATCTGCTTCGGGGCGGCATCGTGTTCGCCGTGATGTGGGCGACCGGGATCACTCTGCAGGCCAAGGCGGTACGGCGGAGCGTGGTGTCGCCGATCCCCTCGGCCCTGGCCATCGGGATCAACATCGCCGTGGTGCCGGTGCTGAGCTTGTTGGTCGGTCGCGTGCTGCCGGAGTGGCTGTTGCCGAGGCCGCTTGCCGGAGGCCTGTTCATCGCGACGCTGGTCCCCTGCACCCTCGCATCGGCAGCGGTCTGGACACGGAAAGCTGGGGGAGATGACTCGGTCGCGCTGCTGACTACCGTCGTCACGAATTTGGCCTGCGTGGTGGTGGTTCCCCTTGGTGTCTGGATCGGCTTGCGGCGTGAAACCGAGGTCTCGGCCGGTGACCAGGTGTGGAAGCTGGCGGCGCTGGTTGTCGCACCCTTGATCTTGGCTCAAGTCATGCGGCGGCTGGGACTGTCCGGGTGGGCGGATCGCAACAAACTGCGGCTCGGAGCGGCGTCCCAGGTCGGGATCTTATCGATGGTCGTCTTCGGGGCCGTTGCCAGCGCCCGGGTGGTCGAGCAGGCATCGGGCTCACCCGGCGGGGGCGTGGTGGGGGTGCCGACGGTGATCTTGGCGGGGATCGCGATCCACCTCGCGGCGCTGTGGCTCGGAATCGCAGTCTCTCGTGAACTCGGGACCGACCGCCACCGCCAGATCGCGGTGGGGTTTGCCGGCAGCCAAAAGACGTTGATGGTGGGCCTGCAGATCGCGATCGACTGCGGAGTCAGCGTCGTGCCGATGATCACCTACCACCTGGCCCAGCTCTTTCTCGACACCTTGATCGCCCAACGCTGGCGGCAGATGACGCCGATGGGAAAAGGGGAGGAGGATTGAATGCAACGAGCATGGCTCCGATGACCCCTTGAACCGATGACCCCTTGAACCGATGACCCCTTGAACAGCTTGGCATCGTTGCCGTACGATTCGTGGCCCGCGATGCTGTACCATGCCAGTGTCGGCCCACCGATCCACCGAGAGAAACGTCATGAAAGACGGAATTCACCCGAATTATCAAGAATCGACCGTGATTTGCGGTTGCGGCAATACGTTCACCACCCGCAGCGTCCGGTCTGAGCTGAAGGTCGACATCTGCAGTGCCTGCCACCCCTTTTACACAGGCAAGCTGAAATACGTCGACACCGCCGGCCGGATCGACAAGTTCCAGAAGAAGTTCGCCGCCGGAACCTACGCCAGTTTGCAAAAGAAAAGGTCGGCCAAAAAGGCCAAGAAATAAACGCCCGGTGGCGTTCCCTTCACGATGAGTGGCTCTATTCGCGATACCCTGGAACAGAAGCTTTCCCGCTTCGAGCAATTGGAGCGGGACATGTCCGATCCCGACGTGGTCGGCGATGGGGGACGGATGGGCGCAACGGCCCGCGAGCACGGTGGACTGGCACGGGTCGCCAACCGGTACCGCGAGTTCAAGCGGATCAGCGACGAGATCCACGGCTGCCAGGAAATGGCGAAAACGGCCGACGATCCCGAAGAGCGGGAGATGGCCGAATCGGAGCTCAGCGACTTGCGGGCTCAGCGAGAATCGCTCTGGGAAGATCTCCTGTCGTTGACCATTGGCGGGGAAGACGCCCACCGCACCCGCTGCGTGATGGAGATCCGCGCCGGCACCGGCGGCGACGAGGCTGCCCTGTTCGCCCGTGACCTGTACGAGATGTACCGCCGGCACGCCGAACAAAAGGGCTGGAAGACGGAAGTCATGGACGCCAGTCCGACGGAGATGGGAGGATTCAAGGACATCACCCTCACCGTCGAGGGCGAAAACGTTTTCCGGGATCTCCAGTACGAATCGGGTGGGCATCGCGTCCAGCGGGTGCCCGAAACCGAAACCCAAGGCCGCGTGCACACCTCCGCTGCCACCGTCGCCGTGATGCCGGAACCGGAAGACGTCGAGGTGGAGCTCAAGCCGGACGACTACCGCATCGACAAGTTCGGTGCGTCTGGCCCTGGGGGACAGCACGTCAACAAGACCGAATCGGCGATCCGGCTGACCCACCATGACTCCGGGATCGTGGTCCAGTGCCAGGATGAGAAGAGCCAACACAAGAACTTGGCCAAAGCCTTGCGGGTGCTCAAGGCCCGTCTTTACGAACAGAAGCGGGAACAGGAGGCGGCGAAGCAGGCAGCCACCCGCAAGGGGCTGGTCGGGTCGGGCGACCGCAGCCAACGGATTCGGACCTATAACTTCCCCCAAAACCGGCTCACCGACCACCGCATCAACTTGACCCTTTACAAGCTCGACCAGATCATCGCGGGGGACCTCTCGCCCGTGACCGAAGCGCTGCTGGAATACGACCGCGACCAGCTCCGCGTCGAGATGGTCGAATAGGACCGATGCCCGTGGCCGACCAAGACCAGCCCTGGACCGTGCTGCGGCTACTGGAGTGGACCACCCAGTTCTTTCGACAGCGGGGCAGCGACTCGCCGCGACTCGATGCGGAGGTGTTGCTCGCGCACGTTCGCGGTTGTGACCGCATCCAGCTCTATACGGCGTTTGGGGACATTCCCGAACAGGAGCAACGGACCGCCTTTCGGAACCTCGTCCGGCGTCGTGGCGAGGGAACCCCGGTTGCCTATCTGGTCGGCTACCGCGAATTCTATTCCCTGCGTCTCAAGGTCAACGAGAACGTCCTGATTCCTCGCCCTGAGACCGAACATGTTGTCATCGAGGCGCTCGACGCGGCAAAATCGCTGAGCGTTTCCGGGCGGCCGGTCCGCATCGCCGACGTCGGCACCGGATCCGGCGCGATTGCCATCGCGATCGCGAAACACCTGCCCGGCGCCGAGATCACCGCAACGGAAATCAATCCAGCTGCCATGCAGGTCGCAGCAAGCAATGTCGAGCAGTACGGCGTCGGCGAATCGGTACGGTTGGTCGAAGGAAACCTACTCGACGCGATCAAGCTGGGGTTTCGGTTTGACATCCTCTGCAGCAACCCGCCCTACGTCAGCGAGTCTGAATTCGCGGAATTGGAAACGGGCGTACGAGAATATGAACCGCGCGCCGCGCTCGTTTCCGGCCCGACGGGTATGGAAGTGATTGAGCAACTGATCTCACTTGCCCCGGAGCGTCTGGAGCCGGGAGGTTATCTGATCGTCGAGCTCAGCCCGATGATCGCCGACCCTTGCCTGCATCTCGCGGAGTCGAACCCCAAGTTGACTGGGGCACACTTGGTGAAGGACCTTGACGGAAGCAAGCGAGTCTTGGTGGCGAGACACGATCCTGACCGCCCAAAACAACTGGCCCATCCGGATCGTCCGTAGGGGAACTTTGAGCGAGTTCCCACCGTCCCGAACTCCGCCCTGGTTCCCGCGTCCCTTCCCCACCGCGTCCATGCGCCGGCGAATCCTCCGACTCGCAACCTTACTGCTTGCCGCTTGGTGCGTGATGACATTCACGCATGAAGCAGGCCACCTGATCGGCGGCTGGATCGGCGGTGGAACACTGCGAGATGTCGAACTTCGACCATGGCAGCTTCCGTACAGTCTGTTCCAGCCCGATCCACATCCCCGGCTGACGCTGTGGGCGGGTCCGATTCTGGGTGTGATGGCGCCGTTGTTCGCAGCGGCCATGATATGTCGAAGGTGGGCCTGCTTTATCGCCGACTTCTGCTTACTCGCCAACGGAGTCTACTTGGCGCTCGCGTGGTTCTCGGGTGCCCCCCACCTCGACACGCCCCGGCTTTTGGAGGAGGGTGCGCACCCCGTCGCGATTGCGATCTACTGCGTCCTCACCATCGGGTTCGGCTACGTCCGTTTCCGCCGCGACTGCGCGCAGGTCCTAAGCGAAACGACTTCCCCGTCGTAATCCCATCAGCCTCTCGCGTCCCGTGGGAGGGTGGGCGCTGTCGCCCGGGGAGAGCTCCAGGACGATTTCACCGATGTCCGCCGACATTCGATTGAACCCGAGTATCAAGCTGTGACAAAGCCTAGCCATCCTCGCGGAGCCGATCGCAAAGGGCACGCATGTTGTCGATGAAGACTTGCGATTCGACCACGCCTTCCTCGGGCACCTGCTTGTTGCCTTCCCCATCGCGGACGAAGCCGGAGGTGGTCCAGGCGCCGTCGGCGCGTTGAGCTTGCAAGATGGCGGCGATCTGATCGGCGCTCGGAGGGGGATCCGCCGGCGAGGATTCCCGGTGCCCTTCGCGGAGCGATTCGTAGCGGCTTTGGATCGCATCGAGCCGCGAGGGGAGAATGAAGCCGTAGTGGTCGGGGACCTCGGAATCGTCGCCGGTGAGCTCATAGTCGCGGTTGAAGTAGAGGGGGCGATTGGTTCCCAGTTCATAGAACCGCGCCAAGTTTCCATCCGGGCGGAGGCACGTGCGCAAGTAAGTTACCGCTCGCGGAATCGGTTCCAGAAAACGTTCCTCACCGGTCCACTGGTATAGATCCAGCAGAACTTCCAGGGTGTCCTGGGACTCCCAGCCGGAGATCGCCGGGGGTTCGAACGGGCGGTCCCACACCGGGTGCATGTGGCGATCGTACTGCTGCGCCCAGCCCGGTGAGGGCTCGGGGAGCTGGGCCAACCGCAAGAATTCACCTCCGCGAATGGCGGCGTCGCGGTAGCGGTCCTGCTGATAGACCTCCCCCGCCAACCACAAGGTGCGGATCATGTCGAGCGTGATCCGGTCGTTGAGCATGTAGCAGCCGAGAAAGTCCTTGGTCCACGTTCGGGACCATGATTCTGGGATGGACGCGGCCAGGACGGGGTAGTGATCCGGGCTCGGGGATCGCGTGGGGAACCGGTCGTAGTTGTGGCTCCAGGCACCGATGGGGTATTGGGCGGCTGAGACGGATCGCAACGCGTAGTCGGCCGCTTCGTGGATTGCGGCGTTTTCGAATTCCAACTGCTGATCCAGGCGAATCAGAAAGCGGAGGGCGGCCGCGGTGGTGTCGTCATCGACGATCGTCTGGTTCTCCGGATGCTCGCGTTGCCGCCAGATCTCCCAGCCGCCGGGTTGGGGTGTTTCAACAATCTGATCGGCGCCCCCGAGCGACGTATTGCGGAAGGGAATCCCCTTTCGGTCCGCTGGAGCAAAGGGAATCGAGTAATCCCAGCCGCCGGAGCGAAGTTGACCGGCAAGCAACGCTTGGGCGGCGTCGAGGGCGGCGTCGAGATGCGCTTGATTTCCAGTGACTTCGTACGCGTCCAAGAAAGCGGCACCGATCGTGGGGGTTCCTGGTGGTTGGACCCAGACGCGGTCGGGACCGGCGATGCCCTCACCGTTGCTGTATCGCCCATCGGCGCTGGAGACCCAGGCGTAGCCGCCATGGTCGGCAATCGTTCCGTGCATGAAGGCCGTTGCCTGCTGGAGCGCCTCGGTGATCCGCGACGGGGAAACGTCCGGTTCGGCTGAAGTCGCAGGCAAGGCGACGAGCAGCCATAGCGTGAAGGGGAGGGCAGCGGGGGAGGAGCGGAGCATATCAGTCCCTCGGCTTGATTTGGAGGCATGCATAGAAGGTCGTGGCTGTATTGTACATCCAGCTCGCCGAGCTGGATCGGCAGATTGCCTCGACAGTGCCACCAGCCGGGGACAGTGCCTGCCAGTCGTTTCAAAGTACATCCGTCCCGCCGGGCCGGATCGTGGCGATGCGTGGACGTTCTCCGCTGCCGAGCCGGTTAGTGCGGGATCGGGGCCAGCGGATCTGGGCCAGTGTGTGCCGGGATAAAGCGGGTTGGAATAGATAAAGCGGGTTGGAATAGGGAATGAAAGAGTCCTACGAAGAAGATCTAGCCAGTCACTTCGGCCTCCAGTGGAGGGGCGACTGCGGTAACAACGTCGTCATGAGCGTCCGTGCGGAGGGTCAAGCAGGCCAGCTATTGAGCTCCGAAATCAATCCTTTCGCGTGCCGACCCTGCACTGACAAGGGGAAGGCCACATCGCGGGCGTCGCTTCGCTGGAGGACAAGATCGTCCAGCAAGCGGTGTTGTGGGTTCTGCAGTGCGTCTACGAGCAAGACTTTCTCCGTTTCAGCTATGGCTTCCGCCCTGGTCGCAGCCAGCATAACGCACTCGATGCGTTGAGCGTGGCGATCATGAGCAAAAAGGTGAACTGGATATTGGATGCCGACGTGGAAGGCTTCTTCGACACGATTGACCATGAATGGTTAGTCGAGTTCCTGGAGCACCGCATCGGCGATCGACGCATTCTTCGCTTGATCCGCAAGTGGCTTCACGCGGGCAAGTCACGTTTGATCGAGTTCGGTCGTTATGCGATCGAGCGACGAAAATCGCGTGGCGAGGGGCGGCTGGAAACGTTTGATTTTCTTGGTTTCACTCACCAGTGTGCCAAGACGCGAACGCACGGCTGGTTTACCGTGGACAACGAGTGCAAAACGAACGCAAGGACCCAGGGACGGGATTTTCGGAAGGCATGCTCCAGTGTCCAAAGGTGCGAGCGAGACGTCAATGGAGAAGCCCCTGGCAGCGAGAGGCAGTCAGAGGCCCCGATTCGCCTTTGGCAGGCCGCCGGCAGAGACATCCCTTGTCAGTTTGCGCCCCCGCCGAGTCTGGCTCCGCTTCCTACCTCCCTCCGCAACCGAACGGTCCCCGCAACCGAACGGTCCCCGCAACCGAACGGTCCCGGTGCGGCCGCTTACCCATGATCAACCCAGATCGTTTCTGTTGCTTCGCGAACTACCGACGCCAGATCCCTCGGATTCGGCCGGAGAAGCGGTGAACAGTTACACTCGCGAACGGTGGAATTCTCGGCCGACACATTTGTCACAGGGCGTTTAGAATGGACAACTCGTGACGGTCGGGCTAGTAGCGGAGCGATTTCGAAGAGGAGATCAGGGATTTGGGCGGCCGAGGAAGATTTCGACATGGTGGGCTGTTGGTGGCAGCCATCGCCCTGCTCAACCATGCGGCGGTGGCTGGAGCGACGCCGCAAACGGACTTCCGTGCGCCGTTGGATGCACACTTCACCGCCCACTGCCTTGCCTGTCATCAGGGCGCGGACGCGGAGGCCGGCTTGGATCTTTCGCTCCTGAGCCCGGATCTCGGGGATCCGGAGGTTTTGCGGCGCTGGACGCGAGTTCATGATCGCATGGCCAGCGGCGAGATGCCTCCGGCCGAGATGCCGCGACCGCCGGCGAATGAAACATCGGCGGTATTGAAGACCTTGGCGCGTGCCCTGACCGATGCGGATCGCTCCCGGGCCCAGGTGGTGCTGCGACGGCTGAATCGCGTTGAGTACGAAAACACCGTCCGTGATCTATTTGACGTCGATGTCCGGCTTCAGGATCTGTTGCCGCAGGACACGTCGCTGGCTGGATTCGATAACGTGGGCGAGGGACTGGCCGTCTCTGCTGAAGCGATGCAGGCTTATTTGAAAGCGGCCGATGCAGCGCTCGATGCCGTCTTCGGTCCGGACCAACCCCCGAAGTCGATTGAACTGACCACGAACCTGCTCGACCAACGCGGTCATGATGGGAAGTCGCGGATCGACAAGTTCCTGGGCACGATGTTTCGTAAGACCGATCGGGGCGTGGTGATTTTTCAGTCGGGCTACTGTCCAACAAACCTGGTCAACTTCAGCCGGCTGCGACCACCGGCAGGTCTTTACCGCGTCCGAATGGAGGTGCGAGCCGTACAAAGCGACGGGCCGGTAACGCTGTGCGTTTATGGCGGTGATACGTTGGTCAACCGCCGCGAGCGACACCTGGTCGGTTACTTTGACATTCCGCCGGAGCAGTGGACGACGTTGGAGTTTGAAGACCGGCTTGTCGAAGACGGTGGCTCGTTTCAGCCCAAGTGCTACGGTACGTCCGACATTCGCAAGGGAGCGGACACCTATACGGGTCCTGGGATCGAGATCGGCGACATCGACATCGAAGGACCGCTTGACCCGTGGCCGCCGCGCAGCCGCAAAAAACTGCTGGGTGGGCTCGAGCTGGAGAACATGACGCGAGAAGATGCTCAAGCGATTCTCGCGGATCTGCTGCCGCGAGCGTTTCGTCGGCCGACGCAACCAGACGAGGTGGAACCGTATGTGGCGCTGGTCGGCGAGGCGCTGGAGGAGGGGCAGTCGCCGGAGTCTGCACTGCGGCGCGGCCTCAAGGGCATCCTCTGTTCGCCGGAGTTCCTGTTTCTCGAAGAGCCGGCCGACGAGAAAGTGATCAGTCAGCACGCCCTCGCCGCACGGTTGTCGTACTTCCTTTGGAGTTCATCGCCGGACGCGGAGTTGATGTCGCTGGCAGACGCCGGCCAGTTGAACGATCCGCAGGTTCTTCACAATCAGGTCGAGCGACTGTTGTCGGACCCCAAGGCGGTCTCGCTGACCAAGAACTTTGCCGGGCAATGGCTCGATCTTCGGGAGGTCGACTTTACCGAGCCGGACGCGAATCTCTATCCGGAATTCGATGAGCTGCTGAAGATTTCAATGGTCGAAGAGACAGAGCGTTATTTTCACCACGTACTCGAGAACGACCTGAGCGTGTCGACCTTCATCGACTCCGACTTCACGTTCCTCAACGAGCGGCTGGCGGAACACTACGGAATTGGCGGGGTTCAGGGACAGGAGTTCAGGAAAGTGTCGTTGCCGCCCGAGAGCGTTCGTGGCGGGTTGCTGACACAGGCGAGCGTATTGAAGGTGACGGCCAACGGAACGAACACCTCGCCGATCTTGCGAGGAACATGGATCCTGGAAAGGATTCTGGGCCAGCCCGTCCCGCCCCCGCCGGACGAGGTCGGTTCGGTGGGGCCCGATATTCGCGGCGCCACCACCTTGCGTCAGCAGCTCGCGAAGCACCGCGACCGCGATTCCTGTGCAAGATGCCACCAACACATTGATCCACCCGGTTTCGCGCTGGAAAACTTCGATCCCATCGGTGGCTGGCGGGAAGCGTACCGGACCACCGGCGAAGGGGATCGTCCCGAGATCAAGCGAGCCCCCTTCACCTACGCCTGGGTCCGCTATCGGATCGGCCTGCCGGTCGATGCGACAGGGGAGACAGCTGCCGGTGAACGCTTTGAGGATGTGCGCGAGTTCAAGAAACTGCTGGCGCGCGATCCCCACCTCATCACCCGCTCGCTGACCGAAAAATTGCTGACCTTCGGATTGGGTCGGCGGATCGGCTTTTCCGATCGAGCGGCCGTGGATGCGATCGTGGAACGCGCCGGCCAGCAGAATCACGGATTTCGAACACTGGTGCATGAAGTCGTGCAAAGCCAGACGTTCCACCAGCCGTAATCCGACGTTTCTCGCTCCTTGTGAAGCAGCCCGCCAGATAGCCCGATAGCCAGAAAGTAACGAGTACCGATCATGATGAGAAAGTTGTCTCGTCGGGCGTTGTTGAGCGCCGGTGGTGTGACGATCGGGCTGCCGCTGCTGGAAGCGATGCAGCCTCGAGCGTTTGCCGCGTCAACCGCGCCCCGTCGCCGGATGGTGGCGATCAACATCGGTCTGGGCCTGCACGCTCCTAATCTCATTCCGGCTCAGGCAGGCCGAGACTATGAGTTGACGCCCTATTTGAAGGTGATCGGTGAGCACCGCAATCAGTTCACGGTCATTTCCGAAACATCGCATCCCGATGTGGGAGGCGGTCACTTATCAGCCAAATCGTATCTATCGGCAGCCAAGCAACCGAACAGCGCCGGCTTCCGTAACTCGATCTCGCTGGATCAACTGGCGGCCGAGCGTCTGGGGGCGGAAACACGATTCAGCTCACTCAGTCTGACCAGTTCCGGCCCGGGCCTGTCATGGTCACGATCCGGCGTCGAAATTCCTGCGCAATCTCGCCCGTCGCGGATATTTGAGCAGCTCTTTTTGGCCAGCGATCCCAACACGCGCGCGCAGCAGATCCATCGACTCGCCGAAGGTCAAAGCGTGCTCGATACGGTGCTCGAGCGGACCCGCCAAATGCAGCGGCGGCTGGGGGGGCGAGATCGGCAGAAGTTGGACCAGTACTTCGATGCGGTCCGCGAAGCCGAACAGCGACTCGAGAAGGCGGAATCGTGGACGTCGCGTCCGAAACCTCAGGTAGATGTCGATCCGCCGCGTGATGAAAACGATTCAACAAAGATCGTCGAGCAGATGCAGTCGATGTACGACATGATGCATCTGGCACTGCAAGCCGATTCGACCCGGTTCATCACTTATTACTTCACCGGCATGAATCAAGTGCCCAGCGTGCCGGGGGTGGACGTCGACTATCACAGTCTATCGCATCACGGCAAGGATCCAGCGAAAATCGATCAACTCACGATCATTGAGAACGAGGTGATGAAGGCATTCGGTCGCTTCCTGACGAGGTTGGCCGAGACCGATGACGGGGGTACATCGCTATTGGAGAACACCATGGTGATGTTCGGATCCAACCTGGGCAATGCGAGCAGTCACAGTACCAAGAACATGCCAATCCTGTTGGCCGGTGGTGGGTTCCGCCACGGTCAGCATCTGGCGTTCGACCAGCAGAACAACTATCCGCTGCCCAACCTCTACGTCTCCATGCTGCAGCGACTGGGCATCGAGACCGACGCCTTCGCGTCGTCTACGGGGACGATGCGTGGGTTGGAACTTGCTCCGGTATGAGTGGGCGGACCCAGCGGGGGCAAGCGTCACGATCCTGCAGCGGCTGTCCCTTGAGCGTCTTCGTTGCGGTGGGCTGTCGCGTCCTCGTCAATCCAGTCTTCCTCTTCCCAAGACATCCCGCGGCGACCGGGAACTTTCCGCGTTGGCCCAGGGCGGTATAGCGAGCAGGACTTGGGACCGTAACAAAAAGTCTCGAAGCGGTACTTCTTTTGACTCGGGTTCCACTGGTCGATCTTTGGGTCAGCAACCGGTTCAACTCGGCCAGATAGGACATCGCCGACCTGGAACTTGTGCTTTGCGTGGGCCGCCTGACCGATGCCGACCGAAAACTCCCTTTCCTCGCCGTTGATCGTTCCCTGGATGCGAAGCGCATATCCGAGACAGCTGTGGCTGCGCTGATCGAACGAACGCATCAGCCGTATCCGCGGCTGATGTTTTTGAGACAGAGCCTAGCTGATCAGCGCCTTGTCGCTGATGTCTTTGCGGCACCAGGCGCCGGGCCAGCGGATTTCTTTGACGGCTCTGTAGGCTTGCAGCTTGGCGCCGCTGATCGAGTCGCCGATGGCGGTTACCCCGAGGACCCGTCCGCCGCTGTTGACGACTTTATCTTCCACGACGTTCGTCCCCGCGTGAAAGACCTTGACGCCGGGGACCTCGGCGGCTTGGTCGAGCCCGGTGATTTCGCGGCCCGTTTCGTACTCGCCCGGGTAGCCGTCGCTGGCCATCACCACGCAGATGCTGGGGCGCTCATCCCATTGCGGCGGTTCGACCTCATCCAGGCGGCCGTCGACGGTGGCCTCAATCAGATCGACCAGATCCGACTGGAGTCGCATCAGCAGGGGTTGGCATTCCGGATCGCCGAAGCGGACGTTGAACTCCAGGACCTTGGGGCCCGCGGCGGTGAGCATCAGCCCGGCGTAGAGGACGCCTTGAAACGGGCGGCGAGCCCGTTTCATCGCATGCACGACGGGGACCAAAATATCCGATTCGATCTTGGTCATCATCGTCTCGTCGATCACCGGGGTGGGGCAGTAGGCGCCCATGCCGCCGGTATTGGGCCCGCGGTCTCCGTCGAAGGCGGGCTTGTGGTCCTGGGCCGCCGGCAGGGTGACGATCGTTTCACCGTCGGTGATCGCCAGCACACTCGCTTCGGGACCGGACAACCGTTCTTCAATGATCAGTTCCTTGCCCGCCTCGCCGAACTCTCGCCGGGCGGCGATTCGATCGATCGCTTCCAGGGCCTCGCTGCGCGTGTCACAGACGATCACCCCTTTGCCGGCGGCCAGCCCGTCGGCCTTGACCACCACCGGCACCGGGTCGTTGGGCTCGGAGAAGCGGTCCTTGATGTAGCGGGAGGCGTCATCGGCACTGCGAAAGGTGAGGAAGCCGGCGGTGGGGATATCGGCGGTGTGCAGCAAGTTTTTGCAGAACACCTTGCTCCCTTCGAGTTCGGCAGCGGCGGCGGTGGGGCCAAAGACGCGGAGGCCGGCAGCCTGCATCGCGTCGACCAGCCCGGCAACCAGCGGGGCTTCGGGGCCGACGACGGTCAGGTCGATCGACTGTTCGGTGGCGAACCGGATCAGCCCTTCGTGGTCGTCGGCGGAGATCCGTACGTTGGTGGCGTCGATCGCGGTTCCGGCATTCCCCGGGGCGACAAAGACCTGGTCGACGCGCGGGCTTTGCGAAATCTTCCAAGCCAAGGCATGCTCACGGCCCCCGCTGCCGACCACCAACACCTTCATTGCCAACCCTGCTTTCGATGCGTTGTTTGCTCAATCCGCAGCCGCAATGGTAGGGGGTGGAACGCGTTTCCGACAGCGGCCGAGGGGCGTTGGCGTTGGGCCGCTGAGCGGCGAGGGGGCGTTCCTACGCGGCGCGTGGGAACGAGGGTGGAGGGTCGCGTCGAGGGAAGGGGTGGGCATGAGGGTTGGCGTGCGGGGTATGTCACCACGATGGGCACGAAGGGGCACGAAGGTTTTTCGCGGTCGTATTTGCGCGGTGCGTGGGTAGGAGGATGAGGTAGAGGAAGAAGGAGAGAAGGTCTGTGGCGGTTCAAGGCCCAGTTGGCTTGTCTTAGTGGTAGACATCCGTCCGCAAGTCGGTATAATGTGTGGCAGTCCTGCCGGACAACGATTTTCTGCCGTCCGCACTTCTATCCCGCCCTGTCGGATGGCCCGTTGTCCGCTAAAGGCTAATTTTTGTGAGGGCGGCGGCTTGCGGATCCCATCTCCGCCAAGCCGTCGCCCTTCTTTCTTTCGGGCTGTCAAGTCGCGCGAGAAAAAGTGTCCGGTACCTTTCGCGAGGGACTCGTCCTCCGGGTGCTTTGCCCAAAAGGTACCGGACACTTTTTCCCGCACGATCCTAAAGGACTGGAGATGCATGGCGGACCCACTACAATCCAAGCTGGGGCGCGACCGTGATCCTGCTACTAACCCCTCCCACTGACCCACCGTCCCGGACCTCGTTCCCTGACGAAACCTACACCTTGAGGAGAGTCTGAGTTGAATACGCGAATGATGATCGGAGGCTTGGCCCTCACCCTGATGGGCTTCTCGTCGGCCTTTGCCCAGACTGGTGACCTGAAGATGCAGTTTGTCTACGAAGGCGACGCAGTCACTCCCGGGCCGGTCGACGTCAATAAAGACGTGGAGTTCTGCGGCAAGCACGGTCTGACGAATGAGAAACTGTTGGTCAATCCCGAGAACAACGGGATCAAGAACGTCGTCGTCTACGTCTATACCGGCCGTGGCGGAACGGACCTTGCCGAAGTGCCACCGCGTAACGAAGAGCTGACCTTGGCAAACGAGAACTGCCGGTTTGAGCCGCGGATCGTGATCGCGCAGACGGGCGACACGCTGAAGGTCACCAATCCCGATCCGGTGGGGCACAACGCCAACCTCAATTTCTTCCGCAATACGGCCCAGAACTTCACGATCCCGGCGAACCAGGAACGGTCCGTGGAGTTGGAGCAGCCCGAGCCGGCACCGATTCCGGTCGACTGCAACATTCACCCTTGGATGCGCGCCTACGTGGTCGTGCTGGAGCACCCCTTCGCCGCCGTCAGTGACGAGGACGGGGTGCTGGAGATCGAGGGGCTGCCGGTTGACCAAGAGCTGACCTTCCGCGTCTATCACGAGGGGATCGCCCAGGGCGAATCGTTCCAGAGTGTCAAGGTTGGCGGAGAAGAGCAAAACTGGCGGCGGAACCGGTTTCAGTTGACCGTCGACGCTGGTGAGAACGATCTGGGCGAGGTGCTCGTTCCGGCGGGGACCCTGTCGGCTGATTGATCAAGAGGGGGCGGTGAGGGGCCCTTCCCCGGGCGATAGCGTTCGATCCTCCCGCATGCATGCGGGAGGGTGCCGATCGTGAAAGGGTCGCAGATCGGCTGTCATCACCGAGGAAATCACAAGGTAGAAACGGCACGGCCTCCCAGGCGGGTGCGACAATTGGCTGCGTTTGCTTTGTTCTCGTGTTCGCAGTTCAATGAGCCGAGGCTCGCGTCTACGGTTCCGTCAAACTCTCCTCGCCCTCGTCATGTGAGCTGGGGGGTGGGCAATCGTTCTCGAATTCTTATTGCGCCTACGTTGCTATGTCCCGCTGGTGGATTTTCTCTCTGGTTGCCTTGGTGTTGGCCGGCTGTGACTCGCGGGTGGAAAAGTTTGAGTCGAACGAGGTTTTCGCGCTGTCGTTGGCGCGATCGCGGAGTGTCCCGACGGAGGCTGCGAGGCGGGATGTCTCCTCGGTCATCGGTGAGTTGTTCGGCAGTCCCGATCAGCCCCGCTGGCCGGCCGAGCTGCTTGCGGGGGAAGATCGGCGGTCACTGGTCGATTCCGAGCGATTGACCCAGGCCGCCGGTCCGGTTTTCAGCGAGCGAGACGGCCGGCGCGGGGGCCTTTACCGGGAGCACTGTGTTCCCTGTCATGGCGTCAGTGGAAGTGGCACCGGCCCGACGTCCCGCTTTCAGAATCCCTATCCGCGCGACTTCCGGCATGGGGTCTTCAAATGGAAAAGCACCGAGCGTGCGGCCAAGCCGACACGGGCGGATTTGGTTCGGGTGCTTCGCCGCGGGATCCCGGGGACGGCGATGCCTTCGTTCACATTGGTCAAACCCGACGATCTCGAGACGCTCGTCGATTACCTGATTTATCTTGCGGTGCGTGGCGAGGTGGAGCGCGAGTTGTTGGCCGTTGCGGTCGACGAACTTGGGTACGAGGAGGGGGCGCCGGAGGCGTCTTGGCGACTGGTTGCCGGCGCGGAATTGACTGGGCGGAGCTCGCCGTCGGAGGGTGGGGAGGTGGTTGTCGAGATCGTCAATGAGGTGGTGGGCAGTTGGGTCGACGCGGAGGAGTCGGTTGCCGAGGTCCCTCCGTCGACCCTTGAGCAGGCATCCGCGGAACGCGGGAGGGAAATTTTTCATGGCCCCATCGCCAATTGCACCGGGTGCCACGGTCCCTCGGGCGATGGCCAAGTTGCGACGCTCGATTTCGATGACTGGACCAAGGAGTTTTCCACCGGGATTGGTTTGACGCCCACCGATCGGGAGGCGATGCATCCGATGCGAGAGGCCGGTGCACTGCCGCCGCGTCCGATTTACCCCCGCCGGCTTCAAGCCGGTGCCTTTCGCGGCGGGGGCGATCCGGAGAGTCTCTTTCGGCGGATCACGCAAGGGATTGCGGGGACCCCGATGCCGGCGGTGGAATGGACGGAGCAACCGAGCGGCAAGGGTTTGACGACGGAGCAGATTTGGGACTTGGTGGCCTTCGTTCTCTCCTTGAATGACGCGCCTTCTTCAGCCGCATTGTGACCGATGAGCAAAGACACCTATCGATCGATCGGCGCGATCCTGGGGCTATGCCTCGGGCTGGGACTGATGATTGCGATCGGATGGGGCGGGATGATTCCCGGGGCGGTCTTCGGGGCTGGCGGCGCGGTCGCCGGTGGGATTTCGGGCGAGAAGGTCTTTGCGTGGCGTCGCGGGGCAGGGTAGGGCACCGGATGTCGATGAAGCTGAGCCAACCGGAAAGCAGTGAGCGGGAAAAAAGTGTCCGGTACCTTTCGTGCAAAGCACCCGGAGGGCGAGTCCCTCGCAAATGGTACCGGACACTTTTTTCCCGCACGACCCTAAGCGACGATCCGCCGGGGCAGCCCGTGCACCGGATTGCGCTGCTGACGGTCTGCCTGGCGTGGCCGTTGATTTGGGTGGGCGGGTTGGTCACCACGAGTGACGCGGGGATGGCCGTTCCCGATTGGCCGTCGACCTACGGGTACAACCTGTTTCTCTATCCCTTCAAAAGCTGGTTGTTCGGCCCGTTCGACCTGTTCATCGAGCACGGCCATCGGCTGCTCGCGGCCCTGGTGGGTTTCGTCGCTATCGGGTTGGTGATCGCAGCGTTCTTGTTGGAGCCGCGTCGTTGGGTCCGCTGGTTGACCGTGGGGGTGTTGGGGGGGGTGATCGCTCAGGGGGTGTTGGGCGGCATGCGGGTGTTGCTGGACGATCGCACCTTGGCGATGCTTCACGGATGCATCGGTCCGGCGTCCTTTGCCCTCTGTGTCGTTGCGGCGGTCGTGACGAGCCGCTGGTGGTGGCGGGTGGGCCAGCCGCTGGCGGACCCAACTCGCTCGCTGGGTCATGGCCGGCCCCTGGGGCGCCCCCGGCCGCTGGGTCGAGGCGCGATGACGCTTTCAATTGGCTTGGTGGCGATCAGCTATGGCCAATTGGTTTTGGGGGCGCAGTTGCGGCACGTGCAGCCCACGGCGACGCCAGACAGCTTCGCCCACACGGTCGCGTTGCATGTGGTGACGGCACTGTTGTTGTGGCTGTTGGCCGGTTGGGTGTGGTGGTGTCTGCGGCGATGCGGCGATTTGACGCTGTCGCGACCTGGTGTGGTGCTGATAGGATTGGTGGGGCTGCAGATCGCGCTCGGCGTCGGCACGTGGGTGGTGAAGTACGGCTACCCTGGGTTTCTCGATTGGGTTCCTGGGGCGACGGATTTCGTGATCCGTTCCAAGGCCTGGGGTGGTTCGCTGTTGATCACGGCCCATGTCGGGACCGGATCACTGATCTTGGCGGTCGCGACGATGACGTTGGTGCGGCTGTTACGGTACCGCGCCGTCGGGTTGGAACGAGGTTCTTAGATTTGCATTGTGGTTGACGGTTTGCCTCGGCGAGGCGGACGTACGGATCGACCGTTTGGAAACACTCGCGTAAGTTAGTTGTCGATGTCCACCGATTTGATCGCTGCCGAGCCCATCTCGCCTGGCCCGTCGTCGCCGGTGTCCGGCCGTTGCCGACCGGGGGATCATGGCCGCATGGAGGGGGGTAGTCATGAGCGGGGGCAGCTGGACCTGTCGCCGAGTTGTGGTGGTCGGGTGGGCGAGGCGGCCGCAGCGTTGCCGGTGGACCGGGAGGCACCGCTTGGCATCAACGCGGTCATCGCCGACTACGTCGAGCTGACCAAGCCGCGAATCGTCGTCATGATCTTGGTCACCACCGTTGCCTCGGCGATGGTGGCCCTTGAGGGCTGGGTACCGCCGCTGGAGCTCGCTTGGCTGTTGTTGGGGACCGCTGCGATCGCGGGGAGTGCTGGGGGGGCGAATCAAATTTGGGAACGGGTGATCGATCGCCGGATGCGCCGGACGGCGTCGCGCCCCTTGCCTGGTGGCCGGCTGACGATCGGCCAGGCGACTTGGTTCACCGCGGCTTTGGGCGTGATCGGAACGGGCTTGCTCGCGGTCCGGTTTGGCGCTGCACCGGCGGCGATTGGTTTGATCACCTGGCTGGTGTATGTGCTGGTCTATACGCCGATGAAAACCCGGACCGCGTGGAACACGACCGTGGGGGCGATCTCGGGCGCGCTGCCGATCCTGATCGGTTACACCGCGGCGGGAGGTGGATTGTTTGATGCGACCGGTTGGCTGTTGTTTGGCGTCTTGGCCGCTTGGCAGTATCCGCACTTCATGGCGATCGCATGGATGTACCGTCAACAATATGGCGAGGCCGGTTTTCGGATGACGACGACGATTGACCCGACCGGGCGCGCCGCGGGGCTGCAGAGCATTCTTGGTTCACTGGGGTTGGTTGGTTGCGGGATCGCACTGGCGGTGATGCCGGGAGGGTTGCTGCCTGATCGGTGGATCGCTGGCGGGTGGTGGAGTGTTGTCGCGGCGGTGGCGGTGCTGGCGTCGGGGCTGCCGATGTTCGCAGCTTCGTGCCGGTTCGCGGCCGGTCCCGATGATGTCCGTGCCCGCCGGTTGCTGCGTTCCTCGCTGTTGGTTCTGCCGGCGGTGCTTTTGATCGTGACCCTCCGCGCGATGATTTGAGGCGGTGGAAGCGATGCCTGACATGAATTCGACCGGCGATCGTCGGCTTGCCGTTTGCGTTGCCCGCGAGCTGCGTCACCGCTATGGCGAAACGACCGCCTTGGACGGGGTCGACTTGGCCGTTGGTGCCGGCGAGGTGGTGGCATTGCTCGGACCCAACGGCAGCGGCAAGACGACGTTGTTCCGGTTGCTGTGCACCTTGCTTCCTGTCCAGCACGGCGCGATCACCATTGCTGGACTCGATGTTTCGAAGCAGCCATTGGCGGTCCGCGGCCAGATTGGGATCGTGTTTCAGTCACCGAGCTTGGACGCCAAGCTGACGGTCGACGAGAACATCGCTTGCCAGGCGGCGTTGTATGGGATCGGTGGGGAAGCGATGCAGCGGCGGCGGGATGAGCTGCTTGAGCTATTGGGGCTGACCGACCGCCGCGGCGACCGCTGTGAGTCGCTTTCCGGTGGCTTGAAACGCCGGGTGGAGCTGGCCAAGGGAATGTTGCATCGCCCGCGGTTGATGCTGCTGGACGAGCCCAGCACCGGACTGGATCCTTCGGCCCGCCGCAGCCTCTGGGAGGCGGTTCGCTCGATGGCCGCTCTGGGCGTCTCGGTGGTGCTGACGACGCATCTGTTGGACGAGGCGGACAAGGCGGACCGCGTCGTGATTCTCGCCGGCGGCAAGAAGATCGCCGAGGGCAAACCGCACGAGCTGCGGCAGTCGATGGGCGAGGGGTTTGTGACCGTAACCAGCGGCGATTTGGACGGCGTGGAAAGGTTGCTGCGGGACGACCTCGGGCTGGCGCCCCAGCGGGTTCAGTATCAGTTAAGACTTCAGAGCGATTCCCCGGCGTCGCTTGTCCCGCAGCTTGCCGAACGGTTGGGGGAGCGGGTCGATTCGATCACCATCGGTCGCCCCACCTTGGAGGACGTCTTCATCGCCCGTACTGGCCAGCGTTTTGATTGACCTGGCGTGATCCGTGGAACCGAATGAACAGTTTGAAAGAACCGCAGCTTGAAGTCCCCACGCCACCGGTGACGGCATCTCCCACGTTCGTCCCTGCCGTGGCGACGGCCGGAAGCGGGATGGCTGCTGCGTGGATGTTGGCCAAGCGGGAGTGGGTCCGGTTTTTCCGCCAACGGAACCGGGTCACCGCCGCGGTCCTGCAGCCGTTGCTGTTCTGGTTGCTGTTTGGCATCGGGTTGCAAGGCTCGTTTTCCTTTGCTGGCGAGCAAGATTTTTTGCAGTTCTTCTTGCCGGGGACCATTTGTCTGATCGTGTTGTTCACCGCGATCTTTGCCACCATCTCGGTGATCGAGGATCGGCGTGAAGGGTTCATGCAATCGGTGTTGGTGGCGCCGGTGGGACGTTGGCCCGTGCTGGCGGGCAAGGTGCTCGGCGGTGCCGCGATCGCCTGGACTCAGGCGGTGTTCTTGCTGGTGTTGGTCTATGCCATCGGGACCGCCCCGTTGGGTTGGACGGTTTTGCCGTTGCTCGGTCTGCTTGCCGTCGTCGCGATCGCGATGTGTTCGCTGGGGATGATCGTCGCCTGGCCGATGGACAGTACGCAGGGCTTTCACGCGATCATGATGTTGGGGCTGATGCCGATGTGGCTGCTCAGTGGTTCCTTCTTCCCGATCCCCCCGTTGAACCTCAGTGGAGGGGTCGGACCGCTGTTTCTCGGGGCGCTGATGCGGATCAACCCGTTAAGCTATTCGGTAGCGGAGCTGCGGCGATTGTTGTACCCCGACCTGCACTACGCGGCGACGGGATTCGCTCCCACCCCGGCGGTCTGCTGGTCGGTCACTCTGGCGGCTGCGGTGCTGACGAGTCTGGTCGCATGGCAGTTGATGCGGGGCAGCCGAAAAGCGGATGTCATCGTTTGACCGAGTATCCTCGTTTCTGAGGCTGGAGAGGCTTTCCCATCATGAAAACGTTCGTTCACTTGCTCTTGATCCTCTTTGTTGGCGTCGCCCTCGGCTTGCTGATTCGGTCGGTGCGCGGTCCGCAGGTCGGTTCGGGGCCAGTCGGTTCGGGGCCAGGGCCGGACGATGTCGTCTACACGGACGCAAATCCGGGCAACCCGGAGACGATCACCAATGATGAACCGACCCATCCGCCCGAGGAGGAGGAAGCTTGGTTGAGTCGCTTTGAGCTGACCGAGCGGAGCGGGGAGCAGGTCAGCAGCGAGGATCTGTTGGGGCGCCCCTACGTCGTCAGCTTTTTCTTCAGCACATGTCCGAGCATCTGTGTCAAGCAGAACCAGAAGCTGAAAGAGTTGCAGGACGAGTTCGAGGGGAGCGGGGTGCGGTTCGTGGCGATTTCGGTCGACCCCGAGACAGACACGCCGGAGGTGCTCCGCGAGTACGCCGCCCGATTCGGTGCCGATGAGGAGCAATGGCTGTTCTTGACAGGCGATTTGACCTACATCCGGCGGATTGGTGGCGAGATCTTCAAGCAACCGGTCAACAAGAAGTTTCATACAGAACGGTTCGTGCTCGTCGACGCTGAAGGGAAGATCGAGGGGTTTTACAATTGGCCGCAAGAGCGACAGATGGACGAGTTGCGTGAAACGATCGACTCGATGGTCGATTCGGACGCCCCACCGTCATGAAGTTTCCACTGAGAGCCGGCTGATGAGCTGGGATGACTTGGCGTCGAACCTGCCGCACGCCACAGCGGTTTTGAACACCACGGCGGCGGTGGTGTTGATCGCCGGTTTTGTCCGAATCCGCCAAGGGCAGGTACGGCGGCACAAGAATCTCATGCTGACGGCCCTGATCGTCAGCGGCCTCTTTTTGCTGCTTTATTTGTTTCACAAGGTCGCGCTGTACCAGAGCACCGGTGAACCGAATAAGCGGTTCCCGAGTGACGCCCCGGCGGCGGCTCGGATGACCTACTTTTCCATTCTGATCTCGCACTTGATCTTGGCGGTCACGGTCCCGTTCCTGGCCCTGCGAGCGGTTTACTTGGCGATGACCGGGCGGATCTTGGCGCACAAGCGTCTGGTCCGATATGCCTTTCCGATCTGGATGTACGTCTCGGTGACCGGGGTGCTGGTCTACCTGATGCTGTACCAGCTGTACGCGGCGCCGTAGCGAAAAAAAGGGGTCAGGACTCTTTTTCGCTTGTCGCTCGAAAAAGAGTCCTGACCCCTTTTTTGCCTCTTGCAATGGAGCAGGGTGGTTGCCTATTGTCCGCGCCCGGTTCCCTTTCCTCGTGTCGATGGAGCGACTGAGGCTTGTATCACGCTGCCTTCCGCTTGTTGATGGTCTGCTTTTGGATCGGCGGAATTGCGTCGATCGGGGTGGCGCAGTCGAGCTTGCAAGAGGAGCGGGGGTCGGGTCCGGCGAAGGTGTTGGAGCGGGAACCGGTGACGCTGCCGGTCGAGACGTTGGATCTGGTCGGGGGGGGACCGGAGGAGTGGACCAGCCCCGAGGGGCTGACGAGCAGTCTGCAGGTGCTGCTGCTGCTGACGGTCCTCAGCCTCGCTCCGGCGGTGTTGTTGATGACGACTTGCTACGTCCGCATCATCATCGTGTTGGGGTTGCTCCGGCAGGCGATCGGGCTGCAGTCGCTGCCACCGAGCCAGGTGATGACCAGCGTCGCGTTGTTCATGACGCTGTTCGTGATGACCCCGGTCTGGACACGTGTCTATGACGACGCGATCGATCCCTATACCGATCCGAATGTCGAGATGTCGCTGGAGGAGGCTTACGAGGCGGGAGCGACTCCGGTCCGCGAATTCATGTCGCGCCAGATCGATGTGGCGGGGAACCACGACGACGTCCACCTGTTCTTCGGGTACATGGATCCGGAAGGCCCATTGCCGACGTCATTCGAGGACGTGCCGATGCGGGTGTTGTTGCCCGCGTTCATCCTCAGCGAGCTCAAGACGGCGTTTTTGATGGGGTTCCAGATCTACATGCCGTTTTTGATCGTCGATTTGGTGGTCGCCAGCGTCACGATCTCGATGGGGATGTTGATGCTGCCGCCGGCGGTGATCGCGTTGCCGTTCAAGTTGTTGCTGTTCGTGCTCGTTGACGGCTGGAGGTTGGTGGTGGAGATGTTGATGAACAGTTTCGGCACGATCGGGATGTAAGATTGCGCCCGCGGCTGGCGCCGTCGGCCCAGGAATGGATCGAAACGCCGCAGCGTGTGGTTCACGATTTTTCTTCGAGCCCACCGCGAACGTTCATGAAGGGAATGAAATCATGATGGATACGAACGCGGCGATTGACCTGTGCCGATCGGCATTGGTGGCGGCGGTGATCATCGCTGCGCCGATGTTGCTTGTCGGGATGTTTGCTGGATTGTTCGTCGGGCTACTGCAGGCGTTGACGCAGATCCAGGATCAAACCGTTTCGTTTGTCCCCAAGATTCTGGCGATGGCGGGGGTCTTGATCGCCTGCACCCCGTGGCTGCTGACCCGCTTGGTGGAATTCACCCGAGTCGTGTTTGAATCGGCGGGCGGCCCCTGATGGAGACGCTTGCCCAGTGGTTGGTCGACCATTTGGTGCTGGCCGTCTTGGTCCTGACCCGGCTGAGCACCTTGTTGATGGCGATGCCGGCGGTCGGTGTGGGCGTCCCGCGGCGGGTCCGCGCGATGCTGGCGATCCTGATGACCGGGCTGCTGCTTCCCCCGGTCGCCTCGGCAACGCCGGTGGAGCAGTTGCCTCGGATGGACAACCTGATCGACCTGGCGATCGCCGTTGGTCGGGAAGGGTTGATCGGGATGTTGATCGGAGCGACGATTCAGTTGATCGTAACCGGCTTGCAGATGGCAGGCGAAGCGATTTCCAGCACCGGCGGGATGCAGTTGGGTGACGCGGTCGATCCGACCACGAACAGCAGCATGCCAACGCTGGCACGGCTGGTCGGTTTGCTGGTGACGGCGGTGCTGTTGATTGTCGGCGGTCATCGGATCTTGTTGGGGGTGCTGGTCGACAGCTTCAAGGCGCTTCCGGCTGGACAAATCGTCTTCAGTGATTCGATGATGGGGTTGGTGATCGACCAACTCTCGGCCGGGATGGTCGCTGGGATGCGGGTGGCAGCACCGGTGGTCGGTGCACTGCTGCTGAGCAACGTGGTGACCGGGTTGGTGAGCCGGACCTTGCCTCAAATCAACGTGCTGGCGATCGGGTTGAGCATCAACGCACTGGCGCTGTTGTTCGTCTCGGCGCTGACGATCGGTTCGGTCGGGTTGATCTTTCAGGAAGAACTGACGCGGACCGTCGAGCGGCTGTCGGCGCTCTGGTAGCAGGTGGCAAACGATGGCCGAGACGGCGGGCGAAAAGAAACATTCAGCGACGGAGCGGCGGCGGCGGCAGGCTCGGGAAAAGGGCCAGGTCGTTCGCAGCCAGGACCTGACCTCCGCTGCGCTGCTGCTTTCCGCGTTGGCGGTCTTGTGGTGGTTCGGCGGAACGGCGTCCGAGCAGCTCGCCGAGGCGATGGTCGTCGCCCTCTCATCACCGCGCATCGCGTCGCTGGGGACCGACGATGCGTCGCACCAACTGCTGGTCATGGCGGGACGATTGGCGGCCATCACGGTCCCGATTCTGATCACGATGATGACCGCGGGCATCTTGATCAACGTGATTCAAACGGGTTTGGTCTTCTCTCCGACCAAGCTCATGCCCAAGTTCAGTCACATCAATCCGGTTTCGGGGGTCAAACGGATCGTCTCGCTGCCGGGAGTGATGCGGCTTGCGTTCGGTCTGTTCAAGGTCGCCGTGATCGTCGCGGTGGCGTATTTCTCGGTGAGCCGCGGTGACGGGACGTTGATGTTCTTGGCGCGTCTTTCGGTTCCCGAGATTGCCAAGGCGTTGTTTGAGTCGCTGCTGGGGACCTGTCTTTGGATCGGCGGGGCGCTGTTCATTTTGGCGCTGTTCGAGTACGCGTTCCAGCGATGGAAGCACGAAAAGGACCTGATGATGACCGACCAGGAGGTTCGGGATGAACTCAAAGAGACCGAAGGGGACCCGCAGGTGGCGGCCCGGCGGCGTCAGGTTCAGCGTCAATTGGCGATGAACCGCGTCGCCGCGGATGTTCCCAAGGCCGACGTCGTTGTCTCCAACCCGACCGAGCTGGCCGTCGCGATCCGTTACGACCCGCGGACGATGCCTGCTCCGCTGGTGTTGGCCAAGGGGGCCGGATTGGTTGCCCAGAGAATCCGCCGACTCGCCTTGGAACACGGCATTCCCGTGGTGGAACGAAAGCCGCTGGCGCAGATTCTGTACAAGACCGTTGAGGTTGGCGAGGTCGTACCTCCGGACCATTATCAGGCGGTCGCAGAAGTTTTGCGTTATGTCTACCAGCTGCAAGGAAAAGAGATCCCGCGGGCGGCGTGAGAAGCGTGGGGAACGGATTGACGCGTGTCTGGTTGGCTGATTAAACTACCGGCCATGGTACAGATCCTCCTCCTGTCGCAGCTACTTTTGCGACGCCCTATGGGCGGGTGATGAGGGTGTGTCCCGGCCGTCGATCGGCCGATTGAAATAGAGACCAAAACCCGAGTCGCCCCGCGGCTCGGGTTTTTTTGTTGAGTGACGTTTACCGCGCGACCTTTTTCTTGGCCTGAAAGGACCATTCCACCATGTCGCAGCCAGCAGCCGATCCGGACTTCTCGTCCGCCCCTTCGACCGCGACCGAACCGCGGATGATTCGGATCTTCGACACCACGCTCCGCGACGGCGAGCAATCGCCGGGGGCGAGTATGAATCTGGCGGAGAAGCTTGAGGTGGCGATGGCCCTGACCGAGCTGGGGGTGGACGTCATTGAGGCGGGGTTTCCGGTCGCATCGCCCGGGGACTTTGAGGCGGTCAAGCAGATCGCCCAGACGGTCCGCGGCTCGACGATCTGTGGCCTGGCGCGCTGCAACGACAAGGACATCGACGCGGCTTGGGAGGCGCTCAAGGGCGCCCCGCAGTCGCGGATTCACGTCTTCCTGGCCACCAGCGCCGTGCACCGCGAGTTCAAACTGCGGATGACCACCGATGAGGTCGTCGAGCGAGCGGTGGTGGGGGTCAAGCGGGCTGCGGGCTATTGTGACGATGTCGAGTTTTCCCCCGAGGACGCCTGTCGTACCGAGCACGAGTTTTTGTGCCGCGTCGTCGAGGCGTCGATCGATGCCGGGGCTACCACGGTCAACATCCCCGACACCGTCGGCTACGCCACCCCGGGTGAAGTCCACGACCGGATTCGGATGCTTCGTGAACGGGTTCCCAACATCGACCGGGCCGTGATCAGCATCCACTGCCACGACGACCTCGGCATGGCGGTTGCCAATAGCCTGGCCGCGGTCGATGCTGGGGCAGGGCAGGTCGAGTGCACGATCAACGGGATTGGCGAACGGGCCGGCAACGCGGCGCTGGAAGAGGTGGTGATGGCGATGAAGACACGTCAGGACTTCTACCACTGCGCCACCCGGATCGATTCGCGCCGGCTGGTTCCCGCCAGCCGTCTGGTCAGCAAGGCGACCGGAATCCACGTGCAGCGAAACAAGGCGATCGTCGGCCGCAATGCCTTCGCCCATGAGGCCGGCATTCACCAAGATGGGATGCTGAAGGACCGCAGCACCTACGAGATCATGTCGCCTGCCGAGGTTGGGTTCGCCAAAACCGACCTGGTGCTTGGGAAACATAGCGGCCGCGCCGCGCTGGCCGACCGCGCCAAAGCCCTCGGTTTTACCCTCACTGGGGAACAGTTGCAGACGGTGTTCGAGCAGTTCAAGGAACTGGCGGACAAGAAGAAAGAGATCTACGACGGCGACATCATGGCGCTGGTTCAGCAGCAGCTCAGCGGCAGCGTCGAGGAACAGTGGTCACTGGTCGATTATGAGGTGACCAGCTGCAAGTCAAAAACGCCGCAGGTCAGGTTGTCCTTGCGGCATGGCGACCAGGATTTCACCGAGCAGGTCGAACAGGGTGACGGCCCCATCGATGCAGCGTTCTGGGCCGTGGAAAAGATCACCGGGATCGAGTTGGTGTGCAAGGATTATCGGGTCCGCAGCGCCACGCTCGGCCGCGACGCGATCGGAGAGGTGAACCTGGAAGTCGAGCACGGTGGGCGAAGCTATCGCGGGGTCGGTGTCAGCACCGACAGTGTCGAGAGCACAATCCTGGCGATGCTCAATGCGATCAACCGGATCGCCGCCGACGGGGGTTGAGATTCGGTCGCTCGACTCGCAGCGAGTTCCGCTACGGACCAGAAGTCTCGGCGACTTTTGCAATGAAGCCGAACAGAGTCGCTCAGTCTTTCGGCTCGTCATCCTTCGAACGCGGATCCCCTTCCTGCGGCGGAGCTTCCGGTTCGTTTTCCTCCTCGGGATACGGCATCCGGAACTCGCCGGTGGCGGGATCGGGTCGCAGTTGCAGCGAGTCTTCGTCGGGGGTGAATGAAGTTTCGCCACGGAGCATCCGGATCGATTCGACATCGTTGCCACGGGAGGCCAAATCGGTCGCGTCGTCGCTTTCGGCGAGCAGATCGCCGACGTCCAGCGGTTCGTGATCGAGGTCATTCGCGATCGATTCGACGTCGGAGGCGGCTCGGCCGGCCGGCGTGTCGGTCAATTCGACGTCGGCGATTCCAAGCGACTTCAGCTCCTCGGCGCTGGGGAGCGGATCGGGTTCGTTGTCGGCTCCGGGTGGGAGCGCCGCGGCGGTTTCGACGCTGGTTGCCGACGCTCTCTCACCGCTGGAGAGTTCGGTTTCTCGCGTCGGTTTCGGAAAGATTGCATCGACGTTCTCTCGCAGCACCTGGCGGCCAAGCTCGATCGCCCTGTGTTCGCTCCACCCCGCGTCGCGCACGAACTGTTCGGCGAGAATCCGAGACAGCACCATCCGATACATATCAAACTTCGGCCAGACGAACTCGAGCTTGTAGGCGTCGCTGTAGTAGCCGATCTGCTTCGTTTGCGGGACCGCTTCGAGTCGCGCGGCGGCATCGCGGGCGATGAACGACGGTGTGTTGCTGTACCACCAGTGGCCGTTGGTGATCACGTTCGGGAAGATCCACGCGTAGCTGACCAGTTCCTGGTTGGTGACGCTGGCCAATACCGAGATGGGGAACTTCACATTCGGCAGCGCATTGAACAGTTCTCGGTACTGGATCAGCGAGACCCGCGAGTCGTACAGGTCTTGGCCCTGGTGCACGCCGGCAGGATAAACGCCTCGGTTGACCCCGATCATCAAATCAAAGGGAAGCCCGTACTCATCGCACAGTTCGGCGATGGTCCAGAAGACGCGGCGAGAGAGGGCCGCGCGGTGAGCCTCGTCCGCCAACAGGTCGCGGCCGAGAACGTGATCGAGGGCGACTTCGGCCCGGCCGTCTCCGACCGGCGCCGGTTCGAACGAGGGCGGCAGGGAGATCGCGCAGGCGCGTGCGCCGGCGGCAACGAAGTGCTCGAATCGGTGCTCGAGCGACCGCCGTAAATTCGACAGCGACCCGTCGAGTTCGATTCCGGTACAGGCTGCCAACCGCTGCTGTGTCTCCGGCTTGGCCAGATGAAACACCAAGTCATCGGCGCGGAGACAGGGGATGTACGTGTTCGTGTCGAAACCTTCAAGTGGATCGTCGAAGTCATTGGTCAAGAAGACCGCCTCGACGTTGCTCTGGTCGAGCACCGTTCGCGGCCAGTCGGCTGAGGCCATGTGGCGTTCGGACGCGTCGTACAGTGACTCCCAATTCGACGAGTCGATCCGGTCCCCCTCGAAGCCGAAGAAAACCCGGCAGATCTCGATCAGCCAACTGTACTGGGCCGTGTTCTCGATCGGCCCAAGTCCTGTGACGAGTCGCCCGACCAGTTCCCGCGGGGAGAGTGACGCGTCTTCGATCTCGGCCTTCGGCATCCCGGCGGCATGGGCCAGTTCCGTATAGTAGTGGTAGCCGAGCAGGTCGGCGAGCGTGTTGGACGCCGGGGAGTGTGGGTTGATGTGGGTGTGGGGATCGACCAGTCGTACTCCGGCGATCGCTTCGTAGATGGAGGCTTGAAGGGTGTCCGGCATGGAATCTGTCGAATACGGCGGAGGAACGAAGTGAGCCATCGGTAGCCCTTCAACATACCCGCTCGGCCCCTCGTTCGTCCCTGGGGAGGGAGCCCGAAAGTTCTGGTGATGAAACGGTTTTTATGGGCAAGCCAGTTTCGGAAGGCTGTGGTGCCCCCCATTTCGGCGGGCCGGCGGAAAAAAGGTATCTCTGGCCGCAGCAATCGCGCTACAATGGACTGGGAGCACACATCGTCCAAGGGCAGCCATCGATCATGATTTTTGACTCAAGCCAGCACGAAGACCCGCCCGAGGAGTCCCACGGCGATGATCGGCCGGAAGGTCAGCGGCATTCCGGCGAGGCTGCCGGTCGGCCGGCGACCCAGTTGGTGTTCCGGCGTTTCGAATTGCTCGACCGAAGTGGTCCGGAGCCGCCGCCGGTGGACGGCCATTGCTCGCCCAAGTCTCCGAATGCGCCCAGTTCACCGAGTACGCCTGACACTCCGAACACATCCGACACTTCGAATCAGCGGCAGCGTCCCGATCCGTTGGTGCAGAGCTTGATGCTGCTGTTGACCATGGCGGTAATGTTGACCGCTGCCCGGTTTGCCGTCCCACGAGTTGTTGAAGAGTTTCGCTACGCTTGGATGCGAGGTGAGTTGCGAGCCGAGCATGACGCGGGGACTCAGGGCCTGCAAAATGTCTCGCTCGACGCCCTCAGCGAGGCCTACCAGATGGTTACCGCCGCGGTCGGACCGAGCGTGGTTCACATCGACGTTCGTCGGCGGCAGCCAGATGTGGTCGATACCGGCACCCGCCGAATCTCCTCGTCGTTTGTTCCCACCTCGGACCAGGGAAGCGGTGTCGTCGTCGACGATGTAGGGCATATCCTGACCAACCGGCACGTGATCGCCGAGGGAGACGAGATCCAGGTCACCCTCAGTGACGGGCGACGTGTCGAAGCGATATTGGTCGGCTCCGATGCCCTGACTGATTTGGCCCTGCTCAAGGTCAACGCCGATCGTCTTTTCCCGATCAGCTGGGGGAACAGTGATCGTTGCCGGGTCGGATCGCCCGTGTGGGCGATCGGCAGCCCCTTTGGTCTGGACCAAACCGTCACCTTTGGGATCGTCAGCGGGAAGCATCGCATGGTGCGTGCGGCCAGTGATGCCAGCGACCGTCATGGTGCCAAGGCCCAGTACCAGGATTTCATGCAAAGCGATGTGGCCGTCAATCCCGGCAACAGCGGCGGGCCACTGGTCGACGCCCGTGGCACGTTGGTGGGGATCAACACCGCGATTGTGGGCGATACATTCCAGGGGGTCAGTTTTTCGATCCCCAGCAATGTTGCCCGACAGATCTATGAGCGGATCAAGGAGACAGGGAGTGTGGAGCGGGGCTGGCTCGGGGTCAGCCTTGTGGAGGTCCCCGACGAGATGTTGGATGGGAAGGACGCACGGACCCGCGGTGCGTTGGTCGCCGCGCTCGCGGCGTCGGACGCTCCCGCGGCCGCTGCTGGACTGCGCCGCGGGGACGTGATCATCAGCGTCGACAACACGACCATCACCGACAGTGGCCACCTGATCCGGGTCATCGGCAGGGAACTCGGCGGTAGCACCGTCAAGGTAGGGGTCCGCCGCGACGGAGAGACTCTCGAAATCCCCGTGGTGCTTGGTTCACGTCCCGAGGAAATCGACCAGCGGTGAGATGCCGTGGTCCGCTGTGAAACGCCCTGGGGCGGTGCCCGGTGAGCGGCGTTTTCCAATTCAAGCCATCGCTGTGGCTTTGGCGAACCGGACGGTCGATCTATACTGAGGACTCGTAACGGAACTCGCAGAGAGTTCCTCGCGGTGACCCTCAAAGTCCCGCGTTGATCGACACCCGTATTGATATCCGTCCATCTCGGTTCCATGGCACACCACCTGATGCGATTTCCATGTTCCTTTCTCGCGACCTCCATCGCGGGGTTTGTGTTCCTTTCCGCGCCCCTCCTCAACGCCGAGCCACCCGACGAAGAGGTGGTGGGAATCGTGGCCGAGCAACCGGACGACGGTCCCTTCGTCAAGGTCGATGACGGCTACATGGTCCCCTATACGGCGAGAATCCCAGGGACCGACATCGCCTTCGACATGGTTCCCGTCCCCGGCGGCAGCTTCCTGATTGGCAGCCCCGAGGACGAGGAGGGGCGCAGCGACGACGAAGGGCCGCAAGTCGAAATCGCGGTCGATCCGATGTGGGTCGGCAAGATGGAAGTGACCTGGCGGGAGTACAAGGAGTACATGCGGATGCACTCGGTCTTCAAAGAGTTCGAAGCACAAGGCATCCGCCCGATCGATGACGCCAACCGAGCCGATTCGATCACGGCGCCCACCGAATTGTATGACCCCAGTTTCACCTATGAATTCGGCGACGACCCTGACCAGCCGGCGGTCACGATGACCCAATACGCCGCTCAGCAATTCACCAAGTGGCTCAGCAAGCTGACCGGAGTGCAGTACCGTTTGCCCACCGAAGCGGAGTGGGAATACGCCGCTCGCGGAAACACCCAGACCGCCTACAGCTGGGGAGACGATCCCGACGAGGCTGGCGAGTATGCGTGGTACTTTGACAATGCATTCGACGGCCCCGGCGAGGTTGGCACGAAGAAGCCGAATCCGTTCGGTTTGTACGACATGCATGGCAATGCCGCGGAGTGGACGGTCAACGCTTACACCGAAGATGGATACGCCTGGCTGGCGGACAAGCCGAACCTGCGGGCCATCGAGGCGGTTCGCTGGCCCGAATATCCGTGGCCCTGCGTTGCCCGTGGCGGCACCTGGGAACTCGACCCGCCCGACCTCCGCAGCGCCGCCCGACTCGCTTCGGACGATGAAGAATGGAAAATGGAGGACCCGAACTTTCCCCGGAGCCCTTGGTGGTTCACCAGCGACCCGTCTCGAGGGGTCGGGTTCCGCCTGTTCCGGGCCTACCAACCCCTCTCGGATGACCATATCGTTAAGTTCTGGGAACCCAGCGCCGAAGAAACCGTGTTGGATGTCGATTCCAGACTTCAAGAAGGACGAGGGGGGCTGGGCCTCGTTGATGAAAACTTGCCCGAAGCGGTCGAGCAGCTGGACGACTGACGACACCACTCCACTCCTACCCGAATCATCTCCACGTGTACGAATCCATTGCCGTCGTTGGTGCCACCGGCGCCGTTGGTCGAATCGTTTTGCAACAACTCGCCGAGCGCGGGTTCCCCTACCGGCAATTGAAGCTGCTGGCGTCCAAGCGGACGTCCGGCACGCAGGTCCGCGTCGGGGATCAGCTGTTGGAGGTGGGATTGCTAGAGCCCGAGGCGTTTCATGACGTCGACCTGGTCATTGCCAGCACACCGGACGAGGTCTCGGCCGAGTTCGCTCCGTGGGCGGTCGATGCCGGCGCCGTCGTGGTCGATGAAAGTGGATACTGGCGGATGGACCCCAACGTCCCGCTGGTTGTCCCCGAGGTGAATCCGGAGGCGGTCGATGGGCACCGGGGCATCCTCGCCAGCCCGAACTGCAGCACGACCCAGATGGTCGTCGCGCTGGCTCCACTGCACCGTGCCGCCCGCATTTGCCGTGTGGTTGTCAGCACCTACCAGGCGACCAGCGGCGCAGGTCTGGCCGGCACCGACGAGCTGAACGATAGCACCAAACGGGCGTTGGAGGGACAGGTGCATCCGCCGAGTACGTTCCAGTACCCGATTGGATTCAACCTGATCCCCCAGATCGGTTCGCATAAACACGAAGGGTACACCAGCGAGGAAATGAAGATGGTGTACGAAACCCGCAAGATCATGGGTGACGAGTCGATCCAGGTCTGCCCGACCTGTGTTCGCGTTCCGGTGGCGGTGGGACACAGCGAGTCGCTGTTGGTCGAAACCGAGCGACCACTCTCGGTGGACCAGGCTCGCGAACTGTTCGCCGACGCCGAAGGGGTTACGCTGGTCGATGATCTGGACCACCAGCAATACCCCATGCCGGTCGACTCTGCTGGCAAGGACGACGTCTTCATCGGCCGCGTGCGGCGAGACATCAGCAGCGAAAACGGGATCGCGTTTTGGTGTGTTAGTGACAACCTTCGCAAAGGCGCCGCGACCAACGCAGTGCAGATTGCTGAGCTGTTGATCAAGCGGGCCGCAACGGTCTAGGAGCCGATCCTCCTGGTGGTTTTTCACAGCCAAGGGTAAGGGTTGAGGCCGGGGGGCTTGCGCCCAGCCGTTACAAATTTCTAACGCCACGGCGCGAGCCGAGCGGCCCCGAGCCGAATTCTTCGCTGTACGCTCTGTGACTTCTGCGACCAAGGGGCACCACTGGTGCGGACATTCAAGCTGACCGTGGCCTACGACGGGACCGATTTTGCCGGTTGGCAAGTCCAGCCTGGGCGGCCGACGATCCAGGGGGCGCTGCAGTCGGCCTTGAGCGCCGTGACCAGGGCGACCGTTCCTGTGATCGGCAGCGGCCGGACCGATGCGGGGGTTCATGCGATCGCCCAGGTCGCCAGCTGCGTCGTTCCCCGATGGCGGGCAACCGACGCCGAATTGGCTCGGGCTTTGAACACGAAGCTTCCCAACACCGTCTCGGTGGTCGATGTCGCGGACGCTCCCGACGGGTTTCATGCGCTTCGCGACGCGGTGGGAAAGCGATATCGCTATCAAATCCGGGTCGGCGGCCCCCGCGACCCGTTTGACTATCGCTACTCCTGGCAGCTCCCCGGGCCGCTTGATTGCGACGCGATGTGCGACGCTGCCAGCCGGTTGGTGGGGCGACACGACTTCGCCAGCTTTCAAGCCGCCGGCGCCGATCGCAAGTCGACGGTCCGCCACGTATCGGCCTGTGAGCTGTTAGAGAATGGGGAGGAGGCGGAGCATCGCTGCAATGATCGACTCCCACACCGTGGGTCCTTTCCGGCGATGTCGTTGTCAGCCGATGGAACGGGCGAGAGGCGGCTGGCGATTGAAGTGGAAGCCAACGGATTCCTCTACAATATGGTCCGGAACATCGTCGGCACGTTGGTCGAGATCGGCCGTGGACGCCGGGAGCCCGGATGGATCGAACAGGTGCTGGAGGCCAAGGATCGGGATGCGGCGGGGCCGACGGCGCCGGCTCACGGGTTGTTTCTGCAACGGGTCGACTACTCCTCGTGAGCTGTCATGCTGTTGCACGTCCGACTCGGCGAGCCGGACTGTCATCGCACATAAGCAATGAGCGGGAAAAAAGTGTCCGGTCCTTTTTTGCGAGGAACTCGCCCTCCGGGTGCTTTGTACAAAGGGTACCGGACACTTTTTTCCCGCACGATCCTAAGAGCGGTTGGGAAGCGTATCAAGGTTTGGGAAGGGTACAAACTATTGAGAGGCCCAGCCTTCAATCTGACCGCGACCGCAATTCCTTCGGCTGAACGATGTCCTTGCTCCTTTTGATCGACGGCTACAACGTCGTCGCGCCGGTTGCGCCACCGGGGCGGCATTCCGATCCAGCCTGGCTGCAGCGGGAACGGATGCGACTGCTCGACCGGCTGGCTGAGCACCTCGATGAGTCGACCCGGGGCCGAACTTGCGTGGTGTTCGATGCTGCGAATCCGCCAGCGGATCGGTCCCGTCAGTTCACACATGCGTCGATTGATGTCCGCTTCGCGGTGGAGTACTCAGAAGCGGACGATTTGCTCGAAGAACTGATCGCGGTTCATTCGGCACCGAAACAGTTGACGGTCGTCTCGTCCGACCACCGGGTTCAAACGGCCGCGGCTCGTCGCGGGGCGACAACGTTCGATTCGCAGCCTTGGCTCGATGACCTCTTGGAGGGCCGCTTGCGATTGGCGCCGGCCGCAAGCGCGGCAGGGCAGGGGAGTGACGCGATCGAGGACCCGAAGCCGGACGCTGAGATGACTCCAGACGACCTGCAGCACTGGCTGGAAACGTTCGGATTCGAGCCGCCGCGTGAGTGATGATCGGTGACAGTAGGAGGACATGATGAAACCGAGCTTCAGCCGCTTCGCCAAGTCGGTGCAAACCGAGACGGCCTTCGACGTGCTCGCGATCGCCAGACAGTTGTCGCGGGAGGGCAAGGAGGTGATCGGGTTGGAGATTGGCGACAGCCCATTCCCCTCGTCCAGCTCCGCTGCCCCTGCGGCGGAGTGGGCGATTTCTCGAAGCATTTCCCCATTACGCCAACCCTTGACTCCCGCTGAAATGATGATCCGCTTCTTCCTGATCGGCGTCCTCTGTCTCTCCCTTCCCCTTGCTGCTGCGGCCGTTGACCCCGAGGAGGCGCGGCTCGGATTCGCCTCGCTGTTTGACGGCGAGACGTTTGACGGCTGGGAGCACTCCGGCAATTGGGTGATTGAAGATGGTGCGTTTTACCGGAAAGAAGAGGGTGGGTCGCTGACCTACGCCGCCGCCGAGGTGCCGGACGACTTTGAACTTCGTTTTGAGTGGAAGGCTTCGAAGGGCTGCAACTCGGGAGTCTACTACCGTCCGGGCCAGGTGGAGTACCAGGTACTTGACGATGCCTACAGTCCCTATGGTGACAACCCGCGGCAGTCAGCAGCCTCGTTGTTCTTCTGCATGGCGCCGGGCAAGGACGTTACGCGGCCCCATGGGCGGTGGAATACGGGACGCGTCGTCTGTCAGGGAACCGTGATCGAGCATTGGCTCAACGGCGAGCGAGTCATCTCGTTTGACTACGCCGACCCGAAGTGGAAAACGGAACTCGATCTGCTCGCATTGCGGGGCGGGGATCTCGCCGGGCGGGGTGGAGAACTTTGGCTGCAGGACCACGGCCAGGACGTGTGGTTCCGCCATCTGCGGTGGCGGGAGATTTCGGAAGAGGAATCGCTCGATCCCGATCCGAATTTCACCCCGTTGCCAGTCACCGGCGAGGGGCTTGCGAAGGAGGAGGCGCGCCTCGAGCGGATGCGGGCGGCACGCCGCGAGGCGGCGCCCCAGCCGAACGTCGTGGTCATCATGGCCGACGATCTCGGCTGGGGTGACCTCGGCTGCTACGGGCCCTCCCCGATCGCGACGCCCAACATCGACCGGCTGGCCGCCGAAGGGATGAGGTTCACCGACGCCCACAGCCCTTCGGCGATCTGCTCCCCGGCGCGGTACGGACTGCTCACCGGAACCGACCCGTTCCGCCGCTACCAGACCTCCCACGTTCTGTTCAACGGCGAGCCGCTGGTGATCGGGGAAAGGGAGGGGACCGTCGCTTCAATCCTCGCCGAAGCCGGCTATCGAACCGGTGTGGTCGGCAAGTGGCATGTCGGCCTCGGCGACAGCTACCCGCGCGATTTAACGTCACCGGGACGCGGGGCCAATGAAGTTGGTTTTCATCACAGTTTTCTGGTGGCCGATGGGCACAACATGCTGCCGAAGGTCTACCTGGAGGACGGCGAGCCGTACGGGGAAGCGCCGGCCGAGTATCCTTCGAAGCTCACGGTGATCGACCGGCTCGGCTACAAACTGCTGGAGCACCGTCCTGATGGGAACTGGCCCAATCACCGTCCCGAGGAGCAGATCGGGGCGACGCTGGTGGAGAAGGCCGTCGGCTTCCTGGAGTCGGCCGCGGCGGCAGAGGAGCCGTTTTTCCTTTACCTTCCCACGTGTTCCATTCACACCCCACACGTGCCCGACCCACGGTTCAAAGGCAAGAGCCCCGTTGGTGCCCATGGGGACTTCGTGATGGAGTTTGATTGGACGGTGGGTGAAGTGGTCGCGGCGCTGGAGCGGCTTGGCGTGGCAGAGGAGACGCTGGTCATCGTCACCAGTGACAACGGGGGCCTTGCCGCGGCGCGGAAGCAGGGGCACGACGCCAGCGGGCCGTGGAGTGGATTCAAGGGGA